>CAJTWA010000001.1:0-194645 GCA_910580195.1 uncultured Lachnospiraceae bacterium
ATATCTTTTGGATTTTTTCAATTATCTACTTGACTTTTAATAGTTGGTCTTTCCTTTGCCGTTCCTGTAAGGCTTCTTTTAATTGCATATCTAATTGTTTTACATATTGCGGAAATTCACTTCCGGCCAAATCTGTGTCCAGAAAAAGCGCAAATATTTGCCCTTCGTTTGGCTTGCATAAGATACATACTGTGTTGCCCTGCCCCCATGTTTGCGGCAAAAGTTTCCCCGAAAGGTATCCGTCCAAATTTTCTGTGCTGTTATAAAGGATTAATTGCTGGAACAAATCATAAGATTCCAGTTCCCTGTCCATCTTTCTGATATAAAATACCTTCCTCTCCAAATCAGCTTCTACAAATATCCCAATACGGTTTTCTTCGATAAATTCATCTATTTCCATAGGCGCCTCCTTTCCAGTCTTTGTCCATGATAAATCCCACGTATCCCAGTATGTATAACCATTGCTATTCTCCGCACCATAGTTAAGGGAGAACCATGCCCATCCCAGCGCGTATGGTAGCCGCCGCTACTTATACAATAATCACTCCGTAATAAACTATGGTATAGCAACCCATTTGCATTTCGGCACGTCATATGCTCCGCATCATGGCATGGTAAAACTATGCGCACTCCGGCACGTATACTAGCTGTTGCTATTATACCATAAATTTAAAAACCTTAAAATAGCAATCTGCTTTCCCACAGGCCAACTCCCAGCAGTTCCTCCCACACCTTTCCAGATGCCAGCAACCAGCAGTTCTGGGCGGGAGCCCCTTTCCTGCAAACCATTCAGGGACGTTTTTAATGGAGGTGAAATCCACTGCTTACGGAAACTTAAGAACGAAGGCTTTCCTGAGTTCTTTAGTTGCAGTTAGCAGTTAGTTCACCGGAATGTTGTCCCGTTTGCAGGGAAGGGGCTCCCGCCCAGAACTGCGTCCGCCCCCACAACACAACTGCTCCCGCCCAGAACTGCGTCCGCCCCCCCCACAACGCAACGCCCCCACTGCCCAGAACTGCGCCGCCCTCCACAACGCAAAATCCCCACTCCCTCCACACATTTTATAAAAATTTCAGAAAATCCCCCCTTGACAAATCCCTCCCCCTGCCCTAATATGTTAAAAAGTAAATAAATAACATAGTCAACTATTTACTTCCTAAACATTTTACACCATGCAGCATTTTGTAAGAGCACCAAGCACCAAAAGAAACGGGGATAAGAATTATGAAGAACATAGCCATACACACCAGGCTCATGTATGCCTTCCAGCGCATCCGCAAAGTAGAAGTAACCCCAGAAACCGGAATTTCCAAAATGGAATTCTTCGCCCTGCAGGCCATCGGCGGCTACCAGCAGAAAACAGGCCTTTCCGGAATCTACGTATCCGAGCTCGCCAAGACCCTTAGGATTGCATCCTCCCAAACGTCACGGATGTTAAAAAGCCTAGAAGAACGCCAGCTCATCGGCCGGAAAATAGACGACAGGGACCGGCGCAACACCTATGTGTACCTGACGGAAGAGGGCAGGCAGGTGTGCCGGGAAACGCAGGATTCCATGAAACGCTTTATGAAGCGGGTTCTGCAGTCCATGGGGGAAGAACGCGTGGAAG
The DNA here is from genome assembly GCA_910580195.1 of uncultured Lachnospiraceae bacterium. GTDB lineage: Bacteria > Bacillota > Clostridia > Lachnospirales > Lachnospiraceae > Petralouisia. The sequence goes on from CAJTWA010000001.1 coordinate 1,608, forward strand.
AATTAATCAGCCTTTGCAATGAACTGGCAGACGTGATGGAACAGGAAGCAGAAAAGCCCCCAAGCAGGGAAATGGCAAGAAGATAGGCATTGGGAGCGCTTCTGGCGGGCAAAACAGAAGTTTGCCGGATCAAAGGGCCATGGAACGCCTGTATGGGATTTCTGGAATACCCATAAGTATGGCAAACCTATTACATAGCAGAAAGAGAGGGACTGGGAATGGGAAAAATACTTCAATATCTGGGCAGGTACAAGGCAGCCGTTTTGTGCATTATCTTGCTGCTGGTTGTACAGGCATATTGCGAGCTGTCGCTGCCCCAATATATGTCAGACATTGTGGATATCGGCATCCAGCAGGGAGGGGTTGCCCATGCATCGCCAGATGAAATGCGCAAAAGTACGTTAGAAAACCTCTGTATGTTTTTGGACGAGGAAGGGGAAAAAACCCTCCGGGATTCTTATACAGAAAATGCAGAAGGGAATTTTGAGCGGATTTCCATGAAACAGGAAGAATTAGAAGCTTTGGATGAGCTTCTGGGGATGCCCTTTGCCGTCATGTCCGCCATGGCAGAAGGGATGGGGCTGGACGGGGACGGCCTGCATGCCCTGTTTGAAAGCGGGCAGGTAACAAGGGAACAGATGCTGGAACTGCAGCGGCAGGGCATGGAAGGCATGGAAGAAGGGGACGGCGCGGCCATTACCCAGCGGGCCAGCCTTGCAGTGCGCAGTGAGTATGAAGCCATGGGATGGGATTTGGGTGCGTACCAAAACCGCTATATGGCCCGCACCGGCGCAAAAATGCTTGCCATGGCAGTCGTGATGATGGCAGCGTCCATCCTTGTGGGACTTTTGGCTGCCCGGGTTTCTGCCCGCCTTGGCATGGAACTGCGCGGGGAAATTTTCCAGAACGTGGTTTCCTTTTCCAACCGGGAAATGGAACAGTTTTCCACCGCCTCCCTGATTACAAGGAGCACCAACGATATCCAGCAGGTGCAGATGGTGGCGGTCATATTGCTGCGCATGGTAATTTATGCGCCCATTATCGGGGCTGGCGGCATTGTAAAAGTACTCAGCACGAAAACTGGGATGGGATGGATCATCGGGGTGGCCGTAGGTAGCATTATCCTGCTGGTGGGCATCCTGATGTCTGTAACGATGCCGAAATTTAAGAAAATGCAGGCATTGGTCGACCGGCTGAACTTGGTTTCAAGGGAAATCCTTACAGGGGTTCCGGTCATCCGTGCATTTTCAAGGGAAAAATTTGAGGAACAGCGGTTTGAGGGGGCAAGCCGGGATTTGATGAAAACCCAGCTGTTTACCAGCCGTGCCATGTCCATGATGATGCCGGCAATGATGCTGATTATGAACTGCATTACGGTGCTGATTGTATGGTTTGGCTCCAAGGGCGTAGATTTGGGGAACCTGCAGGTGGGGGACATGATGGCGTTTATCACTTACACCATGCAGATTGTCATGGCTTTCCTGATGATCACCATGGTATCGGTCATGCTGCCCCGGGCAGGGGTTGCAGCCAAGCGGATTGATGAAGTCATCCGCACCAAGGGCACAGTGCCAGATCCTGCCCATCCAGCCAAGGCGCCGGAAACAGGATGGAAAGGGAACGTAGCATTTGAAGATGTATCCTTTGCCTACCCGGGCGCCGGGGAGCCAGCCATTTCCCATATTTCCTTTACGGCAGAGCCGGGAAAAACCACAGCCATTATTGGGAGCACTGGCTGCGGGAAGTCTACGCTTTTAAACTTAATCCCCCGGTTTTATGACGTGACTGGCGGAAGGGTTACGATGGATGGGGTGGACATCCGGGATCTGGGGCTGAAAGAACTGCGGGGCCTGATTGGGTATGTGCCCCAGAAAGGGGTGCTCTTTTCCGGTACAATTGCCTCCAACCTGAAATTTGCGGGGAATGTTTCGGAGGAAACCATGGAAGAAGCGGCAAAAATTGCCCAAGCGGAGAGCTTTATCCTTGAAAAAGAAGAACAGTACGAAAGCGCCATTGCCCAAGGGGGAACCAATGTATCCGGCGGGCAGAAGCAGCGGCTGTCCATTGCAAGGGCCATTGCCAAAAACCCAAAAGTATACTTGTTTGACGACAGTTTTTCCGCATTGGATTACAAGACGGATGTGGCATTGCGGAAAGCGCTGGCTGATAAAACGAAAGATGCAGCCGTCATTATTGTAGCCCAGCGCATCAGCACAATCCTCCATGCGGACCAGATTATTGTGCTGGACGACGGGGAAATTGCAGGCATCGGGACCCATAGGGAGCTGATGGCAAGCTGCGAAACGTACCGGGAAATTGCAGCATCCCAGCTATCCGAACGGGAACTGAAAGAAACTTCGGAAGAAGCAGGGAAAGGAGTTCCGGCAAGGCCAGAAGCAGGGCAGGAACCGCCAGTAAGGCCAGAAGCAGGGCAGGAACCGCCAGCAAAGCGGAACGCAGGGCAGGAAATGCAGGAATCGCCCAACGGGGCAGGAAGAAAGGAAGGAGGCGCCTTAGAATGAGCGAACCAAGACGGAGAGGCCGGATGGGCCACGGGCATGGGCCAGGCGCTGGCATGGCGCCGGGAGAAAAAGCAAAAAACTTCCGTGGCACAATCCGAAAATTAATACAGTATATGGGAAACTATAAAATCGGCGTAGCAGTAGTCCTGCTGTTTGCAGTTGCCTCAACAGCCTTTGGCATTGCAGGGCCGAAAATTTTAGGGCAGGCCACTACGGAGCTGTTCCACGGGCTGGTAGCAAAGGTGACAGGCGCTGGGGAGATTGATTTTGGGAAAATCGGGGAAATCCTGCTGTTTTTAGTCAGCGTCTATCTCGTCAGCGCGGCCTGTTCCTTTGTCCAAAGTTTTATTATGACAGGGATTACCCAAAAAATATGTTTCCGGTTCCGGGCGGACATTTCCAGCAAAATCAACCGGATGCCCATGAAATATTTTGAGTCCCGGACGGTGGGGGAGGTGCTCTCTAGGATTACCAATGACGTGGATACCTTGGGGCAGGGGCTGAACCAGAGCGTAACCCAGCTCATCACCTCGGTGGCGACGATTATAGGCATCCTTGTGATGATGTTGAGCATCAGCCCGGTGATGACGCTGATTGCGCTGGTAATCCTTCCGGTATCTGCTGCCTTAATTGGGGTTGTGGTAAAATTTTCCCAGAAATACTTTATCGCCCAGCAGAAATACCTTGGGGAAATCAATGGGCAGGTAGAGGAAGTGTTCAGCGGCCACAACATTGTGAAAGCATTTAATAAGGAAGAAGATATGGTAACAACCTTCCATGAAACCAATGGCATTTTATACCAGTCTGCGTGGAAATCCCAGTTTCTGTCCGGGATGATGCAGCCGATTATGGGTTTTGTAGGGAACCTTGGGTATGTGGCGGTAGCGGTCGTAGGAGGGATGCTTGCCATCCGCGGCAGCATAGAGGTTGGGGAAATCCAGTCCTTTATCCAGTATGTCCGCCAGTTTACCCAGCCCATTACCCAAGTTGCGCAGGTTTCCAATATGCTGCAGTCCACGGCAGCGGCAGCAGAGCGGGTATTTGAATTCCTTGGGGAAGAAGAGGAAGAGGTACAAGCGGCAAACCCGGTGCACCTTTCCGGCATGGAAGGCAGGGTAGATTTTTCCCATGTGCAGTTTGGCTATGATGCGGACAAAATTATCATCCACGATTTCAACTGCCAAGTAAAGCCCGGGCAGATGGTGGCAATCGTAGGCCCTACCGGGGCCGGGAAAACTACCATGGTAAAATTGCTGCTGCGGTTCTACGATGTGCAAAAAGGCAGTATACAGGTGGACGGCCATGACTTAAGGGATTTCAACCGCAGTGAGCTTCGGGAAAATTTCGGCATGGTCCTGCAGGACACATGGCTCTTTCAGGGCACGATTATGGAAAATATCCGGTACGGCAGGCTGGACGCCACCGACGAGGAAGTGGTGGCTGCCGCAAAGGCTGCCCATGCCCACCATTTCATTTCCACCTTGCCCGGGGGCTATGAAATGGAGCTGAATGAAGACGCCAGCAATGTATCCCAAGGGCAGAAGCAGCTCCTTACCATTGCAAGGGCAATCCTTGCAGATAACCCAATCATGATTTTGGATGAAGCCACTTCTTCTGTGGATACCCGCACGGAGGGGCGTATCCAGAAGGCCATGAATAACCTAATGAAAGGCAGGACCAGCTTTGTGATTGCCCACCGGCTTTCCACCATTAAGGATGCAGATGTAATCCTAGTGATGAAGGACGGGGATATCATTGAGCAGGGGAACCATCAGGAACTGCTGGCAAAGGGCGGGTTTTATGCAGACCTGTATAATTCCCAGTTTGAGGCAGCATAAGGGCTGGAACTGCAGGAAAAGGGCAGGTTTTAGTAAGGCCTGTATAATTCCCAGTTTGAGGCAGCATAAGGGCTGGCTGCAATTTAGCCTCCCCCTAAAAATGTGCCGGCAGCAAAAAGATAAGGGATACCCACAGAGGATTGGGTATCCCTTATTTTGCGAATCTGATTGAAAAGGGTATTTTCTGCCTCTTGACTTCCTGCCTATCGCATGGTAAGATATTGTCCAACACACAATATATAGTATGAAAAGATAAAAAAATCCGAAAAAGCAACAAGATATATAGAACTATGCCAAGCAAGGCGCAGGAGGGAAAAGCATGGACAAATCGTTCAAGGTCATCAAAAAGGATGGCACAAAAGAGGATTTTAACGTACAGAAAGTGGTGGTTGCCGTAAATAAATCCGCCTACCGGGCGCTGATTACCTTTACGGAGGAAGAGCTAAAATTTATCTGCCAGTTTGTGGAAGAGAAAGTGGAGTCCATGGGCATTGCAGAAGTGAAGATTGCCCAGATGCACAATATCGTAGAAGGGGCATTGGAAAAGGTAAACCCAGTGGTAGCAAAAAGCTACCGGGATTACCGGAACTACAAGCAGGATTTTGTGCAGATGCTGGACGAGGTTTATAAGAAGAGCCAGTCCATCATGTACATTGGGGACAAGGAAAATTCCAACACGGACAGCGCGCTGGTTTCCACCAAGCGGAGCCTGATTTTCAACCAGCTGAACAAGGAGCTGTACCAGAAATTTTTCATGACTACCGAGGAAATCCAAGCCTGCCGGGACGGCTACCTCTATGTCCATGACATGTCTGCAAGGCGGGATACCATGAACTGCTGCCTGTTTGACGTGGAAAATGTGCTGCGGGGCGGCTTTGAGATGGGGAATCTGTGGTACAACGAGCCGAAAACCTTGGACGTGGCCTTCGACGTCATTGGGGATATTGTGCTAAGCGCCGCAAGCCAGCAGTACGGCGGGTTTACCGTGCCCAGCGTGGAAAAGATTTTAGAGCCCTATGCAGAAAAATCTTATGCAAAATATATGGAAAAATACATAAGCCTAGGCCTTTCCGAAGAACGGGCCAAAGAGGAAACCATGAAGGACATTGCCCGGGACTTTGAGCAGGGCGTCCAAGGATGGGAATACAAGTTTAATTCCGTATCTTCCAGCCGCGGGGATTACCCCTTCATTACCATGACTTTTGGGACAGGGACGGGGAAATTTGCCAAGATGGCCTCCATCGCCATGTTGGAAGTGCGCCGGAAGGGGCAGGGGAAAGCAGGCTGCAGGAAGCCGGTGCTGTTCCCGAAATTGGTATTCCTTTACGATGAGAACCTCCACGGGCCGGGCAAGGAACTGGAGGACGTATTTGAAATTGGGATTGAATGTTCCCGGAAAACCATGTACCCCGATTGGCTAAGCCTTACCGGGAAAGGCTATATTTCCAGCATGTACAAGCAGTATGGGGAGATTATCAGCCCCATGGGATGCCGGGCGTTTTTATCCCCATGGTATGTAAAGGGTGGCATGAACCCAGCGGATGAATCAGACCGCCCGGTCTTTGTAGGCCGGTTCAACATTGGGGTAGTCAGCCTGCACCTTCCGATGATCCTTGCAAAATCAAGGCAGGAAAGCCGGGATTTTTATGAGGTGCTGGATTATTACTTAGAATTAATCCGCCAGCTCCATATCCGCACCTACGCTTATTTAGGGGAAATGCGGGCAAGCACCAACCCCCTTGCCTATTGCGAAGGCGGGTTTTATGGCGGCCACCTTGGCATCCACGATAAAATCAAGCCCCTCCTAAAAACGGCCACGGCCTCCTTTGGGATTACTGCATTTAACGAACTGCAGCAGCTTTACAACGGGAAATCCTTGGTGGAAGACGGCCAGTTTGCCATTGAGGTGTTGGAGCATATCAATGAAAAAATCAATGAATTTAAGAAAGCAGACGGGAACCTCTACGCCATCTACGCCACCCCGGCAGAAAACCTCTGCGGCCTGCAAGTCAAGCAGTTCCGCAAGAAATATGGCATTGTGGAAAATGTGTCCGACCGGGAATACGTCAGCAACGGTTTCCACTGCCACGTGACGGAGGACATCACCCCCATCCAGAAGCAGGATTTGGAATACCGTTTCTGGGAACTGAGCAACGGGGGCAAAATCCAGTATGTGAAATATCCCATCGACTACAACCGGGAGGCAGTAAAGACGCTGGTAAGGCGGGCCATGGACATGGGATTTTATGAAGGGGTGAACCTCTCCCTTTCCTACTGTGACGACTGCGGCCATCAGGAGCTGGAAATGGACGTCTGCCCCAAATGCGGCAGCCATAACTTAACGAAAATAGAGCGGATGAACGGCTACCTGTCCTACTCCCGCGTCAAAGGCGACACAAGGCTGAACGACGCCAAGATGGCAGAAATCAAAGAGCGCAGGAGCATGTAAGGAGAACTTATGAGATACCATAACATAACAAAAGACGATATGCTAAACGGCGATGGGCTTCGGGTGGTCCTGTGGGTGTCCGGCTGTTCCCACTGCTGCAAGGGATGCCATAACCCCATCACTTGGGACCCAAACGGCGGCCTTGCGTTTGACAAAGCGGCAAAAGAGGAAATCTTTGCAGAGCTTGCCCGGGATTATATTTCTGGCATTACCCTAAGCGGCGGGGATCCCCTGTATTTTGGCAACCGTTCTGATGTGCTGCGGTTTCTCCGGGAACTGAAAAGCAGGTTCCCGGAAAAAACCGTATGGCTTTACACCGGATTTGTATGGGAAACCATTAGCGGCCTTGAAATCATGGATTATGTAGACGTGCTGGTGGACGGTGAATTTCAGGAAGGGAAGAAAGATACTCAGCTCCATTGGCGGGGCAGCGCCAACCAGCGGGTCATAGACGTTCCCGCCAGCAGGGCAGAAGGGAAAGTGATCCTCCACTGCGCATGATGCAACAGTTCTGCCTAAGGCCTCGCTGTTACGGAATCCAGCCCATTTAAAGTTTGCTTTCAGCAAAGGGCTGGATTTTTTTGCTGAATTTACACATTCTTACGGGCTTTGTAGGCTGAACTGTTACACATGATATTCTTCCGGCAGAATATTCCTTGACATTTTTTTTCAGAACGATTATAGTATTCCTGAAAATCCTTAATATAAGGAAGAAACAGAATTTGACAGTGAAGGAGAAAGAGCCCCAATGAAAAAGGAACCATTCGTGACAAAAGAGCAATTAGATGAAATTGTGAAAACATACCCCACTCCCTTCCATTTATATGATGAAAAGGGCATCCGTGCCAATGCCAAGGCCGTAAAGGAGGCATTTGCATGGAACCCGGGGTTTAAGGAATATTTTGCCGTAAAGGCAACCCCCAACCCATTTTTAATCAATATCCTAAAAGAGTATGGCTGCGGCTTAGACTGCTCTTCTATGACGGAGCTGATGCTGGCAGACACGCTGCATTTTGGCGGCCCAGACATTATGTTTTCCTCCAATGCCACCCCGGCCAGCGAGTTCCAGTTCGCCCATGATATCGGCGCAATCATCAATCTGGACGATTTCACCCATATTGATTTTCTGGAAAAAACCATCGGCCAAATCCCGGAAACCATAAGCTGCCGTTACAATCCGGGGGGCGTGTTCAAAATCAGCAACAGCATTATGGACAACCCCGGGGACGCCAAATATGGCTTTACCACGGAGCAGCTTTTCGAGGGCTTCAAGGTATTGAAGGAAAAAGGCGCAAAGCATTTCGGGATCCATGCATTTTTAGCCAGCAACACCGTTACCAATGAATATTACCCCACGCTGGCAAGAACCCTGTTTGAGGTAGCCGTAAAATTAAAAGAAGAAACCGGGGCCGACATCCGTTTCATCAACCTTTCCGGCGGCATCGGCATACCCTACCGCCCAGACCAAGAGCCCAATGATATTTACGCCATCGGCGAAGGGGTCCGGAAAGTTTATGAAGAGGTCCTTGTGCCCGCAGGCATGGGCGACGTGGCAATTTACACGGAACTGGGCCGTTTTATGATGGGCCCATACGGCTGCCTTGTGACAACCGCCATCCATGAAAAGCACACCTACAAAGAATACATCGGCTGCGACGCCTGCGCCGTGAACCTGATGCGCCCCGCCATGTACGGCGCCTACCACCATATCACAGTCATGGGGAAAGACAACAGCGTGTGCAGCCATAAATACGATATCACTGGTTCCCTCTGCGAAAATAACGACAAATTCGCCATTGACCGGATGCTGCCCAAAATCGCCATTGGCGATTTGCTTGTCATCCACGACACCGGCGCCCACGGGTTTTCCATGGGCTATAATTACAATGGCAAGCTGAAATCCGCAGAAATCCTCTTAAAAGAAGACGGAACCGCCCAGCTGATCCGCCGGGCAGAAACCCCAAAGGATTATTTTGCTACCTTCGACTGCTTTGATATCTTAAAAGATATGAAATGGGAATAGGCCCAGTGCGGCTTTGGATTTGGCATTGTGCCTGGTTTTAAAGAATCCTTGTTTATTCATTCACGGGTTTGGTATTCCGCAGCTTGCGGCGGGGCGGTTCATTCGTTCACGGGTCTGATACCCCGCAGCTTGCGGCGGGGCGGTTCATTTCACAGATTTGATGCCCCGCAGCTTACGGCAATCAGATTTTAGCTGAGCAGGGCGAGGTTGGGGCTATAAAGAAATTTTTAAGGAAATCCATATCAGAACGGAGATATTTTTATGCTGGAACGGAAAGATGTGCTGTCTATCCCCTACCTGAAAAAGGCAACCTTTACCGGAAGCTATGAAGGCCTGCGCTTCCGGTTTTCCCTTATAAAGAAAGAACTTTTGGAAGAATCAGGGGAAGGGAAGGGAAAAGAAATAAACTGTCTGGAACTTACCGCATGGGAAGGCCCCTATGGCTTCGACGCAACGCCGGAAGAAGAAAAGCTGCGCATGGAAACTGAATTTTCCGAAGAGGGCATAGGGCAGGGGATTGCTTGGCTGAATAAGCTTTGGGAACAGGAGCCGGAGCGGTGGGCAGCGGCAAAAAATAATTGGCAGAAAAAATATTAAACCTTTGGCAGCCTTGGCAGTGATCCCCTACCACCCAGCTCCCAACGGCCGTCTTGCGTATAAGCAGCTGGAATGTTTAGCTGCCCAGTTGCCATTTTGTCACTGCTTTTTTGGTTGATACAGTTTTTATTTTTAGCCATGATAGCGGATTCAACGGGGAGCATAAGCCTATTAGACTGCAAAAATGCCAAACCCCTCATTCCCTAAGGGATTTGGCACTTACAAAGACTGCCGGCAGCGGGACTTGAACCCGCACGTGGTTGCCCACAACAGATTTTGAGTCTGCCTCGTCTGCCATTCCGACACGCCGGCACAACCGGATGCAACTGCTTTCCAAAACTTATCAAACAACTGCTCTTCCAAACAAAAATTATATTACCACATAATTGGAAAAAAAGCAAGCACTTTTTTAAATCTTTCTGCATTGAATGAATTTCCAGAACGTGGTAAAATAAAGGCGTCATGATTTAAGTAAAAGAAAAGAGGAAATAGAACATGAAAAAAGCAATCCACGCACCCAGCGCACCCGCAGCAGTAGGGCCATACGTACATGCCGTAGAAGCAAACGGCCTGATTTTCACATCCGGGCAGCTAGGCTTAATCCCAGAAAGCGGCGAACTGCCGGAAGGGTTAGAAGCGCAGGCGCACCAGAGCTTAAAAAACCTTGCAGCCGTGTTAGAAGCAGCCGGCAGCAGCCTGAGCCATGTAGTAAAGACAAACGTATTCCTTGACGACATCAATGATTTTGCAAAAGTAAACGAGATTTACGCCCAGTATTTCCAAGGGGAGGCGCCAGCCCGCTCCTGCGTACAGGCCGCAAAGCTCCCAAAGGGCGGGCTAGTGGAAATTGAAGCCATAGCCGTGAAAGGAGAATAGCATTGGTAACAGAAAGAATACAAGCCCTCCGGGCAGAAATGCAGAAACGGAACATAGACATGTACATTGTGCCAACTTCCGATTTCCATGAATCCGAATACGTCGGGGATTATTTTAAAGCAAGGAAATATATCACAGGCTTTACCGGTTCCGCAGGGACTGCAGTCTTCACAAAAGACGCAGCAGGCCTATGGGCGGACGGCAGGTATTTTATCCAAGCAGAACAGCAGCTTGCCGGGAGCCCCATAACCTTGTACCGGATGGGGGAAGAAGGCGTCCCCACCGTCAAGGAATACGTGGAACAGAACTTAAAAGAAGGCGGCTGCCTTGGTTTTGACGGCCGCGTCATAAACGCAAAAGCCGGGGAAGATTATGAAAAAATAGCAGCGGACAAGCAAGGTTCCGTATATGCAGAGGAAGATTTGGTAGGGCTTATCTGGGAAAACAGGCCCGAACTTCCCAAAAACCCTGTATTTGTGCTGGAAGAAAAATACGCCGGGGAAAGCACGAAAAGCAAGCTGGGACGCTTACGGGAAAAAATGGCGGAAAAAGAAACGGGAGTCCATATCTTAACGTCCCTTTACGACATTGCATGGCTCTTTAACATCCGCGGCGGCGACATCAGCCACGTGCCAGTCGTCCTTTCCTTTGCAGCCATTACAGAAAAAGAATGTTTTTGGTTCATCCATGAGGAAACCCTAAGCCCGGGCCTTCTGGAATACTGCAAGGAAAACCAAATCACCATCCGGCCATACGGGGAAATTTACCAGTATGCAGCAGGGCTTCCGGAACATGCATCTGTCCTTTTGGACAAAAATATCGTCAATTACCGCATTTTCCGCAGCCTGCCCCCAAAAGCAGCCGTAGTACAGGAAGAAAATCCAACAGAACTGATGAAGGCCATCAAAAACGAAACAGAACTTTCCAACATACGCAATGCCCACATCAAAGACGGGGTAGCCTTCACGAAATTCATGTACTGGCTGAAAACTAATATCGGAAAAATAGAAATGACAGAAATTTCCGCTTCGGATTACTTGGAGGAACGCCGGAAAGAACAGGAATTATTTGTAGATTTAAGCTTTGACACCATCAGCGCGTACGGCGCCAACGCTGCCATGATGCACTATACCGCAACCCCAGAATCCAATGCCGTGCTAAAGCCAGAGGGATTCCTGCTGGTAGATTCCGGCGGCCACTATCTGGACGGCAGCACGGACATCACCCGGACCATGGCCTTAGGTCCGCTCACGGAGGAAGAGAAATTCCATTTCACCACAGTATGCCGCTCAAACCTGAACCTTGCAGCAGCAAAATTCCTGCACGGCTGCCGCGGCCTGAACCTTGATATTTTATCCAGAGGCCCCCTGTGGAACCTAGGCCTTGACTACAAATGCGGCACAGGCCATGGCATCGGCTACCTCCTGAACGTCCACGAAGGCCCCAACGGTTTCCGGTGGAAAATAGTGCCCGAACGGGGCGATAGCTGCGTGCTGGAAGAAGGCATGGTAACAACCGACGAGCCCGGCGTCTATCTGGAAGGGAAATATGGGATCCGCACAGAAAATGAACTCATCTGCAAAAAAGCAGAGAAAAACGAATACGGCCAGTTCATGGAATTTGAAACCATCACCTATGCCCCCATTGACCTAGACGCCATCCTCCCAGAAGAAATGGCCGCCTCCGAACGCAGCCTCTTAAACACCTACCACAAAATGGTCTACGAAAAAATCTCCCCATTCCTAGAAAAAGAGGAACAGGAATGGCTGAAAACTTACACAAGGGAAATTTAGCGCCAAACTCAGAATCAGTCTAAGCCAACAGCCAGCAGTTCTGGGCGGGAGGCTCCCGCCCAGAACTGCGTCCTCCTTGCTCAATCCCTCCATCTCCCATTTTCCCCATCTATTTCCACAAAAATCTTCTCCCCCATCCACCCAAACCCCAGCATTTCTCTCAAAACCCCCCTCCCCCACCCACCCAAACCCCAGCATTTCCCCCAAAAAACCCCAAGAACCATATAATTTTCACATTTCCTGAATTTATAACTTTTAAATCCGCCCCATATGGTGTAAAATAGAAATGATATGAGCGAAAATGGCGCCGGGAATCCCATTTCCCCCAGCCGCTATCCCAAACGGCAGCGCAAGCCGCAGTGTTTCTATTAATATGGAAGAAAAACAGAAGGAACCAAATATTTATGGATAAGAAAATAGTTTTAATTGACGGCCACAGCATCCTAAACCGGGCATTTTTCGGCATCCCGGACTTAACCAACGCAGAAGGCCTCCACACCAATGCAGTATACGGCTTTTTGAATATCCTCTTCCGTATCCTAGAGGAAGAAAAGCCCGGCTACCTGACCGTGGCCTTCGACGTCCATGCGCCCACATTCCGGCACAAAATGTTTGAAGGCTATAAGGGCACAAGGAAACCCATGGCCGAAGAACTGCGCCAGCAAGTCCCTGTGATAAAAGAAGTGCTGAAATCCATGGGCGTTGCCATTGTGGAGCAGGAGGGCTATGAAGCAGACGACATCCTTGGGACCATTGCAAGGAAAAGCGAAGCCGAAGGGTTTTTGGTATCGCTGGTGTCCGGGGACCGGGATTTGCTGCAGCTCGCCAGCGAACAGATAAAAATCCGCATCCCAAAGACGAAGCGCACTGGGACAGAAATCGAGGATTACTATGCCAAAGACGTCAAGGAAAAATACCAAGTGACGCCAAAGGAATTTATAGACTTAAAAGCCCTGATGGGGGATTCCGCAGACAATATCCCCGGCGTGCCGGGCATTGGGGAAAAAACAGCCACAGCGCTGATTGTTTCCTATGGCAGCATTGAAGAGGCTTACCAGCATGTGGACGAGATCAAGCCCCCAAGGGCTCAGAAGAACCTGCGGGAACATTACGATATGGCACAGATGAGCAAGACGCTGGCTACCATTGTGACGGACGCCCCCATCACATACCGCTTGGAAGAGGCGGTTTTGGGGGATTTGTTCACGTCGGAGGCTTATCAGTGGATGGAAAAACTGGAATTTAAGCAGATGCTGGGGCGTTTTGGGAAAAATGCCCATACATCCCCGGCAGAACGGAAGTTTCAGGAAGTTACGGAGCGAAAGGAAGCAGAAAAAATATTTGGGAAGGCACAAAAGGCCAAGGGGATTGGTTTCCAGCTTTTTGCCGATCCTGAAATGGCCGGGCAGGAAGGCCAGATAACATTGGATAGCTTTTTGCAGGGACAGGAAGAGGCAGCACAGGCCGGCAGGGCGGAAGAAATTTTAGGGCTTGCCCTGTCCTTTGGGGAAGGGGACGGTTACTTCCTTTGGGCAGGGGAAGGGATGGAAGGCCCATGGCTGGCAGGGCAGCTTTTAGCCCTTTTCGGGCAGGGGAAACCGGCGGCAACCTTTGGGCTGAAAGCGCAGCTCCCATGGATTTCCATTGGGAAAGAGGGGCGGAAGGGGATTTCGGACCTTTCCATCAGCGCCTATCTCCTAAACCCGCTGAAAAGCGATGAAGCTTACGAAGAGGTGGCAAAAGGGCACCTAGGGCTGCAGCTGCCTTCCCGGGCGGATTTGATTGGGAAACTGCCTTTGGGCCAGGCGGCAGCACAGAAGCGCAGGGAACTTTCCGCCTATGGCTGTTCCATGGCCTTTGCGGCGCACAAGGCAGCCCCGGTGCTGGAAGGGAAGCTGAAAGATGCCGGCATGTGGGAACTGTACCAAGAGATAGAAATGCCCCTTGTGTACACCCTCCACGAGATGGAGCAGGAGGGGGTGCAGGTCAATGGGGAAGAACTAAAGCTTTACGGGGAAAACCTTTCTGGGAAAATCGCAGAGCTGGAGCAGGAAATCTATCAGGATGCAGGGGAAACATTCAACATCAATTCCCCCAAGCAGCTTGGGGTGATCCTGTTTGAAAAACTGAAAATGCCTTACGGAAAGAAGACCAAGACCGGGTATTCCACGGCGGCGGACGTGCTGGACAAGCTGGCAGGGGATTACCCTTTGGTATCGAAAATTTTGGAGTACCGGCAGCTTACGAAATTAAAATCTACCTATGCGGACGGGCTGGCGAATTATATTGACGCAGGAGGGCGCATCCATTCTACCTTCCACCAGACTATTACGGCCACCGGGCGGATTAGCAGCACGGAGCCGAATTTGCAGAACATCCCCATACGGATGGAACTGGGGCGGCAAATCCGCAAGGTATTTATCCCCAAGGAAGGGTGTATTTTGATTGACGCGGATTATTCCCAGATTGAGCTGCGGGTGCTGGCTCATATGTCCGGGGATGAAAGCCTGATTGAAGCCTACCAGAAAGCGCAGGATATCCACAGGATTACCGCCTCCCAAGTGTTCCATGTGCCCTTTGAGGAAGTCACAAGCCTCCAGCGGCGGAACGCGAAGGCTGTAAATTTTGGGATTGTGTACGGCATCAGTTCCTTTGGCCTAAGCCAAGATTTGAGCATTACCAAGAAAGAAGCCGCCCAGTACATTGAATCTTATTTTGAAACTTATCCGGGAGTCAAGCGGTTTTTAGACCAGCAGGTGAAGGACGCCAAGGAGCAGGGGTATGTCACCACCATGTTTGGCCGCAGGAGGCCGGTGCCGGAGCTTTCCTCCAGCAATTTTATGCAGCGTTCCTTCGGGGAGCGGGTAGCGATGAATTCCCCCATCCAAGGGACGGCGGCGGACATTATCAAGATTGCCATGGTGCGGGTTGGCGATGCCTTAAAGGAGCAGGGGCTGCGTTCCCGGCTGATTTTGCAGATCCATGATGAGCTGCTTGTGGAGGCCTTGGAAGAAGAAGCCGCGCAGGTGGAAGAAATCCTGAAACGGGAAATGGAGGCGGCAGCATCCCTTTCCGTCAAGCTGGAAATTGATATGAACCGCGGCAAAAGTTGGTATGAAGCACATTAAATAAAAATAAAGGAGTTATGTCAAATGCAGGTAATTGGGATTACTGGCGGAGTCGGAGCAGGCAAATCCGCCATCTTGGAGTATTTGGAGCAGAATTACAGGGTGAAAAACCTGATTGCGGACAAAATCGCCCGGATGCTGATGGAGCCGGGGAGCGAGTGCTACCGGAAACTGCTGAAATTTTTGCCGGTAGAGGTGTATAACGACGACGAGTCCATCAACCGTTCCGCGCTGTCGGCAGCGCTGTTTAGTTCCGATGACTTGCGCTCCCGGGTCAATGAAGTCATGCACCCGGCGGTCAAGGAATATATTTTGGGGCAGATTACAGAGCAGGAGCGCATGGGGATTTTAGATTATGTGGTGATTGAAGCCGCCCTTTTAATTGAAGACAATTATGAGGAAATCTGCGACGAGCTGTGGTATGTCCGTACCTCAGAGGAAGTCAGGAAAAAGCGGCTGATGCGCTCCCGGGGCTATTCCGAGGAACAGGTAGAAAGCATGTTTAAAAGCCAGCTTTCCGACAGCGAATACCGCAAACACTGCCAAGTAATCATTGAAAATGATGGTACAAGGGAAGAAACCTTTTATCAGGTTGCCCAAGCCATCAAGGAAAAAGGGGAACTGAATAAAATGGAGCAGCAGCTTGAGGGCGTGCCCTTGGTTTTCGGCCTTGACATCGGCACAAGGAATGTAGTAGGTACGGTGGGGTATAAAAACGAGGATGATTTTTACGTGATTGCCCAGTATATGCGGGAGCACGAAACCCGTTCCATGTTAGACGGGCAGATCCATGATATCGGCCGGGTAGGCCGTACCATCGACAAGGTAAAGGCGGCTTTGGAAAGCCAAATCCACATGCCCCTGACGGAAGTCTGCATCGCAGCCGCAGGCCGTGTGCTGAAAACGGTCACTACGACGGTGGAATATGGGTTCCAAGAGGAAGTGGTGGTGACTGGCGAGGACGTGCACACCTTGGATTTGCTGGGGATTGAAAAAGCGCAGCAGATTTTAAATGAGAATAATGACACCAATTTTAAATTTTACTGCGTAGGCTATTCCGTTGTGAAATATTACCTGAACGGGGATGTTTTTTCTAATCTGGAAGGGCATAAGGCAGAGGTTGTCAGCGCAGACATTATCGTAACCTTCCTGCCAGAGGACGTTGTGGACGGGCTTTATACCGCAGTTGGCCGGGCAGGATTAAAGGTGGCAAGCCTGACGCTGGAGCCTATTGCCGCCATCAATGTGGCAATCCCGGAAACCTTCCGTATGCTGAACATTGCATTGGTGGACGTAGGGGCAGGCACCAGCGATATTTCCGTGACGCGGGACGGCAGCATTATTGCCTACGGCATGATTCCCTGCGCTGGGGATGAGATTACGGAGCTGTTAGTCCAGCATTATCTGGTGGATTTTAAGACGGCGGAACATATCAAGTTAAGCTCTACTACGGAAAAAGAAATTGAATACCAAGACATTATGATGATAAAGCACACCATCACTGCCGAGGAAGTGTGGGAGCTGATTGAACCACTTGTATTCAGCCTGACGGAGGACATTGCGGCAAAGATTAAGGAATTAAACGGCGGGGAAACGGTCAACGCAACCTTTATCGTCGGCGGCGGCGGGAAAGTCCACGGGTTTGTGGACCATTTGGCTTCGGAGCTGGGTCTTCCCTTGGAGCGCGTCGCCCTGCGCGGGGAAGAAGTGCTGCAGGAAATCCATTTTGAGCAGGAGGAAATCAAGAAAGACCCGCTCCTTGTTACACCAATCGGCATCTGCATCAGCTACTACGACCAGAAAAATAATTTCCTTTTTGTACGGTTTAACGGGGAGCGGATTAAACTTTACGACAACAATAAGCTGACGATTGTGGATGCAGCATTGCGGGCTGGGTTCCCCAATGAGCAGCTATTCCCAAGGCGGGGGAAGGAAATCAATTTCTATGTCAACGGCAAGAAGCGGATTGTCCGGGGCGAGCCGGGAGAATCTGCCGTTGTCCGGGTCAATGGCCGGGTGACAAGCATCAATGCAACCTTAGAGCCGAACAGCGATATCGTCATTGAACCTTCCACCGTGGGGGCAGCAGCCGTCTGCCGCCTGGAGGAACTGGAGGAATACGGCCGGGTGGTGATTACCTTTGAGGTAAACGGCAGGATGATTACCTGCCCGAAATTTGCAGAAGTAAACGGCAGCCTAGAGCCGCCTTACTATGAGATTCAGGAAAATGACTGGGTAGAAATGCGCAGCTTTTACACCGTTGCCCAGATTATGGAATTTATGGACGTGGAAATTGATTTGGACAGCGATATCTATGTGAACAATAAGCTTGCAGATTTGGATACGCAGGTCTATGAAAACTTTTCCTTAGAGTGGGAAGTGGTTACTTACCGGACACCGCT
The DNA here is from genome assembly GCA_910580195.1 of uncultured Lachnospiraceae bacterium. Taxonomy (GTDB): domain Bacteria; phylum Bacillota; class Clostridia; order Lachnospirales; family Lachnospiraceae; genus Petralouisia. The sequence continues at coordinate 19,236 of CAJTWA010000001.1, forward strand.
GGAAGAAATTGAAGGGGTTTACCGGCAGCCGCAGGAAGAAGTGCAGGAGGAAGTGCAGGAAGGAAATACCGGGTTGGCGCTTCCAGACAGCCAAGCCGCAGGGAGCCCAGAGCAGGAGAAAGCAGTTTCGGATAGCCAAGCCGCAGGAATCCCAGAACAAGGGAAAGCAGCTCCAGATAATCAGGCCGCAGGAATCCAAGAGCAAGGAAAATTGACTCCAGACAGCCAAGCCGCAGGAATCCAAGAGCAAGAAAAAGCGGTTTCAGGTAGCCAAGCTGTAAGAATCCCAAGGCAGGGAAAAGCAGTTTCAGACAGCCAAACAGCAGGAATCCCAAGGCAAGAAGAAACGGGAAATACAATAGAAGAAGCAGGAAAGAGAAACAAGGGGCAGGCAGGAAATACAGAAAAGGAAGAAGCCAAAACGGCAGGGATAGGAGCAAGGCAGGCATCCGAAGGGGAAGAACCGGAACAGGCGGCATTTGCCGAGGCAGAAGATGCAGAACATATGGATGCAGGGCAGCTACCCACAGGGGCAGCAGCAGGAAGAACAGATTATTCAGGCTTGGAAAGGGTAGCAAGGAGAAGCACAGGCACAGAACCGCCAGCCCTTAGGGCAGCAGAAGGCTCTATGGGACAGGAGGATGAAGCGTTACAAGAAGCCCAGCCAGCAGGATTGGAAGAACCCGAAGCCCCGGTATCCTCCAGAAGGAAACCAAGGGTATCCCCAGCAGCCGGGAAAGAGAACATCTCCCAAGAAGAGCTAGAGGAAAAATTCCGCCAGTCCCAGCAGACAACGGAAAGCGACATCCGCCCCACTATCCGCAAAAAGCCGGAAGAAAAGCCGAAGGCGAAGCCAGAAGCCGCATCCCTCCAAGTGATTGTCAACAATGCAGCAGTCACCCTGCGGGGAAAATCTTCCTATGTATTTGTGGATGTGTTTGACGCCATTTCCTTTGACTTAAATGCAGGGAACGGCAGGGCTATTGTGACAAAGCTCAATGGGGAAATCCCTTCCTATACTGCACCCTTAAAATATGGGGATACGGTTGAGATTTACTGGGAGGACTAAGGATGAAACTGTGCAGCATTGCAAGCGGCAGCAGTGGAAACTGTATTTTTGCAGGGACAGAAACCACAAGCCTTTTGATTGACACGGGCTTAAGCGGCAAGCGGATGGAGGCAGGGCTCAACGAGATTGGGCACACTGCCCGGGAGGCGGACGGAATCCTGATTACCCATGAACATTCCGACCATATCAGCGGCCTTGGGGTGGTAGCAAGGCGCTATGGGATTCCCATTTACGCCACAGCTGGGACAAAGAAGGCCATCCTAAAATGCAAGAGCCTTGGGGAAATCCCACAAGATCTGTTCCGGGAAATTGAGGAAGGCCGGGAATTTACCATTGGGGACATTGCCGTAAGCCCAGTCCCCATTTCCCATGATGCCGCAATGCCCACGGCCTTCGTGCTCCGCCAAGGGAAAAAATCCATGGCGGTCATGACGGATTTGGGGAAATTTGACGAAGGGATTGTGGAAAAACTGCAGCATCTGGACGTGCTTTTGCTGGAGGCGAACCACGATGTACATATGTTAGAGGCCGGGTCATACCCCTATTACCTCAAGCAGCGCATTTTAGGGGACAGGGGGCATCTGTCCAATGAATTGTCCGGCCAGCTTTTAAGCCAAGTGCTCCACGACAATTTTAAAGGGGTCATCCTAGGGCATTTAAGCAAGGAAAATAACTACGAGCAACTTGCCTATGAAACCGTGCGCCTGGAAGTCGACATGGCCCCCAACCCTTACCGTGCAGGGGATTTCCCCATGTATGTAGCAAAGCGCGACATGGTTTCGGAAGTAATCGAATTTTAAGAAGGAAAAACAGTTTTGCAGCCATAAAAATAGGAAATATACGCATAGATTTCAGATGTAAAAAAGGTTTAGCAGAAGGGAAAACAGTTTTGCAGCCATAAAATTTGGCAAAACGGAGGAAAGGAATAGATGGGAAAGAAAGCAGACAGGACCATTATCACAGTAGTGGGGAAAGATACCGTGGGGATTATAGCCAAAGTATGCACTTACCTTGCAGACAACGGCATCAACGTGCTGGATATCAGCCAGACGATTGTGCAGGGCTTTTTCAATATGATGATGATTGTGGATATGAAGGACGCTGCAAAACCATTTGGGCAGTGTGCAAAAGAACTGGAAGAGGCCGGGCAAAGCATCGGCGTGGCAATTAAGTGCCAGAAAGAAGAAATTTTCAATAAAATGCACAGAATTTAAGGAGCGGCGTAATGATAAATATTTGGGAAGTAAATGAAACCAATCAAATGATTGAGCATGAAAATCTGGATGTGCGGACCATAACCCTTGGAATCAGCCTGCTGGACTGCATCGACTCCGATTTGGAGGCCCTTAAGGAAAAAATTTACCGGAAAATTACCAAGACAGCCGCAAAGCTGGTGGAAACAGGGGCGGAAATTGAGCGCAATTACTGTATCCCCATTGTCAATAAGCGGATTTCCGTTACCCCCATTGCCTTAGTCGGGCAGGCGGCATGCAAAGGGCCTAAGGATTTTGTGGCAATCGCCAAAGTTTTGGACCAGGCAGCCAAGGAGGCCGGCGTTAATTTTATCGGAGGGTATTCCGCGCTGGTGTCCAAAGGGATGACGAAGGGGGATGAAGATTTAATCCGCTCCATCCCAGAAGCCCTTTCCGAAACAGAGCGGGTATGCAGCTCCATCAACGTAGGCTCCACCAAGACGGGGATTAACATGGACGCGGTGAAGCTGATGGGGGAAATTGTGCAAAAAACGGCAGAATTTACCAAGGAAAATGACTCCCTTGGCTGCGCAAAGCTGGTAATATTCTGCAATGCGCCGGACGATAACCCCTTTATGGCAGGGGCGTTCCACGGGGTAACAGAAGCAGACGCCATCATCAACGTAGGGGTATCCGGCCCCGGGGTTGTGAAAAAAGCCTTGGAACAGGTGCGCGGCGAGAATTTCGAAGTGCTTTGCGAAACCATTAAGAAGACAGCCTTCAAAATTACCCGGGTGGGGCAGCTTGTGGCCCAGGAGGCCAGCAGGCGGATGGGGATTCCCTTTGGCATCATTGACCTGTCCCTTGCCCCGACACCGGCCGTAGGGGATTCGGTGGCAGAGATTTTAGAAGAAATCGGATTGGAATATGCAGGGGCGCCCGGCACGACCGCAGCCCTTGCCCTGCTCAATGACCAAGTAAAAAAAGGCGGCATTATGGCCTCCTCCTATGTCGGCGGCTTAAGCGGGGCATTTATCCCTGTCAGCGAGGACCAGGGCATGATAGATGCCGTTGAGGCAGGCGCGCTGACGTTGGAAAAGCTAGAAGCCATGACCTGCGTATGCTCCGTAGGCCTTGACATGATAGCCATTCCGGGGGATGTGGAGCCTTCCACCATTTCCGGTATCATTGCAGATGAAATGGCAATTGGGATGATTAACCAGAAGACTACCGCTGTCCGCCTGATTCCCGTTATCGGAAAAGGCGTGGGGGAAACCGTAGAGTTTGGGGGCCTTTTAGGCCATGCCCCCATCATGCCGGTGAACCCCTATGGGTGCGGCCCGTTTATCAGCCGGGGCGGCCGGATACCAGCCCCTGTACATAGTTTTAAGAATTAAATTTGTGTATTGGCCCGAAGTATGCTATAATATTGTAGAATAAATCACCGGAGGTGGAACCTTTGAATGAAAGAGAAGATTATCTGGACAGGTTGCTGCGGGGCGTAGAGGAAAGTCCAGAGATTGAGGAAGAAGACGACGATTTTCTGGAAGAGTTCAACAGCTCTTTTTCAGAGGATGATGACAATGATTTCTTGCAGGAATTTGAGAAGAGCAAGAATAAGGCAAGTTCAGCGCCGGATCCAGACATGGACTTGGACATGGATTTCGACATGGAGGATATTGACAATATCGTAAGCAATGTGAAAAGCAATACATTGGATGGCATGGACGGGACGGATGCACTGGGCGGAATGGATACCTTCGGTGAAGTGGATGCCTTGGGCGAAGTCGACACCTTAGGGGATACGGATGGCTTCGGCGAAGTGGATACCTTGGGCGAGGTAGACACGTTAGGGGAAATTGACACCCTAGGCGAAGTGGATACCTTAGGGGAGAATGACCTTCCGATTGAAGAATCCTTGGGCCATCTCTCAGAGGAAGAGCCAGAACTGGACAATATCGGGACAGATTTTGGCTTAGGCCCTGACGCGCAGGATTATATGGTAAACACGATGGATGAAGGGGAACTGTCAGACTATGGCCAGACAGATTCTGGCCAAGGGCTCCAAGATATGTTTTCAGACGGGGACGGAGGGAATTCCTTGGACGGAGGGGATATGCCTATGGACGAGCTAGAGTCCATGGCCCGGGACCTGGCACAGGAAATTGACAGTTTAGGCCTTGAAAATACAGGCGGGGCAGAAGAGGTGAATAAAACGAGCGGTAAGGAAGAACTGGACAGCGTCCTAGCACAAGAGCAAGAAGAAGGGAAGAAAAAAGGGAAGGACAAGGATGGGAAAAAGCCGGGATTTTTCAAAAGGCTGTCCATTGCCCTGTTTGGGGAAGACGAAGAGGAAACCGAGGAACCCCCCGCCAAAATCCCTGAAATTGGCGAGATAGATAATATATCCGATGAAAATATGGAAATCCTGCGGGAACTGGAAGGGAACAAAGGGAAGAAAGAACTGGACGAAAAAGCCCTGAAAGCCCAGAAAAAGAAAGAGAAAGCAGAAAAGAAGGCGCAGAAGAAAGCAGAGAAGAAAAAGGCAAAGGCAGAAAAGAAGGCACAAAAAGAACAGGCGAAGCTGGCAAAGCCCAAGAAAGAGAAAAAGCCCAAAGAGCCCAAGCCAGTGGAAAAATCCAAGCCCCTTCCCAAAAAGCCAGTATTTTTGATTATGCTGATTGGGGCGTCCTTGGTGGTGCTGGTTGTCCTTCTGAGCACGCAGGTTGGCTATACCATGGCGATTGCCGAGGCCAAGGAATATTATGAGCAAGGGAAATATGTTGAAGCATACACCTGCTTTACCCAAGGGGCCAAAGTCAAGGCCGCAGACGAAGAATTGTACAATAAGGCGAAATACACCGCTTATGTGCAGCAGCAGCTTAGGATTTATAATATGTACCTAGAGCAGGGAAAACATCCAGAAGCATTGAGTGCACTGGTTTGCGGGGTAGGAAGGTATGACAGGAATGTATCAGAAGGAGTAAAGGCAGGGGCAGACATAGAATTTGACGCCATGTTAGGGGAGCTTGAGCAGTTCCTTTCAGAGAACTACAACATGACGCTGGACCAGGCAAGGGAGCTGTATGCCATCCATGAAAAAGATGAATATACTTATTTGATTTATGATATTATTGAAAGCCTTGGTCTTATGCCGGAAGAAGAGTAGATATGCCCGTAAGAAGGAAGAAAAGGTAGTTCTTGGGTTTGTATTGTTAGTGCCATTTTTCTTGTTGCCTTAAAAGCATACGGACAATCCAACTAAGCCTAAAGGAAATTTGTTGAAAATATAGAGAAAACCTTGTTTATAGGAGAATAAAGAAGAATGATAGCAATTATCGACTACGATGCAGGGAACTTAAAGAGCGTAAAAAAAGCACTGGATTTCTTAGGGGAAGAAAGCTGCATTACCCGGGATCGCAAAGAGATTTTGTCAGCAGGCAAAGCCATCCTTCCCGGCGTAGGCGCCTTTGGGGAGGCCATGGAACACCTGAAAAAGTATGAACTGGATAAAGTCATCCATGAACTGGCAGCCAAGCAGACGCCGTTCCTTGGCATTTGCCTCGGCCTGCAGCTTTTGTTTGAAGGGAGCGAAGAGAGCAGCGGCGTGGAGGGGCTGCGCCTTTTGGAAGGGGAGATTGTAAAAATACCGGATACGCCGGGGCTTAAAATCCCCCATATTGGCTGGAATTCCCTGCATTTGCAGAACCAAGGCAGGCTCTTTGATGGGATTCCGGAAGGGACGTTTGTATATTTTGTCCATTCTTTTTATTTAAAAGCAAAAGAGCCAAGCATTGTAAAAGCCTCCACGGAATATGGGGCCGAAATCCATGCCTCCGTAGAGCAGGGAAATATCTTTGCCTGCCAGTTCCATCCGGAAAAGAGCAGTTCCATGGGCTTGAAAATGCTGCAGAATTTTGCCAAAACCGGGGAGGTGCTGTAATATGTTTACGAAACGGATTATCCCTTGCCTTGACGTACATAATGGCCGTGTGGTAAAAGGCGTGAACTTTGTCAATTTAAAAGACGCCGGCGACCCGGTGGCAGTTGCCGCGGCTTATGACAAGGCAGGGGCAGACGAGGTAGTTTTTTTGGATATCACGGCCTCCTCCGATGCGAGGGATACGGTGGTGGATATGGTGCGCAGGGTAGCGGAAACGGTATTTATCCCCTTCACGGTAGGCGGCGGCATCCGCACAGTGGAGGATTTTAAATCATTGCTCCGGGAGGGGGCAGATAAAATTTCCATCAATTCCTCTGCCATCAATACCCCGGGGCTGATTTCTGAGGCAGCAGATAAATTCGGCAGCCAATGCGTGGTGGTTGCCATTGACGCCAAGCGGCGGGCAGACGGCAGCGGCTGGAATGTCTACAAAAACGGGGGGCGGGTCGACACTGGCCTTGACGCGGTGGAATGGGCAGCCCGCGCCAACCGGCTGGGGGCAGGGGAAATTCTCCTTACCAGCATGGACTGTGACGGCACGAAAGCCGGGTATGACTTAGAACTGACAAAAGCCATTGCGGGCTCCGTCACCATACCAGTCATTGCGTCCGGCGGCGCAGGCACCAAAGAGCATTTCTATGAAGCGTTAACAGAAGGCGGCGCGGACGCAGCCCTGGCAGCATCCTTGTTCCACTATAAAGAGCTGGAAATCATGGAACTCAAAAATTATCTGGCCCAGAAAGGCGTGCCGGTAAGGATTTAAAGATTTATGCAAAAAGCAGAAAGGCGTGCCGGAGAAGGCTTAAAGATAAGGATAAAAAGCAGGAAGGCGTACCAGTAAGGACGCGTTCAAAAATGCAGCAGGACAAAAGAAATTGGCATACAGCAAAGGAGAAAACAATATGGGAATGTTGGAAAATGACTGGCTAGAGGCAGTCGGCGCAGAATTTAAGAAGCCTTATTATGCGCAGCTTTATCAGTTTGTCAAGGAGGAATACAACACAAGGGTGATTTATCCCCCTGCGGACGATATTTTCAATGCCCTTCATTTAACGCCCTTAAGTGAGGTGAAGGTGCTGATTTTAGGGCAGGATCCTTACCATAACGAAGGGCAGGCCCATGGCCTTTGCTTTTCTGTAAAGCCGGGGGTAGCTGCGCCGCCATCCTTGGAAAATATCTACAAAGAGCTGCAGGACGACCTAGGGTGCACCATACCCAATAACGGTTATCTGGTAAAATGGGCTAAGCAGGGCGTCCTTATGTTAAATACTGTCTTGACTGTCCGTGCCCATCAGGCCAACTCCCATCAGGGGCAGGGCTGGGAACAGTTTACGGATGCCATTATCCATGCCGTTAATGCCCAAGACAGGCCAATTGTATCCATGCTGTGGGGCAGGCCGGCCCAGAGGAAAAGCTCCATGCTGACAAACCCCAAGCATTTAATCCTGAAAGCCTCCCATCCAAGCCCCCTGTCGGCATACCGGGGATTTTTTGGGTGCAGGCATTTCAGCCAAGCAAATGAATTCCTGCAGTCCCATGGCGTAGAGCCCATTGACTGGCAGATTGAGGATTTGTAAGGAGGAGATTGCTTAACCCAAAGACAGTACGCCAACAGGCAGGTACAAGGACGTTTTGAAAGGGTTATAGAGGGCATGGGACGGCCCATGGAAACGAATGTCCAAAGGAAGAGAATGCCTTAGGGCGGGCAGGAAGAATGGAGCAAATAAAGGCTTGTGCAGGGGAGATTGTGAATGAGGAAAATGTTTTTGCATAAGTAAAAATTGGCGGCAGAGGTTAAACTTTTGCCGCTTTTCTTTTTTCGGAAAGTTCCGGTTGGATGGCAGCAAAAACCTCGTTGGCCCTTCCCTTGCGGCAAGGTTTATGCTGTATAACGCTTAAGGAGGAATGGTTGTGGAAAGTTGCCCAATTGGTTAACGGAGCGGAAAACCGGGATTTATAAGGCTTACATTTTTATGTTTTTAAAACAGCCTCATTGCATTATCTAGAAAAAAAGATAAACTTATAGCAGGAGGTGGTAAAAATGGCAAACGAAGATAAAAAAGATTTTAATGCAATGCTCCATAATAGCAAGGATATGCCGAAATTCCAAACGGTTACAGATAAGAAGAGCATTGAAAAATATGGCGGCGGCAGGATGTATTTCGCTCCGCCTATTGATTACGACAAAGCCATGAGGCTTGTGCCTTTTGGGAAATTGCTTACGGTAGGGACAATCAGGGATTACTTTGCAAAGCAAAATGGGGCAGATTTCACAGAACCAATTACTGCGGGGATATTTGTGTCGATAGCGGCATGGGCGAGTTATCAAAGGGCAGACGATAAAACGCCTTATTGGAGAACCCTGAAAGCGAATGGCGAACTAAATCCCAAATACCCAGGCGGAATAGAATCCCAAAAAGAAATGCTTGAAAAAGAGGGCCATACCATAATCCAAAAGGGCAGGACAAAGATAAGGTATTATGTTAAAGATTACAGGCAAGCATTGTTCCAGCTGGGATAAATCGGTACCTGAAGAACATTTATAATAAAGGATAGATATGGAGTAAAAATGATAAATTTAACGGAATTTCACAATTATGTGTCAGATAACCAGCCAAATATCTGCCAAGTGGCGGTTATAAAAAAGGGCAAGGAAATTATTAACGATACGTGGAATGGTTACAAAAAAGATGATACGGTACATACGATGTCCGTTACGAAAAGCATTGTTTCTTTATTGGTTGGCATCGCCATGGAACAAGGGCTGATTGGCAGCGTAGACGATTATGTATTGGATTATTTCCCCGGTTACAAAATCAAACGGGGAGAAAAGACAATTCAAAAAGCCACATTGAAACATCTTCTGACAATGACTGCGCCCTATAAGTATAAATCGGAGCCTTGGTCAAAAATATGCGTGCAGGACGACTGGAGCATTGCCGCTCTGGATTTTTTGGGCGGCAGGCGTGGCATAACGGGAGAATTTCGGTACACTACCTTAGGTATCCATATTCTCACAGGTATCATCGCAGCAACAAGCAAAATGGCAACGGCAGATTTTGCAAATCAGTACCTGTTTGGGCCCTTGGCGATTGCGCCGCGGAAAATATATGTTGCTCCCGATGCCGAAGCGCACAAGGCTTTCACAGTAGGAAAGGAGCCGAAAGGAAATATCTGGTTTTCCGACAATAAGGGGGTTGGGGCTGCTGGATATGGCCTTTGTTTGTCCGCTGAGGAAATGTCAAAGATAGGATTGCTCTGCCTGAAAAAAGGTGTTTTCAATAACAAGCGTATTGTTCCTGAAAAATGGCTTGCAGAAAGTACCACAGCTTGCCTGCATTGCGGCGAAAAATTCCGTGATATGAAGTATGGCTATTTGTGGTGGATTATTGATGAAAGCGAGGGGAGCTATGCGGCTATCGGCAATAGCGGAAATGTTATTTATGTCAATCCCAAGAAGGAATTGGTAGTAGCTGTTTCTGGCTATTTCAAACCGGCAGTGTTTGACCGGATTGATTTTATCAAAGGGCAAATAGAGGGAAAAATGGAAGATTAAATACGGTTCATTGCGGACGGGTTCCCAAAAGAATGGATGAAAGAGGGCTGCAGTTGGGCGAGGATAAGGAGGTGCAGTATGGCAAATGAGAAATATATGGAATATCTGGCATACGTAAAGGGATATCTGGTACAGAATGGCGGGATTGTGTCCCAAAACCCAAGGCATCCCTTCCGTTCCCGTTTCCAGCATACCATCCGGGTATTGCACTGGTGCTCCCGGCTAGCGGAAGGGCTGGAAGGGGTGGACAAGGAGGCGCTGTATACAGCAGCGATTTTCCATGATATTGGCTATGCAGGCCACGACAATGGCTGCCATGCGCTCCGCAGCGGCAGGGCGTTCCATGAATATGCAACTGCCAGCGGCATGGAAGAGCCCTTCCGGGAGAAGGTGGAACGCCTGATTTACGCCCATTCCAATAAGGAATTGATGAAGAAGGAGGGCGCCAGCTTGGAATTAATCCTGCTGATGGAGGCGGATTTGCTGGACGAGGAAGGCGCCATGGGGATTGTGTGGGATTGCATGGCCATGGGAAATATCCATGCCTCCAGCTATGCAGCGGCCTATTACCACATCATGGAGAATTCCAACAAAGTGGAAGGGAACCCAATGGTAACAGAGCGGGCAAAGATGTTTTGGGAAAAAAAGAAACGGGTAGTTGCCGAATTTGCAGAAATTTTGGCGGAGGATTTGATGATTGGGAGCCCATATTTTGACATTCCGTGAGTTTTCCAGATAAGCCTGCAAAAAATATCCTGCGAATTGGAAAAAAACTTCTTGACATTATCCCTTTATCATGGTAAAGTATAACGCATATAGAAAAACCGTTGAAAAAGAGTAGTAAGTTCTGGCCGAAATTTCAGAGAGCCGTATGTGGTGGGATTACGGTATGGAAGCCAGAATGGAATGGACTTTTGAGGGTGGCCTGAACTCATCATGGAAGTAGGAGCCGCCGGGATTCCAGACCCGTTACCAATCTGGCATGTATGATAGTACATGGATAAGGGGGCATTTTGCCAATTTGAGTGGCACCGCGATAATAAGGAATTATTACCGTCTCAAGCGTTAGCTTGGGGCGGTTTTTGTTTTTTATTTTTTCGTGGGCATTTGGATCCCCATGGTGTGGAAGACCCCAAAAGGCCAGACTTTACTCTTTTTCTTGGTTTCTATAAAGAAAAAAGAAAAGAGGAAGATAATATGAAAAGAAAAACAGCAGCAGTTCTCACAACTTTAGCTATGGTTGCAGCCCTTTTTGCAGGCTGCGGCAATGAAAACACAAAAGGGGACAAAGAGGGAGGGAATTCTGGCGGCAGCGGGGCTTCTTATACCATCGGCATTTCCCAGTTTGCAGAGCACGGCTCCTTGGACAACTGCCGGGAAGGCTTTTTGAAAGGGCTGGAAGAAGAGGGGATTGAAGAAGGCAAGAACCTGAAAGTAGTTTATGACAATGCCCAGACAGACACAGGGACAGCCGGCACCATTGCAGAAGGGTTTGTGTCCCAAAACGTAGATTTGATCTGCGCCATTGCAACGCCCTGTGCCATGAGCGCATATAACGCATGCTTGGAAACAGAAATCCCTGTGGTATATACGGCTGTTTCTGACCCAGAAGAAGCAGGGCTGGCTGACGGGGAGGGAAATCCTGTAGGGAATATTACTGGTTCCTCCGACATCTTGCCGGTGGAGGCACAGCTCGGGATGATTCAAAAATTAATGCCAGAAGCCAAGAAAATTGGCATTATCTATACCACCAGCGAAGCAAATTCCATCAGCACAATCGCTACTTATAAGGAACTGGCTGGGAAGTACGGGTTTGAGATTGTGGATTCTGGGATTACCGCCCCTTCCGAAGTGGAACTGGCAGCTGCAGATTTAGTAACCAAGGTAGACTGCATCACGAACCTGACAGACAACACCGTGGTGGACGCGCTCCAGACTGTGCTTGCAATTGCCAACGAAAAAAAGATTCCTGTATTCGGGAGTGAAATTGAGCAGGTAAAATCTGGCTGCGTGGCCTCCATGGGGATTGAATATGTAGAGCTTGGCAGGCAGACAGGGGTAATGGCGGCAAAAATCCTGAAAGGGGAGGCAAAAGCAGCAGAAACCCCGTTTATCACAGCGACAGAAGCCGAACTCTACGTAAATACAGCCGCAGCAGAACAAATTGGCATGGAACTGGATGAAGGTTACATCAAAGATGCAGCAGAAACTTTTACGGAAGTGGCAGCAGAGTAAATAATAGGAAAAATAGATGGAGTAAAAAAATGGCGTTACTATTAAGCGTTTTCGAACAAGGATTAATCTATGGGGTAATGGCCTTGGGCGTGTACATTACCTATAAAATATTGGATTTCCCGGATTTAACCGTGGATGGCAGTTTCCCTATGGGGGCTGCCATTGCGGCGGTGATGATAAGCGGCGGTGCGCACCCTTTGCTTACCCTTCCTGCCAGCTTTGGGGCAGGGGTTTTGGCAGGGGCTTTGACGGGGGTAATCCATGTAACATGCAAGGTGCGTGATTTGCTTTCCGGCATAATTATGATGACCGCCCTGTATACCGTAAATTTAAGGATTACGGGAAAGGCAAACGTCCCCCTCTACAATAAAAATACCGTTTTTGAAAACAAAGCGGCAGAATCATTGTTTGGCGGTGCACTGGCGCCCTTTCGCACGTTAATTCTCATTGCAGTGATTGCCTTTGGGGCAAAATATCTTTTGGACTGGTATCTGGGGACACATTCCGGCTACCTGCTCCGGGCAGTGGGGGACAACAGTACATTTGTCACATCCATGGGCGTGGATAAAGGAAAGGTAAAAATCATAGGGTTAGCAATTTCCAATGGCCTTGTGGCCCTGGGCGGATGCCTGTTTGCACAGCAGCAGAGGTTTTTTGACATTTCCATGGGGACAGGGACGGTGGTGATTGGCCTTGCCAGCGTGATTATCGGGACCAGTCTGTTAAAAAAGTTGACGTTGTTCCACGTAACCACCAGCGTAATGGCAGGTTCCATCCTGTATAAAGCCTGCGTGGCGTTTGCGCTCCGCTATATGAAAGCATTGAATTTGCAGTCTAAGGATTTAAAATTAGTGACATCCGTATTGTTTTTGCTAATCCTGCTGATGGCGCAGGAGCGGAGGAAGAAGGTGAAAGCCAATGCTTGAGTTAAGGAATATGAAAAAATACTATAATCCAGGTACGGTAAATGAGCTGTGCTTATTTCAGGATTTTAACCTTACCATCCCAGACCATCAGTTTGTGTCCGTGGTAGGCAGCAATGGTTCTGGGAAAACTTCCCTGCTGAACCTGATTTGCGGCAGCATTTGCACAGATGCAGGGCAGATTTTAGTAAATGGCAAGGATATTGCCGGAAAAAAAGAATTTGAGCGCCACAGGAACATTGGCAGGGTATTCCAAGACCCCGCCAAAGGGACCTGCCCCTCCATGACAATTTTGGAAAATATGTCCATTGCAGACCGCAAAGGGAGCTGTTATGGGCTTGGGCGTGGGAAAAATAAGGGGAAAGCAGGGCAATACCAGGAGCTGCTCCGGGGGCTTGGCCTTGGGCTTGAGGATAAGCTGGAAGTAAAGGCAGGATCCCTTTCCGGCGGCCAGCGGCAGGCCTTGGCGCTCCTTATGGCAACCATGGCGCCGATTGAATTCCTCATTCTGGATGAACACACGGCAGCCCTAGACCCCAAAACAGCAGAAATTGTGATGGAACTCACCGGGAAGATTGTGGAAGAGAAGCAAGTAACAACCATTATGGTGACGCATAACCTGCGTTACGCAGTGGAATATGGGGACCGGCTCCTGATGATGCACCAAGGGGCTGCCGTCATGGACTGCGCTGGAGAAGAAAAGGCAAGGCTTCGGGTAGAGGATATCTTACAGACGTTCAATGAAATCAGCATTGAGTGTGGGAATTAAGAAGTGCTGGCATAGTTCCGCTGCCAGTGCCCCCATGTTCAATGAAATCAGCATTGAGTGCGGGAATTAAGAAGTGCTGGCATAGTTCCGCTGCCTGTGTTCCCCGTGTTGCAGGGAATTTACCCTAAACCCAAGATAAATTCCCTGTGTGAAAAGTAATGTCAGCATATTTCACAGGGAGCCTGCCCCCAGTGTGCCGGGCAGGGAAGGAAAAGCAGGCAGAAAAATGGAGGAAAACAGAGGAAAGTTACAAAAAGCCTTTACAACCAGAACAATCCATGTTATAGTAAACGAACCACAGGCCGTATGCCTGTGGGTTCTGGCCTAGGCTTGGGTTCCTGCCATGTTGAATGGAGGAATGTTATGCCAAGAAAGAAAAATATCTTACACGCAGCCTTTGCTGTATTCTGTATGGTGTCCATGCTGGCCCTGGTAACCAGCCAGCCAATGGAAAGCCGCGCGGCTTCTGGGTTTGAAGCCATTCTCTTAAGCTCTTATTCCAAAACGATGAAAATTGGGGATGAATCCTACCTTCTTGCAGTGGCAAGCAACGGGAAAAAGCCTTCTTTTTCTTCCAGTGATTCCAAAATTGCATCCGTCAATACCTATGGGAAAATTACGGCGAAAAAAGCTGGGACAGTGAAAATTACTGCCAAAGTCAGGAATGGGGAGGCAAGCTGCACGGTAAAAGTGTTAAAGACAAGCATCAAATTAAGCGCGAAGTCCATTTCCTTAGAAAATGGCTACACGGCCAAGCTGAATGTCACCTCATCCACCGGGCATCCCGTCACCTTCCGTTCCAATAAGAAGAGCATAGCCACTGTCAGCGAGGATGGGACAATTACGGCGAAAAAGCCGGGAACGGCCACAATCACGGCAACTGTGGATAAAACGCCTGCATCCTGCACCGTCACAGTGAAAAAGCCAACCGTCACATTGAGCAAAAATTCTATTTCCATGTACCGGAACGGAAAGTTCCGTCTAATTGCCAAATCAACCTCAAAAAGCCAACAAAAGTGGAAAAGCAGCAAGAAGAGCGTTGCTACCGTGGATAGCGGCGGCCTAGTTACAGCCATAAAAAACGGCACTGCAACAATTACCGTAACCGTGGACGGCGTGGCAAAAACGTGTAAAGTTACCGTCAAAAAACCTACCGTAAAATTTTCAGAAAGTGAAATCACCATGTCAGTAGGTGAGGAACGGAAGATAAATGTGGCAGTTTCCTCGGGGAACCAGCCTGCATTTTCAAGTTCCAACACCAGCATTGCCTCTGTAGACGAGCATGGGGTGGTTTCTGCCAACGATACCGGGAAAGCCTATATTTATGCCAAAGAGGATGGCTCAAAGAGCCGGATGCGCGTAATTGTAAAATGAGCATCCCGGGGTAAGCCATAGGGCATAAGCGCCATGATAAAACCAGAAAGGCGGAGATAGGCTGGAAAAATGTAGCAATTCCTTTGCCTAGTATGCCCAAAGGATAAATGCCAGTTAAAATGAAATATGGATAGTGCTGTATGCCAAAGCAGGCAGCATTGCCTAGGATAGGCAGGAAGTCCCAAGCAAGCCAGAAATACAGGAAAGAATTTCAAAAAATTGTATACATATCTGCCAGAGGAGATTATAATATACCATATGCTCCGCATCATGGTAAGGGAAACCATGCGCACACCGGCGCGTATCATAGCTGATGCAATAATATGATATGCCCCGCATTATGGTTGGTAAGCCATGCGCACACCGGTGCGTGCCATAACGGATGCAATGATGCGGTATGCCCGTCATTATGGTGCGGGAAAATATGTGCAAACCAGACAGGAGGAATGAATCAAAATGGCAGAGAATAAGGAATGTAGCAGCGCAGCAAGCTGCTCAAGGGAGAGCTGTGAGGGATGCCCCAGCCGCAATGGGGGCGCACCCCAGAGTTTCCGGGAGGAACTGAACCCATTTTCCAGCGTGAAGAAGGTAATTGGCGTTGTCAGCGGGAAAGGAGGGGTTGGGAAATCTTTCGTTACGGCATCCTTGGCGTCTGCAATGCGTAAGCAGGGATATGAAGTGGGGATTCTGGATGCAGACATTACCGGCCCTTCCATTCCAAAAATGTATGGGGTCCATGGCCCGGCAGAAGGGAATGACATGGGCTTGTTCCCTGTGCCGGCACAAGACGGCACAAAGATAATGTCCTTAAACCTTTTGGTGGATGATGAGGAATCCCCCGTGGTGTGGCGGGGGCCGGTAATTGCCTCAACCGTCAAGCAGTTCTGGCATGACGTGTATTGGGGTGATTTGGATTACTTATTTGTGGACATGCCGCCGGGAACAGGGGATGTGCCCCTGACGGTGTTCCAGTCCCTTCCGGTGGATGGGATTGTAGTTGTGGCTTCCCCGCAGGAACTCGTGCAGCTTATTGTGAAAAAAGCCATCCATATGGCAGGGATGATGGATATTCCGGTGCTTGGCCTTGTGGAAAATTTTAGTTTCCTGAAATGCCCGGACTGCGGGAAGGAAATCAAGCTGTTTGGGGAAAGCCATCTGGAGGAGGCAGCGGCAGGCCTGAACCTGCCAGTCCTTGGCAGGATGCCTTTGGATCCAGCGTATGCAAAATTGGCAGATGAAGGGAAATTCCATGAAGTGGAGAACCCTTATCTGGAAGAGGCTGTGAAAAAGATAGGGGAAATTTAGGCAGCATAGCTTATTGACACGGCAAAGCCTTGTGGAAAGCGGGTTTGCTTTCCCAAGGCTGGGTTTTCCCTCAAAAATTTTGTGGATTATTCACAATTGATTTTTGGCAAAAGAGGGAGTACAATACCCTCACAGAAGCAATTCTGGTTACGATTTATTACACTGGGAGAGGCACAAGGCTTATCCCGCACAATCTTACCGCTGGCAAATTCTTTTGCCAGCACAACCAATCTTTTTAATTTCTGCAGAAGGATGGCAGTTACCGTCCTTTATCAATTGGCAGCTGATTTCCGCCAATTACCAATGCATGAAATGTACAAAAACCGTGGATAGTTCTGTCCGCAGAAAGGAGGGGACGGCATGAAAGTAATTTTCGAAGAGTACAGCGGGATTATTATTACCGCAGTTGCAATTATCGCTTTAATTGCAGTCGTAGGCTTGCTGCTGGCTGCAGACGGGCCAGTACATTCGGCGTTTGTGAACCTGATTAAGACGCTGTTTGAGAAAGCAAGCATGTCCTAGGCAGCATAGCAGGGATCTGGCCTGAAAGATTTGGACTGTCCCATGCCCTTTCCAAGAGCCTTAGCATAGGCGCTGCTGGGATATGGCCCGAAAGGTTCAGGATGAGCCATGCCCTTCCCAAGAGCCTTAGCGTAGGCGCTGCTGGGATATGGCCCGAAAGGTTCAGGATGAGCCATGCCCTTCCCAAGAGCCTTAGCATAGGCGCTGCTGGGATATGGACAGAAAAAATTCAGGCTGTGCCATTGGCCGCCTGTACCAATTACGGAATTTATCCGCTGTGTAGGAACCGCTGGATATTCTAGGGAAAACCTCTGGTACAGGCGCCTAATGTCCCTGCAATGGTTTTGTTTAACAACTGGGAAGCCATATGGAAAAATATTGAGAATGGAGGCAATATGAAATATAGCTGGGAATTAACGGAGGCGGAATTTGGCCCCTTCTACCCATATATCCAAGATAAAAACGTCACAGATATTGACTTTAATGGGAAAACCCTATGGGTTGCGGATTTGAAGAAAGGCAGGTACCGGGCAGAAACAGAAGTCCCGGAAGATTTTGTGGAACGGTTTACCCACCGGATTGCCAACCGGGTCAACAAGCCCTTTAACCGGGCGAACAATGTGCTGGAGGCAGAAACCAATGAGCTGCGTATCAGCATCGTCCATGAGTCCGCAGCAGTGTCTGGCCGGAGCATCTGCATCCGGAAGTCCTTGCCAAAGGTGCGGCATACGGTGGAAAGCATGCTGGACAGCGGATACTGTTCCATAGAAGTGTTAAGCCTTCTGATTAATTGCGTCAAGGCAAAGATGAATTTTGCTTTTTGTGGGGAACCGGGCGTGGGAAAAACAGAATGTGCGAAGTTTTTTTCCCGCTTCATCCCGGCAAACCAGAGAGCCATTACCATTGAAGACAATTTGGAAATGCATTTCCATGAGATTAACCCGGAAAATGACTGCGTGGAATTGCAGGTAAGCAAGGAACTGAGCTATACCGATGCCATTAAGCTATGCCTTAGGCAGAATCCGAAATGGATTATTTTATCAGAGGCGAGGTCTACTGAGGTACAGTACCTGCTGGAACAGTGGTCTACCGGGGTGTATGGGTTTACGACCCTGCATTTGGACGATTTGCGGAACCTGCCAGACCGGATTATGAATATGATTGGGAGGTCTAGGGACGCAGACCGGTTAGAAAATTATATCTATGAATTTATCAGCGTAGGGGTGCTTATCCGCCAATATGAAAATGAACAGGGGATGCTGGAACGCTACATCGACCAGATGTGTTTTTACGACCGCCTGAATGGGAAAAATTACATTTACATGCTGGTGGAGGATGGGAAACTGGTTTCTAAAAATATCCCAAAAGATATCTTAAAGCGCATGGTGCGGGCAGGGATTTTGGAACCTTTCCAGTGTGTGGAAACCTGTCCGTATGAGCCTTTGGACGTGGAATTGGTGAAGGCGGTAAGAGAGGGCAGCGGGGCATCAGGAACGGCACAGGCAGAAACAGCAGAAGAAGGATGGCAGGAGGGAGTATGGGGCAAAAGAAGCTAGGAAAAAGGCAGCAGAAAGAGGCAGGGGCGTTTTACGCCCAAACAGGAAGCATCCTTCCGTTTCAAGGAAAAAGGCAGCGGAAAAAAACAGGGGTGTTTTACCTGTTCCACCCGGAGGATCTGCAGAAGCAGATTGACAGCTATGGGTACAGTTTTTCCATGGGGAAATATCTGCTGTTCCTGCTGACGGCAGCAGCAGGCGCGGTAGGCTGCGGGCTCCTGTTTTCCCTGCGGTGGTATTTTACGGCGCTGGTGGTGATGGCGTGTGTAGGGAACCTTCCGTTTTTGGTTTTGGACGGATATAAGCAGATGTATGAGCACAAGCGGTTTTTGGATGTTTCGGATTACATGGAGCAAATTTTGTATTCCTTCCGCAGCAGCCAGAAAATTGCCAGCGCCTTGAAGGATACGTGGACATTGTTTGAAACCGGGCAGATGCACCGGGCAATTGGGGATGCAATTGCATATATTGAGCAGGGGAAGTACCAGTGGGATTTGTACAGCGAAGCCTTGGGGATTATTGAGCATGAATATCCTGCTAACCGCCTGCCCGCCATCCATGAATTCCTGCGGACAGTAGAAAGCAACGGGGGTTCCTGCACGGCAGCCATTGATTTGCTATTGCAGGACAAAGCCGTGTGGGCAGATAATGTGCTGTTATTGCAGGAGGATAAGAAGGCAGCGCGGATAAGGGTGATATTTTCCTTGGCCGTTACCATGATACTGGCAGTTGTGTTCCACAGCGTCTACCGTTCTATGCCACAGCAGTATACCATTGTGGAGCATCCAGTTACCCAAGCTGCTACGGCGCTGTACCTGCTTTTGGATATCCTGATTTTCCGGAAAGCAAACCGGGAAATTGCTGCAAGCTGGATTTTGCAGGACAATCGGGAGGAAGAAGCAAAACTGGAAAGGTATTACCATATGGTAATGGAATTTGACGAGAAGGCAGAACGGAAGAAAAGCTTGGTTTATGGAGGCATATTTTTGGCAGCAGGGGCAGTATTTGGCAGTTTAGGGCATCCATTTGCAGGGTTAGCTGCTGCCGGAGCCGGAGTTATCTTGATGAACCAGCATAAAATGGGCTACCGGTTGGCTTATGACAAAGTAGTAAAAGAAATTAACCGGGTATTTCCTTCATGGCTGATGGAAATGGCTCTGCTGATGCAGGGGAACAATGTGCAGGTTTCCATCGAAAAAACCATAGAACACGCCCCGGCTATCCTGAAGGAAGAGCTGCAGGTACTGTCAGACAGCTTAAAGCGCAAGCCAGACGCCATAGGGCCATACTTAGGGTTTTTGAAAATGTTCCAGCTTTCTTCTGTACAGTCCTCCATGAAAATGCTCTATTCTATTTCAGAATCAGGGAGCGGGGATGCGCAGGCACAGATTCAGGTACTGGTGCAGCGGAACAGCAAGATGCTGGATAAGGCAGAAAAACTTTCCAATGAAAAGAGCCTTGCAGGGATAAGCAGCATTTTTTATCTGCCGCAGGTTACAGTTTCTTTCCAGGCAATGGTGAATATGGTGGTATTTATGATAGTGTTCTTGCAGCAGCTGCAATTATAAACGGCAATAATGGGCTGTGGAGGATGGACGCGGCGGTAAGCAGTTACCGAAGGAATCGGTGTGTTTCAGGGAAGAGGCGCACAGAGATATGCCTGGCTGGGCTGTGGAAGATGGCTGCGGCGGTAAGCAGCTATTACAGGAATCGGTGTGCCCCAGTAAAAAGGTGCAAGGATATATGCTTGGCTGGCATGGCTAAGATAGGCAGGCGTATCGGACAGAAGGAGGGAAGGCCAATGGGACAAGTATTGAAAACGTATTTAGGGTTGTTTTTCCTATTGCTGATAGGGCTGGTAGGGATTGGCGTTGTGGCGGCAGGCATGGAGGCTGCAGCCGCCCGGGATTACCATGCAGATGTTATCAGTGAAATTGAATGTAGTAATTTTAATGCAGGCGTGATAGCAGCCTGTAAGAGCCAAGCAAGGAAGAATGGATATGAACTGGCAGTTGCCAATTATGTGTATGATGCAGAAAGAAACCAGCAGATGGCAGAGGTCATCCTATCCTATGACTATGCAATCCCCGTTTTAAATCTGGTATCAGGCCATGAAATCCGCGGGTTTGCAAGATGAGGCAATATGGAAATGAAGATGGAAGAATGTAAGGAGGAAGTATGGGAATGAAGATGGAAGAATGTAAGGAGGCAGTATGAAAGTAATAATAGAAGAATTTGGCGGGGCAGTTGTATATGCCATTGCAGGGGGCGGTTTCTTAGGGATTTTCTGTTATCTGCTGGGCATGGCAGTATAGTGGAAGGTCCAGAAATAGCAAATAAAGGGTTTTTGTTAGAAAAAACAGGAACTATCAGACGGAAAGCTGCCATATAAAAGTTTTTGGCAAATGGGAACAATTAAAAAATGAAAGGAAAACAGGAGGAAACAAAATGAGGGAAATCATAGAAGAATATGCAAGTGTAATCGCAGGCGGTGCAGCAGCAGTAGCAATCCTTGGCATGGCGGCGGAGTTTGCCCTTGGAGGGACAGGATTGTATGACATAGTAATGGGCTTTTCCCAGAGCATCTGTTAAAGAGGTGGGGCGATGAAGCAGATTTTTAGGGTAATGTCAGATATGGTTGTGCCCGGGATTGTGTGCGCAGCCTTAATTGCAGCATTAGCCGGGATGTCCCTGCTGCCCCGGCTGGGGCAGCATATGGATGTGCCAAGGGAAAATTATTCTGGATATGGGGATACGGCACAGGCAAAGATTGCGTGTGGCAGGAAGCCGCCCCAAATTGTGCGGAAAGGCTCGGGAAATTGTAGGGTTGGCGAGGAATTTCCGTTGGGGGATATATTCCAAGGCATGGATGCAGCGGGAAACCCTATAAACATCCAAGTACTGGATATCAGGGACAGCCAAGGGATCCGGAGGATGGATTGTTACCGTAAAGCGGGAAATAAGCTTGTATTTCCAACAAAGGGTGCTTATTTGCTGGAACTTCAGGCAGTAGATGGGCAGCGTAAGATGGCAAGGAAGAAATTTGTGCTGCTGTCAGACAACCGGTAAAGTGCGTATGCAATCTGGCTGTGTAAACCTAGGGCAAAGCGGGGCATGCAGATGGCAGGGATGATTTTTTTCATGCGCCCGGGGCAGGTAAAGGGAAAGGAATAGATGGAAGTATGAAACACACAGTATATGGGATTACGCTGGCAGCAATTGCAATGCTGGTGATAGCGGCCTTGCTCGGGGTCAGCGGGAATAGCGTGCGGGACAATGAAATAGAAACAGCGCTGAATACTGCCATTGAGCAGGCTTTGGGGCAGTTAAAAGAAAAAAAGGGCTATGAGGAAGGAAACCGGCAAGAATTGATTGCTGATTTTAACCAATTGTTTTTGCTTCAGGTGGGATCAGATTCTGATGTCCAAGTGGAAATCCTCACAGCCAATGCTGAAAAAGGCGTGCTGGATGTCAGGGTAACGGAAACCTACCAAAATATTCTGGGGCAGGAACGGAAAACGGTGTGCAGGAAATCTGTGGTGTTAGAAGAATATGCAGAGAAAAAGGGATACCATACCGTTACGTTTCTTGCAGATGGAAAAGTTTATGAGCAATATTCCTTGTATGAAGGCGGAAAAGCATCTGCGCCAAAAGCCCCGGAAATAAGCGGGAAATCTTTCCGCTATTGGGCAAAAAAGGGGGAACATCAGGCATGTGACATAGAACGCCTGCAAGTAGAGGGCGACCTTACTTTAGAGGCTGTTTTTCAATAAGAAGGAGGGACTATGGGATTAAGGATCATGGGATTGTTACTGTCCGTGGTGCTGGCTGCCGGGGATATTTCTGCCCAAGGCGCAGGTTATGGCGCTTTGGAATGTAAGAAAGGACAGCACAGCATGGCGGAGGAAGGCAAAAAAACAGAAGAAAAAGAACAAAAAGAAGGGATTGGGCAAAAAACAGATCAAGAGGCTCCAAAAGGAGGGAAACAGAAAGAAGGAACAGATCAAGAGGTTCCAAAAGGAGAGAAACAGAAAGAAGGAGCAGATCAAGAGGCTTCAAAAGCAGGGAAACAGAAAGAAAAAAATCAGCAAGAAACAGATACAGGGACAGAAGAATACAGGGAAAAAGCTGAATCCGCATCAGGCATACAGATTTTACAGGGAATGAGGGAACAGAATGAACCGGATGCCAAGCAGGATATTTCTGTCAGCGTAGAAGGGGATGTCAGGAAAGGCGATGAGGAGAAAACGGAGGCTGGGCCAGAAGAAACAGAAGCTGTGCAGCAAAGGGATAAGGGAACATTTATTTTGGATGGCACATATACGCCTATTTTGTATG
The DNA here is from genome assembly GCA_910580195.1 of uncultured Lachnospiraceae bacterium. GTDB lineage: Bacteria > Bacillota > Clostridia > Lachnospirales > Lachnospiraceae > Petralouisia. The sequence goes on from CAJTWA010000001.1 coordinate 42,019, forward strand.
CGGCACAGGGGCACCAAGATGAAAAGTATCTGGTAAATGCTGGGTATTTCTACATATTTGTCCGCAAGCAAGGGGACAGCCCGGAGCAGGGCCATTGGTATAGGCTGCTTATGGACGTGCCTTCCCTGACAGCCCAGAAACAGCAGAAAATCACATGGGATATGGCTTACATCGGAAAAATGCCCAAAAAAGAAATCGGGCATATTGGGCAATGGATCCATCTGTTTGGGTTCCAGACAAGCAAAGAAGAGGATAATTATTCCCTGAAAATTGAAAAGGGAAAAAGTTGGGAGAAAACAAGGCATGATGGATTTGGGACATCCCCTGTTTTGGGGGAACCTGATCCGGGCTTGGAGCAATTGAGGCCCTTGGGATACCCAATTGAGGAACGGTATTACATGCTTTGCGGGAAACTCTTTTTTACCGTAAACGGATACCGGATGTATTTTGACAATTCCGTGTTCAAGGATATGGGCGGGATGGACATTGAGCCAGAAAATAAGCAGATACAAAAAAGAGATTCCCTATTGGGCGAAGACGAGGATTCTTGGACGGGGGATGGCTATTTTAAGTTTGCTATTGACACGAATAATGTGGGGATGACGAATTATGGGGCATCCGGAGAATTCCATCACGCCATGTATGGATTTTACTTAAAACCTAACCAGTATACCATAAAATACAATGCAAATGGTGGGTCTGGGACAATGAAAAAGCAGGAAGCTACCTATGACAAATCCTTAAGCCTCCGGAAAAACAGTTTTGTGCGTGAGGGTTATACCTTCAAAGGATGGAATACCGTAAAATCTGGAGGCAAAGAAGAAACTGCTTATGAAAATGGGCAGAACGTCAAGAATTTAACAGCAGAGCATAAGGACAGCATTACTATGTACGCCCAGTGGGAACCGAATGTTTATACAGTTACCCTTGAGAACCAATTGGAATTGCCAGAGTCTTCCGGGACGGGGGCAATCTATGAAAAGTATGGCAATGGATGGTATCTGAATAAAAAATGCACCAGCCTTCTGGCAGGAAAGGGAAAAAACGGAACCATTGCAATCCCGGAGAAAAGCGGATATGCGTTCCAAGGATATTTTGATGCTCCTGTAGGCGGGACGAAGATGGTGGACAGTACGGGGAAAATGACTTCGCTGGGCATTGGGAATTATAAGCATCTAGGCAATGCCACATGGTATGCCCAATATAAATATGAGATTTCCTGTGAAGATTACGCAGATATTCCCTGCGGTTTGGGAAGGATTAATGGGGATAGCAGAGAAGAAACAGGAGCCGCCATTTCCCTTGAAGACGGGAAAATAATGGTGGAAACGGCACAGGCAGGATTTTCGGCATCCCTTACGGGAAAGCCAGCCGGGACAAAAGTAGGGCAGTTTACGTCTTATGCAGCAGGGAGTTCTGCATCTGTGTTTTCTGGAAATGCGAAGCGTGCCACATTGCCAGTGGCGCACCGGGAAGGGGCAGCATACCAGCTCAAAGTAACTGCCCAAGGGAAAACAATCTGCGATCAGGCAGTGTATGTAAAAAACGGAAAGTTCCGCACGTTGGCAAAGCTTGGCGCAAAAGGGAGCAAGGAAGCCGCATACGGGAGCAGCGTGGCTGGGAGCAGCTGGGGCACAGCAGAGCCTGCTTACCCATTGTACCAGTATACCGGATGCAGTGAACTAAAAAATATCCAGTCGCCGGGAACCGTATGCCGTTATTTCCAATACAAAAGCGTGAATATGGCTTACAGCGGCAATGGGGCAACTTCCGGGCGTAATTTGCTGGAATATAATGTCCCGCTTGAATCTGTGTACCAATTCCGTACCAATGGTTTTGCAAGGGCAGAAACGAAAACAAAGGAAACGGCAGATGGGAAACGTTATCAATGTGAGGTAAAATATAGCTTTGAAGGCTGGGAATTAAGTAAAAATACTTCTTATCAGGAACAGCAAATGGTGGCAGCATTGCACGTTTATGGGCAGGCGCAGAAAGACCAAGCTGTTTTGGGGGACACCATAGAAAATCTTGCCACCTATCAGGTTGTTGGCGCTGCCCCGAATGGAGCCAGCCCATCTGAATATATCAATTTTAAAGCGCAATGGAATTCCTTCCCTACAATCGTGGTAACACCCGGGAATAGCATGGAGTTTTATGAGGGGGAAGAGGTTGCCAAAGCAGATTTGGTAAGTTTCTTAACTGCCCATGACGAGGAGGATAACCGGAAAGGAAACAGCCCGTTCGTGCCAGATTTAAACAACAAAGTACGGATTGTAAAAACCACTTACCCAGCATCTAAAAATGGGAGCCAGAAAGCCTATGAGAAAACTTATTCTAAGGATGTCCCGCAGGATTTTAAGCTGGATACTTATTACCTGAAATTAGAAAAAGAAGAAACAGTGGAAGTCATGGTAACTTTTGCAGTGACAGACAGCAACGGGAATACCACAGAAGCGGAGTTCCCTGTCAAGGTAAAGTATAACAATTATCCTGAAATTAGCAGTGACAGCACATTCTATTATTTTAAGGAAGAGGCGAATAAGGGGGAAATTACCCCGGAGGCCTTGGTGAAGCGTGCATCTGCAAAGGATGTGGAAGATGGGGATTTGACCAGTAAGCTGGAAGTGAAGGATTTTGATGGGCAGGCAGTGAAAATGCAGGCAGAGCCGCAGGCTGAATTTGATGCCACATACCAAGTGACAGATGCTTATAAAAAGACCTCATACAAAACAGTTAAGCTGATTGTGGTGGATGAGGATGCGGCGATAGCACAGCTGCCAAAATACTATGTCCGTTACATTTCAGGCAACTATCTGGATACTCTGGAACAAGGTTCTGTATGGAGGAAACCGGAAAATTATGCTTACCTTACGCAAGCCCTCGGGAATGAAACTTCTTTGGAAACTTGGAAATTCACCCATGAAGATGTAGCGGCAGTGCAGGAATGGCTGACTGGGGGCGGAACTGGGAGGTGGAAAACTGGGAAAGAGGCAAACCGGCAATTTTTAGCAAAATTCTCATATTGCAGGCAGTAGGGCAGTAATGCAGTACTGCGGCGGGAACCCTGTTATGGGAAGCCCGCCGCAGTGCGGAGAGAAGTAGTGTAATGGCAGTATTAACGTGCTGATATAATGCCTGCATATCAGTTGGCATAAACTGGCGGGCAGTTATTTTGCAGCTTTTTGGGCAAAGGAAGTATTCACTAAATCTTTGTAAACAGGGCGTTGTGTCAGTTCCCCAGCATCGGAAAGGATGTCAAGGAGCAGCCCGAAACTGGATTCTTCAAAAATCAGGTTTTCTTTCCAAGTATCCTGTTTGTGGTATCTGGCAATAATGGCAGTTAATGTTTCCATATCTGTTTCCTTAAACTGAGGCGCGATAACTGCAGCGATTTCTTCTGGGCTGTGCTTCAGGGTATAGTCCATGCCTTTTTGGAGGGCATTGGTAAATCTTTGGATGATGTCTGGGTGTTCTTCTATATAGCTGGATTTTGCGCTGAATGAAGTGTAGGGTACATAGCCGGAATCCACCCCAAGGGATGCAACGACATATCCAACCCCTTCTGTTTCCAGTGCGGTTGCACCCGGTTCAAATTCAACGGAGAATTCGCCTTTCCCGCCGGAAAAGGCAGCGGCGGTGGAGCCGAAATCAATGCTTTGGTCAATGGTGAGGTCTTTGGAAGGGTCGATGCCATTCTGCCTTAAAATGTATTCAAATACCATTTGCGGCATGCCGCCTTTCCTCCCGCCAAGGACTTCATGGCCGCAGATGTCCTGCCAAGAAAAGTCCGGCATTTCTTCCCGTGCTACCAAAAAATTGCCGGCGCGCTGGGTAAGCTGGGCAAAGTTTACCACACGGTCGTTGGAGCCTTCATTGTAAGTGTAAACGGTAGTTTCCGGCCCCATAAAGCCAATATCTGCTTCGCCGGAAAGGACAGCTGTCATGGTTTTGTCAGCGCCAAACCCAGTGACAAGATCAAGGTTGATGTTTTCTTCCATAAAGTAGCCTTCTTCAATGGCAACGTACATGGGCGCATAGAAGATAGAGTGTGCGACTTCATTTAAGGTAACATCCACGGGGGTATCGCTGGGTGCATTTTTTGGTGTTTCGGCAGAATTGCTGTTAGAGGCAGTTCCTGAAGGATCCTCTTCCATGTCTTTTGGGTTTTGTCCGGAAGAGTCCTTGGATGAGGCTTCCGTGGCATTGGTGGAAGTGCTTTTTGGCGCTTTGCCGCATCCGGCGAAAGCCATCAGGAATATGGTAAAACATAAGGCCAGCGGCAGGAACTGTGTTGTAAATTTTTTCATAATCTCCTCCACTTTATAGGGATTTTGGCGCTTACAGTACACTAGGTTCTGTAGCAGCGCTGTTTTTACTACAATATGTAGCAGCAGAAAAATGTGTGCATTTTTGAAATTATTTTCTGGGTGCTTGGCTTGCATTTTTGGGTGAAAACAGATAAAATGGAAAGGTATTCTATAGGGAAAAGAGGAAAAATATGCTGGATAAAATGGATTTGCATACGCATACGATTGTGAGCGGGCATGCTTATAATACCCGGAATGAAATGATACAGGCGGCAGAACAGAAAGGGCTTGAGGTCTATGCAATTACGGAGCATGCGCCTGCTATGCCGGGGAGCTGCCAAAATATGTATTTTGTCAATTATAAGGTGCTGCCAAGGAAACATGGGGAGATGGCGGTGCTGTATGGGGTGGAACTGAATATTTTGGATTTTGCTGGCCATGTGGATTTGCCGGAGTCTGTTTTGCAGAATATGGATTTGGCGTTGGCAAGCATCCATACGCCCTGCTATGTGTCTGGCAATGCAAAGGAAAATACGGATGCTTATGTGGGAGCAATGAAGAACCCATATATCAATATCATTGCGCATCCGGATGACGGCCGTTTTCCGATTGATTATGAAAGGCTGGTAAAGGCGGCAAAAGAATACCATGTGGTGTTAGAGGTAAACAATGCCTCATTGGCTCCGGGAAGTTTCCGCGGAAATCCCCGGGACAAGTATCAAGAGATGCTGGAGTTGTGCAAGATTTACCAAGTTCCGGTGGTTATGGATTCTGATGCCCATGCAGACCACCAAGTGGGGGAACATGCATTGGCGCAGGAAATGCTGGATTTAGCCGGGTTTCCGGAAGAATTAGTAGTGAACGCCCACCGGGAGCTATTGAAGGAGTATATCAATAAGGGATACTTACTGTAAGAGCGTCCCTGTACAGAATTACATCTATGGCGGAGGGAGTAAGGGAGGCACTGGCAGGCGCAAGTGCATGCAGGGGAAGGTACTGTTTCCTAGGCGGAGGTAGTAAGGAGGCACTAGCTGACGCAGGTGCATGCAGGGGAAGGTACTGTTTCCTAGGCGGAGGGAGTAAGGGGCACTGGCTGGTGCAGGTTCATGCAGCGGTAGATTTTATTTCTTATAGCGGGAGATTATAAAAATATATATTTACTTCATAACTTTAGTATGGTAAAATCACAAAAGGAGGATTTATAAGGAAGAATTATATGAGAGAAGGATTACATAAGGAGAATGGCATATGAGCAAGAAATTGAGGACAGAAGCCGTAGACCATTTATTTGAAGCAATATTGTGTCTGGAAAGTAAGGAGGAATGTTATACTTTCTTTGAAGATGTATGCACAGTCAATGAATTGCTGTCCCTGTCCCAGCGGTTTGAAGTTGCAAGAATGCTCCGGGCACAGAAGACATACCTTGATATTGCGGAGAAAACAGGTGCATCTACAGCTACCATCAGCAGGGTAAACCGTTCCCTGAATTATGGGAATGATGGGTATGACATGGTGTTTGCGAGAATGGAACCAGAAAAGGAAGAGGATTGACATTACAGTAGGCAGGGGAAGGCTTGGGACCGGATAGACCCGCAGAAGTGTGCTGTACCGTTCCGAATTAGGGGGAATCACGCAGGATTGTTGTGTATCTGCAAGGCGGATGTCCAGCGGCGTAATGATGGCATTTACGCTCCGCTTCGGTCCGTGTTTCGCATGTGCCGCCGGCATATACACCGGCTGGAAAATCTAACGTGGCGGATAGGCAAGTGGTTTGCCAAGATAGGAACGGTACAGTGCACAGTTGCCTGTTTCCATTTTTCAGGCATGTCCGGGAAAATCTCCCTATTTTTCTGCTTTTTTCGTACGTTTTTCAGGTGCTTTGTTTGTTTTGGCAACCCGTGCGTCAATTATTTTCTCAATCAGCTGCTTTTTTACATAGACGTCAAAACTCAGCATGCACAGGAAAGAAAAATGCTGCAAGTCGTCTTGCTCCTCTTTGGGGATATTTGGAAATGTCTGCTGGCTGGTATGGTATTTTCTGGCGATGTCTTTCTGCAGGTTCTTAATCTCAGATTCTTCTAGGCGGAATACCTCTGAGTATATTTCTTCTAAATTACATTCCGTGTCGGAGGCAAAATAACGGTCTGTAATAGGATTTAAGACTGCTTGGATGTCGCCGATGCTTAAGATATTTTTAAAATAATAAATGAATATCAGGGCAAGCAGGTGTTCTTTCGAATACTTTTTCTTGACTGGGGGAGGGAGCAGGTTATTTTTGGCATAATTATTAATCATGGTTTTTGTCAGTACCTTATCCTCCGGGTGGCGTTTGGAAATGGAAAGCCTGTCATCCATAAAAGTGGTGACTTGGTCCATGTATAAATCTATGTTGGGCAGTTCTTCCGGTTTGATATAGTCAATCCGGGCAAGGCTTTCCAGTATGCTGTTCAATAAGTCTTTTTCATCTATTGTCATTTGTTTCACCTCAAAAAACATTATATAGTATGAAAAACCAGATAACAAGCATTTTATTCATTTTTCTGAAATTATGGGATGCGGGGGCTGCCGGTTTCAGGGCAGTACCGCACAAAGCGTGAGAATCAATGCATATATTTCAGGTGTGGGAGCTGCAGGCCTGCGGGCAGTAACGGTAAATTCCCCACAAGTTTTTTGTTTTTTTGGAAAGATATTGGGAAACAGGTTGAAATATGGTGAAAAATTTACTATAATAAACGTATGTTTGAATTTTGAGAGGAAAGAATATGAGAGTATATGATAATTTAAATTCTATGCAGCAAGAGGCAGTATTCCACACAGAAGGGCCGGTGCTGGTGCTGGCTGGCGCAGGTTCTGGGAAAACCCGGGTGCTGACCCACCGGGCGGTTTATCTGATAGAAGAAAAAGGCGTGAACCCTTGGCATATTATGGCGATTACTTTTACCAACAAGGCTGCTGGGGAAATGCGGGAACGGATTGACAAGCTGGTAGGATATGGCGCGGAGAGCGTCTGGGTGTCTACCTTCCATTCCACCTGTGTGAGGATTTTAAGGCGCTACATAGACCGTCTGGGGTATGGCACGAATTTTACAATTTACGATGCGGACGACCAGAAAGTTTTAATGAAGGATGTCTGTAAGCGGCTGAATATTGACACGAAGATTTATAAAGAAAAAAGTTTTCTGGGGATAATTTCTTCTGCCAAAGATGAATTGGTTTCACCGGAAGAATTTACCTTGCGTGCAGCAGGGGATTTTGCCAAGGAGAAGCAGGCGGCGGTTTACCGGGAATATCAGGCGGAGCTTAGGAAAAACAATGCGCTGGATTTTGATGATTTGATTGTAAAGACGGTAGAATTGTTCCAGAGTGATGCAGAGGTTTTGGAAAATTATCAGGAACGGTTCCGCTACATTATGGTGGATGAATATCAGGACACCAATACGGCCCAGTTCCACCTGATTAAGCTTTTGGCCGGAAAATACCGGAACCTGTGCGTGGTGGGGGATGACGACCAGTCTATTTATAAATTCCGGGGTGCAAATATCAGGAATATCCTGAATTTTGAGGATTTTTATCCCGATGCAAGGGTGATTAAGCTAGAACAGAATTATCGTTCCACCGGCAATATTTTAAATGCTGCCAACTTTGTCATTGCCAATAATGTGGGGCGGAAGGCAAAGGAACTGTGGACAGAGAATGAAGAAGGGGCCAAAATAGACTTTGGGCAGTATGAGAATGGCTACGAGGAGGCAGAGCATATTGCAGGGGATATTATGAGGAAGGTCCAGGAAGGCAGATACCAGTATGGGGATTGTGCCATCCTATACCGGACAAATGCCCAGTCCCGCTTGTTTGAAGAAAAATTTGTGGTGTCCAACATTCCTTACCGGATTGTAGGCGGCGTGAATTTCTATGCCAGGAAGGAAATTAAGGATTTGCTGGCTTATCTAAAGACGATTGATAATGGGATGGATGATTTGGCAGTCCGCAGGATTATCAACGTGCCGAAGCGGGGGATTGGGGCGACGACTTTGAACCGTGTACAGGCTTATGCAGGGGAGCGGGGGCTGAGCTTTTACAATGCCCTTCGGATGGCGGAGGAGATCCCGTCAATTGGTAAGGCAAGCATAAAAGTCCGGGCTTTTGTAAATTTTATCCAGACTATGCGCAGCAAAGTGGAATTTTTAGGCGTGTCCCAGCTGCTGCAGGAAATTATTGAGGAAACTGGGTACGTGGCGGAATTGGAGGCAGAAGGCTCTGACGAAGCCCGGGCAAGGATTGAGAATATTGATGAATTAATCAGTAAAGTGGTGGCTTATGAGGAAGCAGAGGAATCACCTACGTTGGGGGGATTTCTGGAGGAAGTAGCATTGGTGGCTGACATAGACAGCCTGCAGGAAGGCAGTGACTATGTGGTGCTTATGACGCTGCACAGCGCGAAAGGGCTGGAGTTCCCCAATGTGTACCTGGCAGGGATGGAAGATGGGATTTTCCCCAGCTATATGACGATTATTTCCGATGACCCTTCCGATATGGAAGAAGAACGCAGGCTGTGCTATGTGGGAATTACCCGTGCCATGAAAGAGCTGTCTATTACCTGTGCAAAACAGCGTATGATACGTGGGGAAACCCAATATAATAAAGTGTCGCGGTTTGTGAAGGAGATCCCAAGGAACCTGTTAGGCGGGATGGTGCGGCAGCAAGAGGTGCGCCCAGAGGCGCCAGAGCCTTCCGGGAAGTCGTTCCGGCAGACAGCATCTAAGGTAAAGCCGGTGTTCAGCACCCGGAATGCCTACCAGCCGAAAGCTTATAAGGGCGCTTCTTTTGCAAGCAGCAGCACAGATAAGATAACTTTGGAATATACTAATGGGGACCGGGTGAAACACATGAAATTTGGCGAAGGCACCGTGGCACAGATTGTGGAAGGCGGCCGGGACTATGAGGTGACTGTGGATTTTGACCGGGTCGGGACAAAAAAAATGTTTGCTTCATTTGCAAAACTAAAAAAAGTATAAAATTTCAAAAAACTGGTATGCTAATGAGTAAATATGTGTTATAATTACAAGAACAGCAGGTTGAGCCTTTCAACCATAAAAAGAGGAGAAGGAGCGGTAATCATGAACAGAGAAAAGATTGATGAATTGTTAAGCACAGTGAAGCTGAACGACTTATTACACAGGCAGGATGAAGAGAAGAAAAAATCAAAGTTACTTTGGGTATGTGCAATTGCAGGAGCGGTAGTAGCAGTTGCGGCTATAGCTTATGGAATCTATCGTTTCTTTACCCCGGATTATCTGGAAGACTTCGAGGATGATTTTGAAGACGATTTTGAAGATGACTTCTTCGATGATGAGGATGAAACAGAAGAATAAGGAACAGGCAGTTTGGCTCCCGCATAGAACCATGTGGGAGCCTTTTTGTGGCTTTGGGCTTCTGTTATTTTTCTGTGTGCCGAGGACGCAGCGGCTGATACTTTTGGTGTGCGCAATGCATATTGTTTGTGGGAAGAAAGGGATTATAAAGTGAAGAAAGGACAGATCTTTGTTGGGACAGTTGAGAAGGTTGCATTTCCAAATAAGGGGATGATCCATCTGGAGGATGGGAAAACCGTGGTGGTAAAAAATGTGCTGCCGGGACAGAAAATTTCTTTTTCCATCCAGAAGGTACGGAAAGGAAAAGGGGAAGGGCGTCTGCTTGAGGTACTGGAAAAATCCCCTGCAGAGCTGGAACCCGCACCTTGCCGCCATTTTGGCGCCTGCGGAGGATGTACGTTCTTAAGCCTGCCTTACGGGGAACAGCTTAAGCTAAAAGAGCAGCAGGTAAAGGAGCTTTTGGAACCTGTCTGTGCCCCTTATCAGGAAATGTGCGGCAACATCCCATTTGGGGACAGGTTCGAGGGGATGAAGGAAAGCCCAAGGCAGTTTGGCTACCGGAATAAGATGGAGTTTTCTTTTGGGGATAGCTATAAAGGGGGGCCGCTGTCGCTGGGGATGCACAAGCGGGGGAGCTTCCATGATATTGTGACGGTGGATGGATGTAAGATTGTGGATGGGGATTTTTCTGGAATTTTAATGGCTGCGTTGTCCTTTTTCCAGCATTATGAAGGGTTCCAAGGGTGTAAGGATACCAAAAGCAATGGAAGTTTTCAGGGTAATGCAGGCTCTCAAACAGATTCAGCTTTGCAAAATTCCAAAAGTATTCAGAACATAGATGCAGTTTCGCAAAATTCCAGAGGTATTCAGAACATAGATGCAGTTTTGCAAAATTCCAGAGGTATTCAGAACATAGATGCAGCTTTGCAAAATCCCAGAGGTATAAAGAATAGTGAGGAGCCAGAAAAAAGCACAGGCTTCCAGAACGGGCAGGCCGTTGGAACTGAAACGCAGGGAGGGGCAGGGGTGCCTTATTACCATAAAAAGAGCCATATTGGGTACCTTAGGCATCTTTTGGTGCGCAAGGCAGCAAAGACAGGGGAAATTTTGGTGGATTTGGTGACAACGTCCCAAATCGGAAGGGAAGAGGAAGAAAGGCTTCTGGCTAAGTTTTGCGATGCGCTCCTTTGCCTGAAACTGGAAGGGAAAATTGTCGGCATACTGAATACACATAACGACAGCTTGGCAGATGCCGTCATCAATCAAGGGACTAAAGTACTGTATGGCGTAGATCATTTTTATGAGGAACTGTTGGGGCTTTGGTTTTGCATTTCCCCTTTTTCATTCTTCCAGACCAATTCTTTGGGGGCAGAAGTCTTGTATGAAACAGCACGGGAATATATTGCAGATGCAGGGAATGGGAAAGTTGTGTATGATCTGTACAGTGGGACAGGCACTATTGCCCAGATTCTTGCGCCTGTAGCAAAGAAAGTCATTGGGGTGGAGATTGTAGAGGAGGCAGTGGAGGCGGCAAGGGAAAATGCCAAGCAAAACCAATTAGGGAACTGTGAATTTATTGCTGGGGATGTCCTGAAGGCCTTGGCCGGTATTGAGGAAAAACCGGATGTTATTGTGCTGGACCCGCCAAGGGAGGGAATCCATCCGAAAGCTTTGGAACAGATTATCCAGTATGGAGTGGAGAAAATGGTCTATATTTCCTGTAAGCCATCCAGCTTGGCGCGGGATTTGGAAGTGCTGCAGGCAAGGGGGTATATGGTAGGGAGGGCATGCTGCGTGGATATGTTCCCGGCATCTGCCAATATAGAAACAGTGGTAATGCTTACCCGCAAAAGCCCAGCCAAATAGCCAATACGCAAAGCTGGGCAGGAAGGCTTCAGCCATAACAGATATATTCAGGCGGATAGGATAACGGCAGGGAAGAGATGGAAAGCGTAGTTGAAAAAAGAGCCGCCAGAGATTATAATAGTAAGGGAGCGGGCACAAGGATTCTTGGAAGGGAGCCCTTGTGCAGAGGGCTGGTATCAACTCTAAGGTTTCATGGCATGCTTGCTGAAGCGGTTATCCCCCAATTGCTTATGACAGTTTCACGGAAGATTTTTCTAAAATGATTTGACATTTTTTGACAAAATACATAAATACGGAATCGGTATGATAGTACCATTCTTAGGAAAAAAGTAATAATATGACAAAATTCGTGCCAATTGGAAGAAAGGACGAAAATTGTTGTCGAAAATCAAAAGAATCTTTTCGTTGAAGGAATCATGGATTGAGGGTATAATGTCGACAGGCATTATGCCACATGATATAATAGCAACAGCTATTATAAGTGCCAAAATGCGTACCGGCCACCGGGCAAGATGCAGGGCATATGGGCAGGCAGCAGCAGTTTTTATACATGCTGGGGTGCGCAGGTGTTTGCCATACTATGGTGCAGGGCATGCAGTATAGTGCAAATAGTTGCCTTTTATGAGGGATTAGTATGAAAATCAACAGGAGGAATGTAACGTGGAAAAATTAAATGTGGCAATTGCAGATGATAATGAGAGAATGCTGCGGGAATTAGGGGATATTGTCGGTAGCGATGAGGAACTTCAGGTAGTAGGGACAGCAAAAGATGGAGAAGAAGCATACGAAATGATAAAAAAGAATGAACCAGATGTAGTGCTTCTGGACATTGTCATGCCGAAACTGGATGGCCTGACGGTAATGGACAAAATCCGAAATGACAAAAATATGAAAAAACACCCAGCATTTATCATGATTAGCGCAATTGGGCAGGAAAAAATTACCGAAGATGCATTTTCCCTGGGGGCAGATTATTATATTATGAAGCCATTTGACAATGATGTGGTACTAAACCGCATTAAGCATGTAAGGACCGCGGAGGTGCGCAGGGGAACAGAAGTGCGCAAGGTCAACGCTTACGAGAAAAAGCAGGAGCTGGAAGAACGGAACCTAGAGAGTGATGTGACGGATATCATCCATGAAATCGGGGTGCCGGCCCATATTAAGGGTTACCAGTACCTGCGTGAGGCAATTATTATGTCGGTACGGGATATGGAAATGCTTAATTCCATCACAAAAATCCTATATCCGGGCATTGCGAAAAAATACCAGACGACGCCCAGCCGTGTGGAACGGGCAATCCGCCATGCCATTGAAGTGGCATGGAGCAGGGGCAAAATGGATACCATTGATGAATTATTTGGCTATACCATACATAATGGAAAAGGAAAACCTACAAATTCTGAATTTATAGCTTTAATTGCAGATAAAATTCGGTTAGAATATAAACTGAGAGAATAAGTAGGAGGTTTTTTTACATGAAGAGAATACTCTTTGCAGCATCCGAGGGGAATCCCTTTATTAAAACAGGAGGTTTGGCAGATGTTGTCGGCGCGCTGCCGAAATATCTGGATAAGGAAACATTTGACGTCCGCGTGATCCTTCCGAAATACCTGTGCATTTCAGAGGAATCCAGGCAGAAAATGGAGTATGTGACAGAATTCTATGCCGACATGCCGCGGGAGCGGGAGTACATAGGAATTTATGAGGCAAAGGTTGAGGGCATCCAGTATTATTTTATTGACAATGAGCATTACTTTGCTGGGAACAGCCCGTATAACCAGATTTTTGAGGACGTCAATAAGTTTGCTTTCTATTGCAGGGCTGTGCTTGCCAGCCTGCCGGAACTTGGGTTTTGCCCAGACATTATCCACTGCCATGACTGGCAGGCAGCGTTAGTCCCGGTATTTCTGGATGCATTTTACCGGGAAAACCCGTTTTACCGGGAGATTAGGACGGTTATGACAATCCACAACCAGAAGTTCCAAGGCAGGTGGAGGATTGACGATATTGAGAATTGCAGGGATTTGCCGGCAAGTTACCGGTATGGGGCCATGGAGGCTTATGGGGAAACGAATTTCCTAAAGGCAGGGATCCTACATGCAGACCGCGTCAATGCCGTCAGCGAAACGTATGCCAAGGAAATCCAAGGCAGGGAAGGCGGCGAAGGGCTGGACGGGGTGATGCGGGAGGTTTCTGGCAAGCTTTCCGGCATTGTCAACGGCATTGACGTGGAGGAATATGACCCTATGGCAGACCCGCAGCTTGCAGCGCATTTTAATGAAAAAACCATATCAAAGAAAAAGAAAAACAAAGAAGCGCTGCAAGGAGCGTTGGGCTTGCGGAAGGACAATTCAGCCATGGTAATCGGCATGGTGTCCCGTCTGACCCAGCAGAAGGGCTTTGATTTGGTGCGGGCGGCGTTAGAGGAATTGCTGAACACCCTGAACATACAGGTGGCTGTGCTTGGGACAGGGGAAGAGCAGTTTGAGAACTTTTTCCGCCACTTTGACTGGAAATACCCGGACAGGGTATCAGCTACCATAGGCTACAGCGAGGAAACAGCCCACTTAATCTATGGGGGCGCAGATGCTTTCCTGATGCCTTCCCAGTTTGAGCCCTGCGGGCTGAGCCAGCTTATCAGCATGCGCTATGGGACAATCCCCATTGTGCGGGAAACAGGGGGCTTGAAGGATACGGTGGAGGCTTACAATGAGATTTGGCATACGGGCAATGGGTTTAGCTTTGCCAATTATAATGCAGGGGATATGATAGTGGTGGTACGGTATGCCTATGATGTTTACTGCAACCACCAGAAGGATTGGCGGGCTATGATGAAGCGCTGTATGGTGATGGACAATTCTTGGCAGAACTCTGCCAAAAAGTATGAATCGCTGTATCTTAGCCTGTAATTTTCAAGAGGCAGAAGCCATTTTCCCTGCCTGAAAGAAATAAAGTTACCCGGCGAGAAGCCGCAGTGGCGGGCTGGAAGGCATAAAATTACAAGGGAGAGGTGGCGTAGGGGCAGGTAAGCCTGTAAGCCATAAAATTACAAAGGAGAAGCCGTGTAGGCAGCTTATCAGGCATAAAATCCTAAGGGGAGCCCCGCATGGCTAACAGATGGAAACATGGTCCAAAGCCCTGTCATAGAAGTAGGCATGGTCGGACAGGACTTCTTCCGGGGCAACCTCCGCGAGATTGATTTCCTGCACAAGCTGGGACAGTTCCGCGGGGTTCCCTCCGGCGGAAGCAGGGAGCACTATGACTTCATGGACGCTGCTGGGGAGGATGTAAAGGCTGTCATTTAAGCGTCCGGATACCTCCTTGAGCACGTCTTGGTACAGGATGCAAGATGCGCCATTTAAGCGCTGGCGGTTGGAGAGCACATACATAGGGACGATTTCGGATTCCAGCGCCTGTTCCATGCCTTGGCATCCCGCTGGCGGGCAAGCGCCGAAAGAGGGCAGGATTAAGTCTGCCAGCGGATCGCAGGCAAAGGGGAGCAGCACCGGGGTGTTGCGTTTGGCGATGGGAAACAGGCTGGCGCTTGGGATCCCCCAATATTCCAAATGCTTATGGTGGATGAGGATCGAGGAGCTTTTGTAAGGCTCTTCCTGTACGAGGCAATAGAATACGGCTGCAAGGTCCAGATAGGGGACATAGGGAACTTCTTTCAGGAGCTCCTTATTTTTTTCGTAATGGATTAATTTATAGGCAATCCGGGGGCGGATTTGTTCAAAACAGGTAAAAAAAGAAGTGTCTACATGGCGCGGGCCGCAGTGGGCATAATAGTATTGGAGTATCTGCCCTTGGAGGGTTTCGAAAGGGACGCCCTGCTGGTACTGCCCGAAATAATGCTCCAGATAAATGGCAGGCGAAAGGTTGCTGCCCGGCTCTAAAATGGTAAGGCCGTCTAAAACCATGCTGTTATTATGGGGAAACTGGCGGATGGAGATGTGCGTGCCCTTTGGGAAAAATTCCTGAAGGCCCTCTGCCAGATGCTGCTTAAAGGATTCGTATGTCATATTACCTCCTATGCTGTGCTGGCAGTCTGGGAGATAACATCAACATAAATAATTATGTGGAAATTAGTTTAACACAGAATGGAATTTTATGCAAGGAAAATTTTAGGGAATTTTGCTTTTCGGTTATATTTTGTAATTCTGGAAGATGATTTCAGAAGTTTTTTATTGACAAATGTCAATTGACATGTATAATGTAATTATGTTTTTTTATACAATAATTTAGAAGATTAAAGCGGTGCTCTATAAAAGATGTATCTGATTTCCCCACGTTGCTGCCTTTGGGCATTTACAGCCATGGGAATCTGGGCATGGGGATTGGCTTTGGACGGAAGTTTTGGGATGCCGCTTTGGCTTCAGGGTTTCAGACCAAAAATACAGGAAGGAATAGGAGAGAAGAAAAAAGTGGCAAAGTATATTGTAAAACGGATTGTGTTAGCAATTGTTTCAATTTTGATTGTCAGTGCCATTACATTTTTTGTAATGAATGCAA
Source organism: uncultured Lachnospiraceae bacterium (assembly GCA_910580195.1). Classification (GTDB taxonomy): domain Bacteria; phylum Bacillota; class Clostridia; order Lachnospirales; family Lachnospiraceae; genus Petralouisia. Next base: position 58,076 of record CAJTWA010000001.1, read on the forward strand.
TTCCGGGCGGGCCTTTCAACAAGGAGAAGGCTACCAGCGCGGCGGCACAGAAAGCGCTGGAAGAGCGCTATAATTTGGACAAGCCCTTAGGGGAGCAATACATACTCTATATGAAGAACCTGATGCATGGGGACTGGGGAGTGTCATTGCGGAATGGGCGTGATATCTGGAATGAAATGACGATGCGTTTTAAGGTGTCTGCAAAGCTTGGGGGCATGGCAGCAGGCGTTGCCATTGTTGTCGGGGTTGTGCTTGGCAGCATTGCAGCCCTTACCCGGAATAAGCTGCCGGACCGTCTGATTATCTTTTTTACGACCCTTGGGACAGCAATGCCGTCCTTTGTGCTGGCTACCCTGCTGCTTCTGATATTCTGCTTAAAGCTTAGGATGTTTCCGGTATGGTCTTCCAGCAATCCGAATTATGTCCTGCCGATTATTGCATTGAGCGTATATCCGATGGCATATATTACGCGCCTGACGAAAACAAGCATGCTGGACGCCTTGGGGCAGGATTATGTCCGTACTGCAAAGGCAAAGGGCGTCCCGGGCTGGAAAGTGATTTTTAAGCATGCGCTCCGGAATGCTTTAGTCCCTGTCGTTACGTATGTAGGGCCCATGGTTGCATATATCCTGACGGGCTCCATGGTAGTGGAAAATATTTTTACCATAGGAGGGCTTGGCTCGACGTTCGTAACCAGCATTACAGACCGTGATTACACGTTGATTATGGCGGTTACGCTGTTCCTTTCCATATTGATGGTAATTGCAAACCTGCTTACGGATATTGCGTATAAGCTGATTGACCCAAGGATTACGTTTGAATAAAAGATGAGAGAAGGACAGAAAGGACGATAGAGGGTATGCTGGAGAATCAGGGATTGAAGAAAAGGCAGTTCTTTTCCGCACAGGTGGATTTGAGTAAATTTAAAGAGAAAGATTTTGAACAGGCAACAGAAGATGAGAAGAAGCAGCAGGACGTTATGGGAGAGTCCACGACTTTTTTCAAGGACGGCATGCGGCGGCTCCGCAGAAACCCGCTGGCTATGGGCAGCATCGTGGTGCTGGTGCTGATTATTGCACTGATTATTTTTGCGCCGATGGTTGTCCCTTATAAATATTCCCAGATTATATCAGTCAATGGAATCCGGGATAAATCAGCGGCAAACCTTGCGCCGTTTGAATATTCCAAGCTGGAAACACAGTACATGGAGGAAACGGGTGAGAAGCTGTTCCCGCATATTTTTGGGACGGACAGCTTAAGCAGGGATTATTTTATCCGTGTGATTTATGGAACCCGCGTCAGCCTTTCCGTTGGGATTGTGGCCTCCATTATGGTGCTGATTATCGGTTTGCTGTACGGTTCCATTTCCGGATACTTCGGGGGCACCATTGACTTGGTGATGATGCGTATTGTGGATATTATCTATTCCCTTCCGGACATGCTGATTATTATCCTGCTTTCGGTGGTGCTGAATGAAACCATAAAGCCGTTGATTGAAGGGACGGTCCTGCAGTCTTTGGGGACCAACATGATTTCCATTTTCATCGTGTTTGGCTTGCTCTATTGGGTCAGCATGGCAAGGCTCATCCGGGGGCAGATCCTTACGATTAAGAACAATGAATATGTTTTAGCTGCTAGGTGTATCGGTACAAAAAATGGCAGGATTTTACGGAGGCATATTCTGCCGAACTGCTTGTCTGTTATCATTATTACCACAGCATTGCAGGTGCCGAGTGCAATTTTCACGGAAAGTTACTTAAGTTTCCTTGGGCTGGGCGTTTCTGCCCCGCTGACGTCCCTTGGGAGCTTGGCAAATGACGCGAGGGCGGGCATGCAGTCCTATCCGCTGCGTCTTGTCATCCCCGCAGTTGCAATCTGCCTGATTGTGCTGGCGTTGAACCTGCTTGGGGACGGCCTGCGTGATGCATTCGACTCTAAACTGAAATAGATAAGGAGATAAGCAGATGGGCGAGAGTAAATATATCTTGGAGTTAAACGACCTCCATACCAGCTTCTTTACGGAAAATGGGGAGGTCCAGGCGGTAAATGGGATTTCTTTTACGCTGGAGCCGGGCAAGACCCTTGGGATTGTAGGGGAATCCGGTTCTGGGAAATCAGTAACGGCATATTCCATTATGCAGATTTTGGCGGAAACAGGGAAAATTACCTCCGGGGAAGTGAAATTCCATGGGGAAGATATCACAAAATGGAACAGCAGGCAGATGCAGAAGTTCCGCGGGGAGAAATGCTCCATTATTTTTCAGGACCCGATGACAAGCTTGAATCCGGTATTTACCGTTGGGAGCCAGTTGGTGGAGGCAATCCTGCTCCACACAGATAAGGATAAGAAACAGGCAAGGGAGCGGGCGATTGAGATGCTGACCCTAGTGGGCGTGAATGAGCCGGCGAGCCGGTTAAAACAGTACCCCCATGAACTGTCTGGCGGTATGCGGCAGCGTGTGATGATTGCCATGGCGCTGGTCTGTGAGCCAGATATCCTGATTGCGGACGAGCCTACCACGGCGCTGGATGTAACAATCCAAGCGCAGATTCTGGAGCTGATGCAGGAGCTGCAGGAAAAGCTGGGGATGGCAATTATTATGGTAACCCATGATTTGGGCGTCATTGCCAGCATGTGCGATGAAATCCTTGTCATGTACGGCGGGCGCGTCTGTGAGCGGGGGACGGCGGACGATATTTTCTACCGCCCAGCCCATGAATATACCAAAGGCCTGCTGCGTTCCATACCGAAAGCAGACAATATGAATGAGAAACTGGTCCCAATCGGCGGGACGCCCATCAACCTCCTGCAGATGCCGGAAGGCTGTGCATTCTGCCCAAGGTGCGATGCGGCCATGAAAATCTGCCTGAAGGAAAAACCGGAAGAACTGCGTGTCAGCGACACGCATCTGGCAAGCTGCTGGATGAATATTAAAGAGATGTATGAAGCACAGGAAGGAGAACGGCCATGAGTGAGAACGAAAAGTACCTGTTAAAAGTAGAACACTTAAAGCAGTACTTTCCCGTGCGTCAGGGATTTAAGACTATCCCGCTGAAAGCGGTGGATGATATTTCTTTTGCAGTAAAGCCCGGGGAAACATTAGGGCTTGTAGGGGAGTCGGGCTGTGGGAAAACCACGGTGGGCAGGACGCTCCTGCGCCTGTACCAGCCTACGGCGGGGCGCATTGAATTTGACGGCGAGGTGCTTTTTGACAGCGGGGAGCAATATGATGAAAAAGGGAAAGTAGTGCTTGGCCCGGACGGCAAGCCAGCCCTTGGGAAAAAGGTTGACGTAAATATGCTGCCATACCGCAAGCAGATGCAGATGGTATTCCAAGACCCCTATTCTTCCTTAAACCCCCGTATGACGGTAGAGGACATTATCGGGGAACCGCTGGATGTGCATAACCTATATGCCAACCGGAATGAGCGCAGGGAGAAAATCCTAGGGCTGATGGAACTGGTTGGGCTCAATGCGGAACATGCCATGCGTTATGCCCATGAGTTTTCCGGCGGGCAGCGGCAGCGTATCGGGATTGCCCGGGCGTTGGCGGTAAACCCGAAATTTATTGTATGCGACGAGCCTGTTTCCGCGCTGGACGTGTCCATCCAAGCACAGGTTGTCAATATGTTTGAGGAACTGCAGGAGAAATTGGGCGTGGCCTATCTGTTCATTGCCCACGACCTTCTGATTGTACACCATATATCCGACCGCATTGCGGTAATGTACCTTGGGAAAATGATGGAGCTGGCAGATGCAGATGAACTGAATGGCAACCCCATCCATCCCTATACCTTAAGCCTGCTGTCGGCAGTGCCGATCCCAGACCCGGAAACGGCAAGGAAAAGCAAGCGCATTATTCTGGAAGGGGATGTGCCAAGCCCCTTGAAAATGCCTACTGGATGCCCCTTCCGTACAAGGTGCCGGTATGCGACAGACCAATGTGCCGCAGAGATGCCCCAGCTGACAGACCGGGGGAACGGCCACATGGTTGCATGTTGGAACAAATAATGGTTTCTGGCGGGGACAGCAGCCATACTGCCTTGTATTAGGGCAAGGCACTGTTTTAGGCTAAGGCAGCATCAGGTTCTGGTATGCTGGAATCAATAAGGTTTTTTCCAGAGGGCAGAGCCCTTTGGTGAAAGCATAGATATCTTAATATTAAAATAGGAGGAAGCTATATGAAAAAGAAACTGGTATCAGTATTGCTGGTTGCATGTATGGCATTGAGCCTTACCGCTTGTGGCGGCGGAAATGACAAGAAAAATGATGCAGCCAATAATACAAACACAGAAAAGACAGACGAAACCGACAAAGAAGATGGCGCAGAAGGAACAGACGCAGAGGAAGAGGAAGGCGCTAACACAGGAAGTTCTGCATTGAACACAGACACAAATATCCTGTACATTAATTTGGCTTCTGAGCCCCAGTACCTTGACCCGGCGCTGAACAGCTCCGTAGACGGCGGATGCCTTGCAGTGAACACATTTGCAGGCCTGTATACTTATGACAAGGATGGGAATTTGATTCCTGATTTGGCAACTGCAATGCCAGAAGTATCAGAGGACGGTAAAGTATATACTGTAAAAATGAAGGAATCCAAATGGAGCAATGGGGACGAGCTGAAAGCACAGGATTTCATCTATAGCTGGAACCGTGCCATTGCAGAAGAAACTGCGGCAGACTATGCATATCTGTTTGACATAATTGCGAAAAAGGACGATGGGACCCTTTCTGTAGAAGCTACCGATGATTATACATTAGTAATCACTTTGGTAAGCCCATGCCCCTATTTTGGCGATTTACTTGCATTCCCAACCTTCCTGCCAGTACATCAGGCTTCTGTAGAAGCAGCAAACCCAGATGGGAAAGAGCCAGGAAAATGGGCAGGGGAAGCAGGTTTTGTATGCAACGGCGCATACACACTGGAATCTTGGGACCATTCTGAAAGCATGGTTTACAAGAAAAACCCCAATTACCACAATGTTGACAGCGTAACGATGGAAGAGCTCCACTTTATGTTAAGCGCTGATGATACTGCAATCTATGCGGCATACAACAGCGGCGACGTAGATTATATTGATTCCGTGCCAAACGATGAAGTTTCTTCCCTGAATGGCAAAAACCCAGAATTTGGCATTTTGGACAACCTTGGCACTTACTACATTGGCTTCAATGTTAACGACCCAATCTTTAATGGGAAAACAGTAGAAGAAGCTGCAAAAATGCGTCAGGCAATGAGCATCATGATTGACCGCCAGTATATTGTTGAGAATATTGGCCAGGCTGGGCAGGTAATTGCAGATTCCTTCGTACCTGTTGGGATGGCAGACGGAAACGGCGGCGAATTCAAGCAGGCAGATACCAGTTATTATGATGCAACAAAGACTGGTGCAGGCAACTTAGAAGACGCTAAGAAACTTTTGGAAGAAGCTGGGTACAGCTTTACAGACAATGGCGATGGGACTTACAAGATTGACCCGGCCATCAATATGACATACCTGACAAACGACGGTACCAGCCATATTGCGATTGCAGAAGCAGTACAGCAGGATTTGGCTCCTCTGGGGATTACCCTTGAGATTAAGTCTGAAGAGTGGAATACTTTCTTGGAAGACCGTAAAGTAGGGAACTTTACCATCGCACGTGAAGGATGGCTGGCTGACTACAATGACCCAATCAATATGTTAGAGCTGTTTACATCTGACTCTGGGAACAATGACATGCAGTTAGGGAAGGGCGAAACAAAGAGCGATTCCGCACCAGACTGGTCTGCATATGATGCACTGATTACAGAAATCCGCAATACCGCTGATTTTGCAAAACGTGTAGACCTGATGCATGATGCAGAGGATATGCTGATGGATACTTGGTCTGTAGTTCCTCTTTATTACTACAATGACATCTATATGCAGAAACCAAACGTAGATGGTATCTATGCAACTATTTATGGCATGAAATATTTCATGAACGCTACAAAGAAATAAGAAGATAAAAGGTTTTAGGAAACCCCTTGGCAACATGCCAAGGGGTTTTTAGCTGTCCGGGGCTGTAATGTGGAACACGGTTTTGCAATGTGGAATCCGGGACTGCAATAGGAAATCCAACCTTGCTGCAAGAAAATCTATAGCGCTTTCCTTGCAGTTTCTGCAAAAAGGATTAGGTCTGCAGCTTTAATTTCTTTCCAAAAGGAGGTTCAGCTCCATGATTTCTGCAAAAGGATTAATCTGCGGCTTTAATTTCTTTCCAAAGGAGGTTCAGCTCCATGGTATCTTCATCATCCAGCGGCTTTAAGACCTCGCAGTTTTCCAGCACTCCGTTAGGTGGGAAAATCGTGGTATTTTCCTGTAATTCCAAGTCTAGGGATTCCTTTGTTTTCTGATTTGGGGTTGCATAGTACACATAGTCAAAATTCATCATGGAGATATCCTCCCGGCAGAGGAAATTCAGGAATTTTTCTGCATGTTCCTTGTGGGCAGCAGATTTTGGGATGAACCAAGAGTCAATCCACATATTGGAGCCTTCTTCTGGCACGGAAAAGGCCAGTTTGTCATTAAACTCCAGCGCATACCCGGCTTCCCCGGAATAGACGACTGCCATGGCGGCATTTTCGGAAATCATTTCGTCCTGTGCTTCGTCCACCAGATAGGAGTAGACTAAGGGCTTTTGCCGGATGAGCATATCCTGCGCTTCTTCCAGCTTTTCTTTATCCGTGGTATTCAGGGAATAGCCTAGGATTTTCAGGGCTACCATAAAGGAATCACGGACCGAGTCTGCCATGATAATCTGGCCGGAATACGTTTTGTCCCAGAGGATTTCCCAAGAATTTACTTTGGATTCATCTACCATATCTTTGTTGTAGAGGATGCCGACTGTGCCGAAGAAATAAGGGAGGGCGTACTTATTTTCCGGATCGAAGGATTTGGAAAAATCAAAATACGCAGGGTCAAGGTTTTCAGAAAGAGGGATGTTGCCATAGTCCAGTTCCAATACTTCCCCTTCTTGGATTAGCTTTTCTACCATATAATCGGAGGTGCAGATTAAGTCGTAATCAATAGCCCCAGCCCGGTACTTGGTATACATATTTTCAGGGGTCACATATTCTTCATAGTCTACTTGGATCCCGGTTTCTTCCTCAAACAGTTCAATGGCTTTTGGGTCAAGGTATTTTCCATAATTTAAGATGGTCAGGGTGTTTTCCGAATCTTTGCCGCCGCACCCTGCCAGAAGCCCGGAGAGGGCAAGCCCGGCAAAAAGGCAGGGGATTGCTTGGATTAGTTTCATGGGAATCTCCTTTCGTTTTCAGGTTTGCTTCCATATTCCTTCTGGAAGAATGTCATCTTTCTTCTTTCCCTTTCCGGGCAGAAGGGCCGAAATTCATAAACAGCAGCAATATCAGCGCAAGCAGGAACAGAATTGTGGAGAGGGCATACATTTCCGGCCGGATGCCCTTGCGCATTTCTGTGTAAATCATGGTGGACAGGGTGTTGATGCCTGCCCCTTTGGTGAAATAAGTGACAGAAAAATCATCCAGCGACATGGTCATTGCCATCAGGAACCCGGAAAATACGCCGGGGCGTATCTGGGGCCAGATGATTTTGAAAAATGCATACAAAGGGGTTGCCCCCAAATCCAGTGCGGCTTCGTAAGTCGTGCGGTTGCTCTGCTTTAGCTTGGGCAGTATGTTTAGGATGACATACGGGATGTTGAACGTAATATGGGCAATCAGCACCGTGCCCATGCCAAGCCTCGTAAAGCGCACAAACAAAAGCATCAGGGAGAGCCCTGTTACAATATCTGCATTGAGCAGCGGGATGTTAGTGGCGCCTATCATAATGGCTTGGTTCCTCTTTTTCATGGCGTCTATGCCAAGGGCAGCTAATGTGCCAAGCAAAGTGGCAAGCAGCGCAGAAGCCAAAGCAAGAAAAATTGTGGTCCAGAAAGCCTCCATAATGGAACTGCTGGAAAACAGGTTCCGGTACCATTTTAGGGTAAACCCGCCCCACTGCACCTTTGTCTTGGAATCGTTAAAGGAGAGCACGATTAAGACTACAATCGGCAGGTACAAAAACAGGAAAATCAGGGACAGGTAAATCCGTTCCGCAGATTTTTTTACCATACGCCGGCGCCTCCTTCCTCACCTTTGGAGCCCACAAGGGCCATGCTTGCAATGACAAATACCATCAGCACAAGGGACAGCCCTGAGCCTAAGTTCCAGTTGTACTCCTGCATAAAAGCCTGCTCAATGACATTTCCGATGAGCAATACCTTGCCGCCCCCTAAAAGGTCTGAGATGGCAAAGGAAGTCAGGGCAGGGACAAATACCATGGTAATGCCGCTTATAACGCCGGGCATGGTTAGGGGCACAATGATTTTGAAAAAAATTGTCAGTTCCCCAGCGCCTAAGTCCCCTGCTGCTTCAATGATGTCCGGCTGGATGCGGGACATGGCATTGTAAATGGGGAGTATCATAAAGGGCAGGAAATCATATACCATGCAAAATACCACGGCCGAGGGGGTGTTCAGCACGTCAAGGCCGGGCAGCCCCAAGGTTTCCAGCAAAGTGTTGATAACGCCGTTGTTGGAAAGCAGCAGTTTCCATGCCAAAATACGCAGCATGAAATTCATCCACATGGGGAGGATGAAAATAAACACGATGAACCCTTGGTTCTTTGTTTTCATATGATTTAAAACCATAGCCAGCGGATAGGAGAGCACAAGGCAGACGGCTGTGCAGGCCAAGGCCAGCTTCAATGACAGGAACAATGATTTTAAATGGATGGATGCAAAAATCGAACTGATATTTAACAAAGTAAAATGCCCGCTGGTGGTAGTGAAAGCATAGTAGAAAATCATCACCACCGGGAGCAGGATAAAACCGGCCATCCACAGCAGGTATGGGCCGGCCAGAAGCTGCCGTCTTAGGCTGCGCAGTTGGGTATGCATGGGGATTACCGCCTTTCTGTAAGGTTAAATTATACATCGGGTTCCACAGCCTGTTCATCGCTGGATTCCGGTTTGTTCATAATCTGGATGTTGAAAGGGCTTACCCGGATGCCGACATGGGAGCCCACTGGGTGCATCTGGGTAGTCTGCACCAGCCATTCATAACCGTTGGCAAGCACCTCGATTTCCCAGTGGACGCCCTTGAAAATCAGGGAAATGACGTCCCCTTCCAACATGCCTGATTCCGGCGGGACCAATTCCACGTCCTCTGGGCGGATTACCACGTCTACCGGTTTATGGTTCCCGAAGCCTTCGTCCACGCAGGGGAAATCCACGCCAAGGACCTGAACCAGCCGGTCTTTTAGCATGATGCCGTCAATGATGTTGCTTTCCCCGATGAAATCTGCGACAAAAGCATTGGTCGGCTCATTGTAAATGTCTTCCGGGGTGCCAATCTGCTGGATATACCCTTGGTTCATGACGACAATGGTGTCTGACATGGTGAGGGCTTCTTCTTGGTCGTGGGTGACGTAAATAAAGGTGATGCCCAATTCATTTTTCAGGCGGATTAATTCATACTGCATGTCTTGGCGCAGCTTTAAATCCAGCGCCCCCAAAGGCTCATCCAAGAGAAGCACTTTCGGCTCATTGACGATTGCCCTTGCAATGGCAATCCGCTGCTGCTGGCCGCCGCTTAAGGAATCCACGCTACGCTTGCCAAACCCTTCTAAGTTCACCAGCTTTAATGCATAGTTAATCTTATCGTCGATGTAGGCTTTGCTTTTTTTCTTGATTTTCAGGCCGAAGGCGATATTTTCTGCAATGGACATATGGGGGAACAGGGCGTATTTTTGGAATACGGTATTGAGCTGCCGTTCGTTGGGGGCAAGGCTTGTAATGTTTTTCCCGTCAAAAATTACGTTCCCGGAATCCGGCGTTTCAAACCCGCCGATAATGCGCAAGGTAGTGGTTTTCCCGCAGCCGGAAGGGCCGAGCAGCGTGAGGAATTCATTTTCCCGGATATAAAGGCTCAAATCATCCAAAACCGTCTGGCCGCCGAAGGATTTGGTAATGTGCTGTAAGTCAATCAGTCGTTTGCTCATGGCTGACGTTTCCTCCTAAAAACTTGGGGGCGTGGAAACCCAGAGTATGGTAGCCTCCCTGCCGCCGTAATTTTCAATGTAATGTTTTTTCCCCGCTTTAAAATAAAAGGATTCCCCTTGCTTTACCACGAAAGAGCGGGGGCCGTAGTGGAGCTTTACGGAACCCTTCAGCACATACCCGAATTCCTCCGTTTCCGTGGGGAGGTACATTTCCGTTGCGCCGTGGGGGGAAAGGGTGACAAGCACCGGCTCCATGGCATTTTTCTGGGCGTTTGGGATGACCCATTTGATGGTGTGGCGCAGGTCTTCGTTCTCTTTGATGAAATAATCTTCCTGCCGGAACACAATCTGCTCAGGCTCCTGGTCCGTGAAAAATTCTGCCGGGGTGGTTCCAAGGCACTGGATAATGTCAAGGAGCGTGCCCACGGAGGGGGAAGTCAAGTTGCGTTCTAACTGGGAAATGAAGCCTTTGGAAAGTTCGCTTCGGTCTGCCAGTTCCTGCTGCGTCAGGCCGTATTGGATGCGCAGTTCTTTCATGCGGTGCCCGATATCCATAAAAATCCATCCTTTCTGAAATGGAATGTAGGGCGGCGCAGCGCCATGCAAAGTTTCCTGCATCCAGCATTGTGCCGCAAAAGCAGCCAGCCCCAGAACAAAAGTGCGCTCCGCACACTCCCGCGCCCAGTTTCCCTGGCAAGCGCAGCTTTTGTTCCGCGTGCCGAGCACGGCCGCTTTGGCGGCATGATACCCCTCCGGGCAGGAGGCGCAATCCTAAGTGTGAAAGAATTAGGGGGCTGCTGCCGTGGATTAAACTTAAAGTATAGTAATTGTAAAGTCAAACTAATAATAGATTTTTTGTTTAATAATAATAAACAAAGTCTATTATATCTGGAAACCAGAAAATGTCAATAGGGAATGGAAAGAAAAATTTAGTAACAGTTCAGCCTAGGGCCTCGCTGTTACAGAATCCAGCCCATTTAAAGTTTGTTTTCAGCAAAGGGCTGGATTCTTTGGCTGAATTAACACATTCTTACGGACTTTGCAGCGAGTGCAAAGCCCTAGAGCATTTTTCAAATACGCTCTAGGCTGAACTGTTACAAAATTTACAAAAAAAATTCAAAAAAGGGATTGCAAAATAAGTAAAAAGCAGGTATAATAGACAAAGATTTTATAAGACATGCCAAAGTGGCGCAGTTGGTAGCGCGTCGCATTCGTAATGCGTAGGTCGAGGGTTCGAGTCCCTTCTTTGGCTTAAGGATGGGAACTGTAACGTCATTCGTTTGCAGTTCCTTTTTGTTAAAGTTATTTTTGGAAATTTAGGGTTTTGCGTGGGCTTATCATTTTGGAAATTCAGGGTTTTGCAGAGGCTTATCATTTTGGAAAGGAAACTGTTAGGAATATTCTTTCTGGGAAGAAATTCCAGCGGGGGTTTTTGAAGGGTGTCCCATATGGCTGGATTAGGTTCTGGCTGGTGAATTGCATGGTTCCGGAAGGCGGGAGGATTTCCATAGGTTCGGGCGCGGCTGGGATTTGCATGGTTTGAGGAAAGGGGCGGGATTGCTGGCATGGAGCAGGGCAACGGAAAAGAGGTTACAATTTATTATGCATTTTGCCCGCCAAAAGCAGGGCTGCCGGGGGAATATTTGGAATACCAGAGAAAACTTGCCGACAGAATATTAAGCTATGGTTTTCAAAATAGCCTTGGCATCGAATTTGACAGGGGCAGGGTAGCAAAAGGGGAGAAAGGGAAACCTTATTGGGCTGGGGAAGAGGGGATTGTGTTTAACGTAAGCAATACGGACGGGCTGGTGGCCTGCGGGGTGTCGGCTGGCGGCACTAAGGATAAAGGCTGCGCGGGGGATGCACTGGGCAGTGCGGTTGGTTTTGCGGAGGGAAAGCGTGCTGGGGGGCTGGCAGAAGATAGGCATGGATGGGATGGGGCTGCCCTTTCCCAGAAGGGAAACGGCAGTGGGAAACAGCCGGAATCCGGGGGCGAGACCGCATGCTTTGCGGTTGGCGTGGATGCAGAGAAGCCCAGAAAGGTGCGGATGCCCCTCTTGCGCAAGTGCTGCAGCCCGGAAGAAATAGGGTATATACTCGGCATAAGGCCTTCTTCCATAAATGGGAGCCATGGGAGGGGGCCGCTAGATGCAGAAAAAAGCGGCAAGCAGGAAGGGCTAAGCCATTGCAGCAAAGAAACAATGGAAGCAAGGGAAGGGAGCTGGGAACGCTTTTCCCAGATTTGGACGTTAAAGGAAAGCTATATTAAGATGACAGGGGAAGGCCTGTCATTTCCCTTGGAGGAAGTGAATTTCAGGATTGGGGGGCAAGGAAAAGGGGGATGTAACATCTGGTGCAGCCAGCCAGCTTATTTTTCCCAGAAACAGATAGGGGAGTATTGGGTTTCTGTATGTACAAGGGAGCGGGCAGAAATCGTGTGGGAAGAACTCCCTATTGCCATTTTGCAATAGGGGCCTTGGAAATGTATAGGTTCCATGAAGGGGAACCTTGGGATAAGCAGCGTTGTCCACAGTTAGAAGGGAGAATATGGCTTTCAGGCGGGCGGCAGCATGTTAAGAAAGGGGGCGCCAGAATCTTCCAGCCTAATAATCTGAAAGCTGGCTATTACAGATCTGGCATCCAAAACAGGTTAAAAAAGTATTGTGCTTTTTGCACCTTGGAAAACCGCAATGGATAGGGTCATCCCTTTCTGACAGTGACAGCCAATGGTTCAGTGAGTATTCCCTAATATCATCCGCTGCCATTCTTTTTATCAGGTTTTCAAATGTATCTAAGTAATAGGAAATGAGTTCCTCATCCGGGCTATAATCGAGCTTTTCCCAGCCGGTTTTATTTCTTGCCCCGTTTATTGCCTGAAGCATAAATTTCTTATCTTCTTCAAAGGTTTCTTTATCCCACGGCATTTCAACAATATCAAACCCAACGCAGCCCCTGCCGGTTCTTTGGTCTTTTTCAGACAAATAGACCGTCAAACGCTTTTCACTCTCTGTCTGGGCAATTGCAGAGCCGCTTAAAGCAAGAATATTTATAAATACATCTGTTCCGCCGTTTGGCATGGCAAGTGAACCATCACCGTGTGTAGCATTTCCATCAAATGATATAATATTTGACATCCGTATTCCTCCTGCAGACTGGGGTGTTGTGGTACATGCAGCGCCAAATCCTAGGCAAAGATCCTATTTTTGCTGCTTACGGTGATTCTACCACATACCTGCGGATAAATCATCCCGCTTTTATGGTTTCCTCCGCCTCATGGGCAAGGAGGGGGCACACTCGCACGAAGGGTATTATGTCGCTAAGGCGGCCGTGCTTGGCGCGCAAAGTGTCCAAGCCTATCAATCTTGAAGGGCTTGGACATTTTGTTCTCTTATAGGAAAGACCGTGCCACTGTAAAGTGTTAAAGTCTATGACTTTCCTATAAGATAAAGCCCTCCGGGCAGGATGCGCACTCGCACGAAGGGTATTATGTCGCTAAGGCGGCCGTGCTCGGCGCACAAAGGTCCTAAGTGCCAGTGGCACTTGTATAGGACGGACCGAAACGGAGTGTAGACACCAAGCCCCTCAAGATTGAGTGGGTTCGGGGAGTTGAAGTGGGCTTGCCCGCTTTGTTCTCTATTCCAAATACCTGCTACGTCCGGCAATGTTTCCGGCTGCCCTGCGGCTTACGGCAGGACGGTTCATTGCAGCCGTTTCAGATAACAGTTCTCAAGGCAGCTAAGCAGCCAGTACAGCCCCCATGCCATCACGCACAGGATTACAATGGACATAATCACCCAGTCCAGCTTAAACACTTGGCTTCCATAAATAATCAAATACCCCAGCCCCTGCCGTGAAGCGATAAATTCACCTATAATCACCCCCACAAGGCACAGCCCAATATTCACCTTCATAATGGAAAACAAGGAAGGGATATTGGAAGGGAGCACTACCTTGGTAAGCACATGGTATTTTTTCCCGCCCATGGTGTAAATCAGCTTGATTTTTTCCGGGTCTACCGACTGGAAACTGGTATACAGGCTTAAAATCGAACCGAAAATTGCCACGGACACCCCGGTGATAATAATCGTGTTGAAAGTCGCCCCCAGCCATACAATCAATAGGGGCGCAAGGGCAGACTTCGGCAGGCTGTTTAAGATTACCAGATAAGGTTCCAAGGTTTCGGAAAGCCCTTTGTTCAGCCATAACAGAATGGTTACAACCAACGCAGAAACAATCACCAGCAGGAAACTTGCAATGGTTTCGAACAAGGTAATGCCGATATGGGCAAACAAGGTCTGGTCCAGTGCCATCCTATAGGCGCACAGCAGCACCTTGGAAGGGCTGCTGAAAATAAAGGAATCAATCAACCCGTATTGGGCAGCGCCCTCCCATAGGGCGAGGAATAAAATAAAAATGCACAGCCGGCTGACTGTGACAGTGCGTTTATGCCTTTTTTGGGTCAGCAGGAAATTCTGCTGGGCGAGGGACAGTTCATCCATCTTCATTCAGCTCCTTCCATATTTTATTGAAATAATCTTTAAATTCCGGGGAATTCCGCCGTTCCAGCGCGCTGATATTGTCTGGGAAGGAAATGTCCACCACAGCCTTGACGGTGGCGGGGCGTTTGCTCAGGACCAGCACTTTGGAGCCAAGGCTGACGGCTTCCGACAAATCATGGGTGACTAGGATGGCAGTTTTCTGTTCTTTTTTGATAATTGCCCCAATGTCGTCCCCAACGGTAAGCCTTGTCTGGTAATCCAAGGCGGAAAATGGCTCGTCAAGGAGCAAAAGCTTTGGGCTTAAGGCAAGGGTGCGGATTAAGGCTGCCCGCTGGCGCATGCCGCCGGAAAGCTGGGAGGGGCGGGCGTCTTTGAATTTATACAGCCCATAAGTTTTTAGCATTTCTAGGACTTGCCCCTTGGTTTCCGGGGTCAGCTTGTTCTGGATTTCCAGCCCTAACAAGACGTTTTTTTCGATGGTGCGCCATTCAAATAAGTGGTCGTGCTGGAGCATGTAGCCGATAGCGCTGCATGATTTTTGGTTCAGTTTCTGCCCATAAAATAAAATGGAACCGTGCTCCGGCTCTAAAAGCCCTGACAGGAGGGAAAGGAGGGTAGATTTGCCGATGGTTCTGCAGCGGAAACAAAGGGAAATGCTCCGGCATTTGCAATCCTTCCAACAACCCATCAAGAATAAATTATTAGCAAGCGCATAGTATACTATGAACCTCTGCTGGCAGGAGGCGGGTTGCTATGGCAGGAAAGAAACGGGAAATCAGGATTGTGGTACATATGCCCAAAGAGGCCTCTTCGGTTTTTGGCAGCGGGCAGGCGGAGGAATTTTGGACAGGGAAAATATCTGGGAAAATCAGGAAATCCGGGCTTACCAAACAGCAGCAAGAACAATTGCTTGGGAAGTTGGCTTCGCGGCCGCCAGATGGAAAGTGATTGTGGAGCAAAGAGAGATAGGGTATAATATACCTGAGAAGAAATTCGGAGGGCAAAATACCACGCGGTATAGCAGCCTGGCATGATATGGAGGTGGCAGCAATGAAGAAACCATTGCCGGTAGGGGTTGATAATTTTGAAGATATGATAAACTCTGGCTATTATTATGTAGATAAAACCATGTTTATCAAAGAACTGTTGGATTTGAAAGGAAAGGTAAACCTGTTTGCCCGCCCAAGGCGTTTTGGAAAGACATTAAACTTAAGCATGCTCCGGTACTTTTTTGAGGATACGGGAGATACGGAAAAAAATGAGGGAAACCAAAGGCTTTTCCAAGGATTGAAGATTATGGAGCAGGGCAAAGAATATGAAAAATGCATGGGCAGGTATCCGGTTATCAACCTGACATTGAAATCAGCGAAGCAGACAACCTTTGCATCGGCTTATAACAAGATAAAAAATGAGCTTGCAGAAGAATTCCAAAGGCACCGCTATGTACTGGAAAGCGGAACAATGGATGCTGCTGCCAAATCCCTGTTCCGGAAAATAGCAGACGGGGAGGGGGAGCCTGATGATTATTCCGGTTCCCTGAAGTTCCTGAGCAAATGCCTTTGCCAGGCCACAGGCAGGCATGCAGTTATTTTATTAGATGAATATGATGTCCCTTTAGAGAATGCGTATTTTAAAGGTTTTTATAATGAGATGATAGACTTTATCCGTTCGCTGTTTGAATCTGCATTAAAAACGAATGATTATCTGCAGTTCGCTGTGATTACCGGCTGCCTGCGCATTTCAAAGGAAAGCATATTTACGGGATTAAACCACCTGAACATTATTTCTGTGCTGGATAAGAAATACAGCGAGCATTTCGGGTTTACAGAACAGGAAGTGTTCCAGATGATGGAAGATTACAGTGTGGAAAGCCGTTTTCCCACCATGAAGGAATGGTACGATGGGTATTTATTTGGGGATACAGAAGTTTATAACCCTTGGAGCGTGATTAAGTTTTTGTATGATTTGTATTCAGATGTAAATGCGTTTCCGCGTCCCTATTGGATCAATACCAGTTCCAATGATATTATTAAAGATATGGTTGCAAGGGCTGACAGGGAGATGAAAGGGCAGATTGAAATGCTTTTGGGCGGCGGTACGCTGGATATTCAGGTACATGAAGAAGTAACTTATGGAGATATGCACAGTAACAGCGGAAATTTGTGGAATTTCCTTTATTTTACAGGGTATCTGACAAAGGAAAGTGAATATTTCAAGGAATCGTCAGTCTTTTTGCGGGTGCGGATTCCCAATATAGAAGTGAAAACGATTTATCAGAGCACGATTATGAATTGGATGAAAGATTTCATAATGAAAGAGGATTTCCATGATTTATACCACGCCATGGAAGATGGCAACGCCCGGAAGATGGCGGACATATTGAACGGGCAGTTGTTCCGTACCATCAGTTTCTACGATAATGCGGAAAACTTTTACCATGGCTTCTTGGCGGGAATCTTAAGCCAGAGTGAGAATTATCTGGTAAAATCCAACCGTGAATCAGGGAATGGCAGGTCAGATATTATGGTGAAAAGCCCATCCCTGCGGGGCAGGTCTTTTATTCTGGAAATTAAAGTGTCAGATTCTGTTGACGATTTGGAAGGCGATGCCCAAAAAGCATTGCAGCAGATTTATGAGAAAAGATATATGGAAGAACTGCGTACGGAAGGATATCGGAAGATTGGCTGTTATGGGGTGTCTTTCTTCCGGAAGGACTGTGAAGTCCGGTTTGGGAAAGGGCAAGATTAATCTGCAGGATGTATATGGTATGCCCGCAAAGATTTGCGGAAGAAAGATAAAAATAAAGGATGGTTGGGTTGTCGGGAAATGGCAGTTTTCCACAATATATGGCTGTGATTCCCTGAGTTTCATTATTATATATTGTGCTTAAGTTCCATTTCCCGCAGTTTGCCGCATGGGATATCGGCCATGCTGTGATTCCCATGCCGCGGTTTTCGGTGATCTATCTCAAGAAGACAGATAAAACACCGAAATCAACGGCCATTACATTCACATTTCCAGATGGGCAGCATGTGAACTATGAGTCAGAAAATGTAATTTTGGCAGAATTTACAAAAGAATATATTGTGGAAAAACGCCTGTTTCCATATATTCCTTTTTATATTGCAAGATATGAGAAAGAAATTGCACATGGAAACAGGATAGAAGAAGCCATAAGAGATTTAAAATATTTCAGAAATGAGATGCTTCGCCTTCATAAAGCAGGAGAATTGTCAGATGATGAAATCATAGACCTGATGGGATTTGTGAATATTATTATTACACATATTACAAATGGAAATGAAAACGAGGAAAGGCTGGTGAAAATTATGGGAGGAACCGTAATCGAAACGGAATCGGAAAAGCTGATACAGCGAGGAGTAAAACAAGGGATACGGCAGGGCAAAGTACAAACCATTATTGAACTGGGCAAGGAAGATGGGCTTGAAGATACAGCCATTTTAGCCAGACTGCAGAATAAGGCGGGCGTGACCCTGGAACAGGCCATGTCCTATCTGCGAAAATACGGGGAACAATCGTAAAAGGTGGAAAGAAACAATGGTGATTTTTGTTTACAGCAGGAAATGAAAAGAAATGTGCTGTAGGCGCAAGGCAGATTGTAAAAATTAAAAAAGAGGGGTGGAATCCATGTCAGAGTTACAACAGAAAGCGGTGCAGTTAATCAGCGGGCTGTCAGATGATAATATAAGTTTCCTGATAGAAGTAATCCAAAGGTTAATGTCACAGGAAGCAGATACAACGGCTTTCTATTCGGAACGGGAGAGTACAGCAATACAGGCTTTTCAAAGGCTGGATGCTGCAAGGCCGGAGGTGAAACGGTATTTACCGGATGATTTTGACCCGGAAAAGGAACTGGAGGAGGCAAGGGCTGAGAGATATGGCAGTTTTGATTGATACAAATGTGATTATTGATTTTCTTACCACAAGGGAGCCGTTTTTTGAAGCATCTAAAAAAGTGCTTACAAAATGTTCGCATGGGGAAGTTGAGGGGTATCTTGCATTTCATTCGGTTCCAAATTTGTGGTATATACTGAGGAAAGCGCCGGAAGAGAAACGCAGAAAGTGGCTTTTGGATTTGTGTAGCTTTTTGAAAGTGGTGGGTGTAAACCATGAAGAAGTGTTAAAGGCAGTCAGGATGACAGAATTTAAAGATTTCGAGGATTGCCTGCAGGATAGGTGCGCAAAAAGCGTAGGCGCAGAATATATTATTACACGGAACGCTGTAGATTTCAATGGGTCAGAAGTTCCGGCAATATCGCCTGAGGAATTTTTGGATGTGATTTCGGGAAAAACGCAGCGGTGAAACCCCGGCCGGAAACAGGCCATGTCCTATCTGCGAAAATACGGGGAACAATTGTAGAGGATGGAAAGAAACAATGGTGATTTTTATTTATAGCAGGAAATCCAAATGGACCGGCCGCGGTGAAAGCGTGGAAAACCAGCTTGCCATGTGCCGGGATTACATACAGCATAACATTGAAGGCGCCGGGGAAGCCGAAATCGTCACATACGAAGACGAAGGCTACTCCGGCAAAAATACCAACCGTCCCCAATTCCAAAAAATGATGCAGGAAATCAAAAAAGGGAACTGCAATTACTTAGTATGCTACAAGTTAGACCGGCTGGGCCGCAACATTGCAGACTTGGCAAATCTGGTGGAAACGCTGAATGAGCTGAATGTTTCATTCATCAGCATTAAGGAACGGTTTGACACTTCCACTCCCATCGGAAAAGCCATGCTCTATTTTGCAGGGGTCCTTGCCCAGATGGAGCGGGAACAGATTGCAGAGCGGGTCCGGGACAATATGGTGATGCTTGCGAGAAAAGGCAGGTGGCTGGGAGGGAATACGCCCCTTGGGTTTGCGGCAGAAGCAGAAGAAAAGGTTTCTGTCAATGGAAAAAGCAGGAAGTCCTTCCGGCTGGCTGTGGAGGAACAGGAAATGCAGACCGTCCGGTTTATTTTTCAGGAATATTTGAAAAACCAGTCTATCATGGGAATTGTCAAATATTTCCTCAGCCACGGCATCCAGACGAAGCGGGGCAAGGAATATACCACAACCGCTATCCGGGACATTTTAACAAATCCTGTGTATTGCACAGCAGACCAAGAGGCTTACGGGTATTTCTGGAACTTGGGCTGCCAGGTATGCATGGAAAAAGAAGAAGCGGACGGGCGATATGGCCTGATTGCCTATGCGAAAACTTCTTCCGCCCAGTACAAGAATAAAAGTAATTCACCGGAAAAATGGATTGTGGCAAAGGGAAAACATCCGGGAATCATATCCGGGCAGGATTTTTGCAAAATCCAGAATCTTCTGGCAAAGAACAGCTCCAAGGGAGAAGGATGGCACAAACCTCAAAACCCAGTAGCTTTGCTGTCAGGGATTTTGTATTGTTCCTGCGGGCATCTGATGCGCCCGAAATATTATTCATCCAAACAGGTAACGGAAACCGGGGAACGGAAATTTTCCTATCTCTGCCCCTGCAAAGACATGACCCATGGGGAGAAATGCTCGGTACCGAATGTGCAGGGAAATACGTTGGATGAACTGGTGTGCAGGGAGGTGCTGCGCTATACGGAGGAAAATTCCGATATCCACCGCATGCTGCAGGAAGCCATGGCAAAAATTGACGGCACGCAAGAAGAAACGGGAACTGCGGCAGGCCTGTTAGAGCAGGAGATACAGAAACGGAAAAAAGAAGTGCAGAACCTCATTTCTGTCCTAGCAAAATCCGGCGGGGAGGAAACCTTTATCCAACAGATAGAAGCGGAAATCAGGAGGCTGAATGAAGAATGTGCTTCTCTGGAAAAAGAGCGTGCAGAATCCGGGGAAGAAGGAAACAGTATTCAGGGGGACAGGCAGCAGATGGAATTTCTCATAGAACAGCTTTCCAGCTTCCGCAGCCTATTTGGCACTTTAACCGTGCCGGAAAAACGGGAATATTTGCGGATGGTTCTGGATAAAGTTGTCTGGGATGGGGAAGAAGCTCATATTTTTATCTATGGCAGCCATTGATGGAGCAAGAACCAGCAAATATCAGTGGCTGCCAGATATGCATTTGCAGAAGGAAACAGATGCAGCAGGACAGCCAGCAGTTTTCATCCACAGGTTCCCTTCTTTGTTTCCGCAGCGCAACCATTGCATTGCCGCACCCGCTAGGACCTACGATTGCCAGAAAGTCCCCTTTATGGACCGTAAAATTTATATTGGTTAAAGCAGGCGTTTCCCCTTGCATGGTATGGTAGGAATAGCCCACATGGCTGATATCCATTAATTTTTCCATAGAGTTCTCCTTCTTTCTTGCTTATTTATATTGTATGTTTCAGCAAGGAAAGGGTGCTTTTGGAAGGGGAATCCAGCCGCTGCTATCTGCAGTCTTGCTACAACGCCGAAGTACTTTCCCGGATAATCAGCTCCGTCCCCAAAACCAGCGGCTTTGGCACCACATTCGGCGTATGTATCATCTCAATCAGGATTTCACAAGAGGAATACCCCTCCTGAAAGCTGGGCTGGCTCACCGTGGTAATCGACGGCGAGGTCAGCATGGAAAATGCAATATTGTCAAACCCAACCACCATAATATCCCGGGGGATATTGAGGTTATATTTCTTCGCAGCCCGTATCACCGTAGCAGCAAAGATATCAGAGATCACAAAAAAAGCATTTGGGCAGGGGTCAGAATTCAGGAGCCTGCACACCGCAGAGTAAGCCATCTCATAGTTAATCTCAGGAAGTGACACAATCCAGTTTTGGGGGATGAAAATATCCCTCCGCTCCAGCACGTTCAAAAACCCCTCCTGCCGTTTCCGGGCATAATTGAAGCTGTAGGGCCCATTAATCAGTGAAATCTTGTTCCGCCCGCAGCTTAAGAGGTATTCCGTAGCCATCTCAGCCGCCCCCACGTCGTCAATGGTAACGTAAGGGTAATCCGCATGCTCATTGTACTCACAGCACTGGATTAAGGGGGCGATGGCGCGGATTTGCTCCAGCAGGCTTTCCTGCAGGCAGCTTACCAGTATGACGCCGGCGGCATTAGTGCTTTTTAGGAGGTTTAAAAAGCTTTGGATGGTGTTGCGGTTGATGGGGGTGACGTTGATGAGCAAGTCATACCCCTGCGCCTGCGCAGACACGTTTGCCCCTTGGATGACGGACTGGTAGAAAGCATTGCTGATTTCCGGCAGGTTCAGGATGATGGTATGCTGGGAAGGCTCCACAGGCTTTGGCGCTTCATAGGCGTAGCCGAGGGCGGACATGGCCTCCTCCACCTGCTGGACTGTTTCCGGCTTTACAAGGGCCCGGTGGTTGATGACCCTTGAAACGGTGGCGGCAGACACCCCGGCTTTGCGGGAAATATCTGAAATGGTTATCTTTTTTTTCATGTCATAAGTATACTCCTTTTATTGATTGGCATATCGGAAATCCCAAGGGAAACCCCTTCTATTTTCATGCACACAGGCAGCCTTAGCTGTCCCTTTTGTTTTATGTACGCAAGCAATTTCCGGGCAGCATTTTCCGGCCTATCCGGCCTGTTTCTGCATCCATTAATTATTATTGTAGAGCAATTTCCATTTTTTGTAAAGGAAAATGAAACGAAATCCACTGCAAAAAAGATAGAATGAAAAGTATGTGAAAATATTTCTGAAATAATTGAATTTTGCTGTGGAAAATAGATAAACAGCAAGAAATACTCTTGGATAAATCTCATAAAATGTGCAAAGTATACAAAAATAGATTGATTTACTAAATAGAATATGGTATTATGCATGAAAGAAACAAATGAAATATTTCTGAAAATAAATGAAAGGAAGGACACCAATGAAGGAAACAACGCCATTGAGAGTAGGGATTATCGGGTGCGGGAAGATTGCCCAAGTCCGCCATATCCCGGAATACTTGGGGAACGGCCATGCAGAGGTTGCCGGGTATTTTGATTTTAATATGGAACGGGCAAAAGGGCTGGCAGAAAAGTTTGGGGGCAAGGCCTATGGCTCGGCAGAAGAGCTGCTTGCTGACAGCGGGATTGGCGCCGTCAGCATATGCGTGGCGAACCATGCCCACGCAGAACTTACCATAAAAGCGCTGCGGGCCGGCAAGCACGTCCTCTGCGAAAAGCCCATGGCAGTGACCCTTGCAGAGTGCACAGAGATGGCAGAGGAGGCAGAAAAAGCCGGGAAACTCCTGATGATTGGGCAGAACCAGCGGTTTGCGAAAGCCCACGTGAAGGCGAAGCAGCTTGTGGAAGAAGGGGCAATCGGCAACGTTATCACTTTTAAGACGAATTTCGGCCACGGAGGGCCGGAAACCTGGAGCATTGACCCCGGCGCGGGGAGCTGGTTTTTTGACAAAAAGAAAGCGGCCATGGGCGCAATGGCAGATTTGGGCATCCACAAAACGGACCTCATCCAATACCTTTTGGGCAGCCGGATTGTGGAAACAACGGCAAAAGTGGTGACGCTGGACAAGAAAGACGCCTCCGGCAGCCTGATTGGCGTTGACGACAATGCTATCTGCATTTACCAGATGGAAAACGGCGTGGTAGGGACCATGGCGGCAAGCTGGACCTACTACGGGGAAGAGGACAATTCCACCATCTTATATGGGACGGAAGGGATTATGAAAATCTATGATAACCCTGAATTTTCCATCACCGTCATTGGGAAGGATGGCAGCCGGGTTCTGTATGATATTGACAAAATCCAGACCAATGACAGCCAGACGAAATCCGGGATTATCGACGAATTTGTGGCGGCGGCCTTAGAAGGCAGGAAATCCGCAGTGGACGGGAGCGACGTGCTCCATGCCATGCGGGCGGTTTTTGCCAGCTTAGAATCCAGCGAAAAAGGCGTGACAATAAAAATTTCAGGAGGTGCGGCATGAAATTAGGTTTGCTGAGCGCGATTTTAGAAGGGTATTCCTTTGAGGAAATGATAGACATTGTATCAGGCATGGGCTTTTCCTGCGTGGAGGTGGCCTGCTGGCCCAAGGGCAAGGCAGAACGCAGGTACGGAGGGGTCAGCCATATCGACGTGGAACATCTGGACCAGGAAGGTGCGGAAAGGATCTTAAGCTACTGCAGGGAAAAGGGCGTAGAAATTTCATCGCTGGGCTATTACCCCAACACCATGGACCCAGACCAAGGGAAACGGGAGGCCTGCATCAGCCATCTTTACAAGGTAATTGACGCAAGCGCCCTGCTTGGGGTGAACATGGTAACTACGTTTATCGGGAGGGACCAGACGAAATCCGTAGAGAAAAACTTGGAGCTGGTAAAAGAGCTCTGGCCCCCAATCCTTGCCCATGCAAAAGAAAAAGGGGTAAAAATTGCCATTGAAAACTGCCCTATGCTCTTTGGGGAAGACCAATGGCCCGGGGGCCACAACCTGATGACAACCCCGGAAAATTGGAAAAAAGTGTTTGAAATCCTGCCGGATGAGAACCTTGGCATCAACTACGACCCCTCCCATTTTGTCTGGCAGATGGTGGATTACATCCAGCCCCTCTATGAGTTCCGGGATAAAATTTTCCATGTGCATTACAAGGACATTAAGCTGTACCCGGAGAAGCTCAGGCGGGCCGGGACCATGGCATACCCCTTGGAATATATGTCCCCGAAGCTGCCGGGCCTTGGGGATGTGGACTGGGCGAAATTTGTAAGCGCCCTAACGGACATCGGCTACGAAGGGCATACCTGCATTGAGGTGGAGGACAAGGCCTTTGAGGGGAGCAAGGAACGGGTGTTGGACAGTATACGCCTTTCCAAGCGGTACTTGGAGCAATTTGTGATTTAAAAGTGCTGCCACTGCCTTTGGCAAAGCTCATTTTACAGAAGCTAATACCGGGAATAAGCCTATACAGCCGTGTGGCTGCGCTTGGCACAGGCGCGTTGCCGGGGAACAAAAGTTCTATTAGCATTTTAGGCATGGGCAGGCGGCTCTGTTAGGAAGGGGATCCTGCAATGGGAAATAGGGGGACGGCAAAGGTATAAAACAGGGAAACAGAAAGGCTATGCTGCGCCCTGTTTTATATATAGAAATAAAACGCAAAAAGGAGGAACAAGCAATGAAAAAGAAACTAGTATCCATCATTTTGGCAGCAGCAATGGTTTTAACCTTTGCAGCAGGCTGCGGCAACGGGAACGCTGGGAATTCTGATGGGAAGGACAATGCAGGGACCGCCGGGGAAGAAGCCGGGGATTCTGGGGATGCAGCAGAGGATTCCGAAGAAGCAGGGGGCGGCACGGAAACCAAGGCGGAAGGCGCCAAGCATATCTATGTGCTGACAGCCCCAGAAGACCATGGCTGGACAGGCTCCGTGGCAAAATTTGCAAAGGAAAAAATCGAGGAAGTCAACGGGGACGGCACATACGAAGCAGAACTGATTACTTCTGCAACGGCAGCCGAGCAGATTACAAATATTGAAGACATTATTTCCAAAGGGGAAAGCGACATTGCCGTTGTCATCCAGCCGATTGACGACACCGTGCAGTCCGCAGTCCAAGGCCTTGTAGACGCAGGGATCCCCTATGTTGCATTTGACCGCATCATTGACGGGGTAGCATCCTCCGCAGTTGCCAATGTAAAAGGCGACAACGAAGGGATTGGCGTTGCCGCTGCTGCCTACTATGTATCCTTGGGCATGAAGCCTGGGGATAAGGTGTATGTGTATCAGGGGGATACTTCTTCCGTAACCACGCTCCGGGACCAAGGGTTTACAAAATACCTTACCGGCGAGGCAGAATTTGAAGGCAAGAAGATTGACGACGCTGCAAAATGGACAGAGGACGACTTGAAATCCATCACCTTTTCCGGGGCCATGAACTGGAGCCGTTCCGACACAAAGACTTCCTTTGAGTCCTTGATGGGGGATAAGGCAAATGCAGAAATCAAGTGGTTTTATGCAGAAGACGACGAGCTGGCAATGGGAATCCTTGAGGCATTGAACGGCGGCGGGATTGACGAAGGGACAAAAGAAACATTCCTTGCCAATAAGCCTGCGCTCAGCGGCTGCGGCGGCTTGGATGAGTTCTATGCCGTGCTCCGTGGGGAATCTTACGAAGACCTTGCAGGGAGTTTTTCCGGCCTTGTATCTGTTACATACAGCCCGTCCATGATCCAGACAGCCATTCAGGACATGGTGGACTATTTAGACGGCAAAGAGGTAACCCAGGACCATGTCATCGAGTGTGAAAATGTAACAGCAGAAAATGTAAGCGAATACCCATCATTCTAAGGGGAAATGTGAAGGGGCTGCTGCAGGGCAAGGAATCTTTGCAATATATGGTGCCAAACCGTAGATATGCAATGCAGTATGCTGCAGGATTCCGGTAAGCTGCAGCAGCCCCATTTTTATAATAGGAGGAAAAGGAATGGGCCTGCTTAAAATGAGTGGCATTACGAAATCCTTCCATGGCGTCACCGTCCTGCACCACGTGGACCTGACGGTAGGCAGCGGGGAAGTCCACGCGCTCCTAGGGGAGAACGGGGCGGGGAAATCCACCCTGATGAACGTGCTGACAGGCGTGTTCCCAAGGGACGGAGGGACCATTGAATTTGACGGGAAGGACATAGGCGCAATTACAATCCGCCAGTCGGAGGAGCTGGGGATTGCATTTGTCCATCAGGAACTGAACCTGTTTAACGACCTTAGGGTATATGAAAATATTTTCCTTGGGCGGGAGTACAAAAATGCCTTTGGCAAGCTGGACAAGAAACGGATGGTTGCCGAAACAAGGGGGCTTTTTGAAGAGTTAGGGGTAGACATGGATCCCACGGAAGTGGTAGCCAACTTAAAGACGAGCCAAAAGCAGCTGTTGGAAATCTCAAAAGCCTTGTTTTTCAAGGCAAAGCTTTTAATTTTGGACGAGCCCACCACGTCCTTGAATAATGAAGAAGTCGCCCACCTGTTTTCCATTGTAAACAGCCTGAAACGGGAAAATGGGACTTCTTTTATTTTTATTTCCCATAAGATGCCGGAAATTTTTGAGATTTCCGACCGCTATACCGTATTCCGGAACGGGCATTTTATCGGCACGGGGGACATTGCCAGCACAGACCCGGAAAGCGTCACGCGCCTGATGGTGGGGGAGGGGTATTCCTCCGAGGACGTTTATGAAAAACGGGAAACCGGCGGGGAAGTATTAAAACTTACGCATTTTTCCGGCCCGGGCTTTTCCGATGTAAACCTGACGGTGGAACAGGGGCAGATTATCGGCCTGACCGGCCTGCAGGGGGCTGGCAGCAGCGAGCTGATGCAGTGCATGTTCGGCAGTACCAACCCCACAGGCGGAACCATTGAGGTCCATGGGAAAACTTTGCCCGCCCATTCCATCCACAGCTCCATGAAAGCCGGGATTGCCATGCTGGCAGCCAACCGGAAGGAAAATTCCGTCCTCCCGGACATGAGCCTTTTGGAAAACATGTACCTGTCCGAGCATACCTTGTCTGCATGGAAGCCCCTCATCCGAAAACGGGGGGAAAAAGAAAAGTTTGAAACCTACCGGAAGCTTTTGAACATCAAGGCAGGGGACAGCAGCAGCTCCATCCTGTCCTTAAGCGGCGGGAACCAGCAGAAGGTATTTATCGCCCGGTGGCTGAATACGGACGCCAAAATCCTGCTCTTTGACAACCCCACCCAAGGGATTGACGTAGGGGCAAAGGCAGAAATTTATAAATTGATCCTAGAGCTTGCCAAGAGCGGCAAGACAATCCTGATTAATACGCTGGAAATCCCGGAAATCCAGAAAGTGGCAGACTACTGCGTGGTATTTTACAACGGGAGCATCATCAAGGTCCTTAAGCATGGCGAGATAGACGAAACCACCGTCATGCTCTATTCAACAAACGCAATCAATTCTGAGGAGGTACAGTAATGGGAGCAGAGAAACAGAAGGGGAATTCCATGGCAGGGAAGAAAATTGCCAGTTATCTGGGGGAGTACAGCTTCATCATTGTTTTTTTCCTGATTTTCCTGATTTATGTCCTGACCTGCAACGGGCTGACATGGAATGGGATGATGAATATTTTCCGCCATTCCGCGGTAGTGGGCATTATTGCCATTGGGATGGGCCTAATCTGCCTGACAGGGGAGATTGACCTTTCCGTAGGCTCCATGCTGTCGCTGGACGCAGGGTTTTCCGTTATCATTTTTAATATGACAGGGAGCATTTTTGTAACATTGCTGTTTGCCGTAGCATTTGGGGCGGCCTGCGGGATGGTAAACGGCCTGCTGGTAGGCTACGTCAAGATGCCGGCCTTTATCGTGACTTTGGCAACCATGCTGATTTTCCGCTCCTTCGCGCAGTATTTCTGCCAGCATATCGACAAAGGGCTGCTGGGCGGCGGCAGCTCCGTATACCGGATGAGCATGGAAAAACCCTCCTACGACGCCTTTTACCAGTTCGGCAACGGCAAAGTAGCCACCCTCCCCATCGTAGGCCTTATCCTCATCCTCATGACGGCTCTGTTTGTCTACATCGCCACCAGCACCAAATACGGAAAAAAAGTATACGCCGTAGGCAGCAACGAGAAAGGCGCCCAGATGGCCGGCATTAATGTGCCACTCGTAAAAATCAGCGTATTTACCATAGCCGGGATCCTCGTAGGCATAGCAGCCTTCCTCTGGGTAGCCATGAACGCATCCGCCGACCCGGCAACCACCGGCAACAGCTACGAAATGTACGCCATTGCAGCCGTAGTCCTCGGCGGCATCAGCATGTCCGGCGGCAAAGGGAAATGCCTGGGGATTTTCTTCGGCGCCCTTTCCTACACCATCATTGACAAAATCATCGTAGCCCTCAAGATGGATTCCCTGATTAACAATGCGGTAAAAGGCATCATCCTCATCCTCGTAATCATGGTCCAGATTATGGGGCCGCAGCTAAAAAGCAAATTTGTACACCATAAAAAAGAATCCTAAACCACCAGAACTATCCAGCAGCCGATTCTGCATAAAGCCAGAAAAAAGCAGCAAACTAACCATAGGAAAAAGCCATGCCCCAGTAACCCATGCTGGCGGCATGGCTTTCTTTCCAATAATAGCAGCATCCCAAACATACCCCATTGGACATCAAATTTTTTGTCCCCCAATTACCCTCCGCCCCCCTTTTTTCCCCTACCCAGTTAGGCTAGCCCCCAATTTGCGTAGGCAAGTGCCGCCCCCCTAATTCTAAAGAAATTATAAAATCACAAAAACCCCCTTGACAACAAAAATCGTTAGTGCTATTTTATGTACATAAGATGTTAGCACTCCTACAGGCCGAGTGCTAACAAAAACAAAAGCGACGCCCAAACAGGAGGATTGAGATGCAGGAACTGGATGAACGGAAACGGAAAATTTTAAATGCAATCATCCAGAATTATCTGGATACCGGGGAACCAGTAGGATCAAGGACAATTTCCAAATATTCAGACCTGCACCTAAGTTCCGCCACCATCCGCAATGAAATGTCGGATTTGGAAGAACTAGGCTACATCCTGCAGCCCCACACCTCCGCCGGCAGGATACCTTCCGACCAAGGCTACCGGTTTTACGTAGATAACCTGATGCGGGAGAAGGAACAGGAAGTTACGGAAATGAAGGAGTTCATGATTGAGCATACCGAGCGGATGGAGCAGGTCTTGCAGCAGATGGCGAAGATGCTTGCAGCCAACACCAATTACACCGCCATGATTACCTCCCCTTCCTACCATAAGAATAAAGTGAAGTTCCTGCAGTTATCCCAAGTGGACGAAGAACAGCTTTTGGCAGTCATTGTGATGGAAGGCAACTTGGTGAAGAATAAGATGATTTCCACCCGGGAAGCCTTGGACAATGAAACCATCTTAAAACTTAACATCCTCTTAAACACCAGCCTGAACGGCCTTTCCGCAGAGGAAATCAACCTCGGGACCATCGCAAAGCTAAAGGAGCAGGCAGGCATCCACAGCAACATTGTCAGCGATGTGCTGGACGCGCTGGCAGGGGCCATCCAAGAGGATGAGGAACTGGAAATTTACACCAGCGGCACCACGAATATCTTAAAGTACCCGGAGCTGAGCGATTCTAAGAAAGCCCAGGAGCTCTTAGACGCTTTCGAGGAGAAGCAGCAGCTTATCAGCCTTGTGAACGGGACCTTGGATAAGGAAGAGGAAACAGGGATCCAAGTATATATCGGCGCCGAGTCCCCCATCCAGAACATGAAGGACTGCAGCGTGGTAACGGCAACATACCAGCTAGGCGAAGGGATGACCGGGACCATTGGGATTATCGGCCCCAAGCGCATGGATTACGAGAACGTCATGGACAATCTGAAAACCTTAAAGGTACAGCTTGACACCGTATTCCGCAAGCCGAAGAAAACATAACAGGAAGGAATATAAAAAAGTACCTTCTTCACATAGAAAAGAAAGATACATGTTCAAAAATAGACAAATAACCGCCACATTCGGAAACTGAAACAAGAAAAAATACCGTATTCCGAAGCCAGAATAAAAGAAAGGTGAAACGATATGGCAGAACAGAAGGAAATGGAAACAATGGAGCAGCCAGAAGCAGGGCAGGAAGGCACAGAAGAAAAAGAAACCGTCCCGTGCCAAGAAGAAAACGGGCAGGACAGCCCTCCGGGTACGGAAGGGGAGAACCCAGAAACAGGCGGCGGGGAAGAGGAAAGCCCAGAGGCAGGCGAAGGGGAAGAGGAACCCGCAGAAGGGAAAGAAGGGCCTTCCAGCGAAGGGCAGGAAGGGCAAAAAAAAGGGTTTTTCAAGAAAAAAGAAAAGAAAAACAAGCAGGAAGAAAAGATTGCCGAGCTGACCGACCGGGTACAGCGGCAGATGGCAGAATTTGACAATTTCCGCAAGCGTACCGAGAAGGAAAAAGCCCAGATGTTCGAGGTTGGGGCAAAGAGCGTCATTGAGAAAATCCTTCCGGTGGTGGACAATTTTGAACGCGGGTTATCCGCTGTTCCCGAAGAGTCAAAGGAAGACCCCTTTGTACAGGGAATGGATAAGATATATAAGCAGTTAATGACAGAGCTGGAAGGCTTGGAAGTAAAGCCAATCGAAGCAGTGGGCGCAGAATTCAACCCGGAATTCCACAATGCAGTGATGCAGGTGGAAAGCGAGGAATACGAATCCGGGTTTGTAGCGCAGGAACTCCAGAAGGGGTACATGTACCGGGAAAGCGTGGTACGCCACAGCATGGTGGCCGTGGTGCAGTAAAACGGTACAGGAGCCATCACCAAAGGCGGGATCCTGTGGATAGGAGCCGCCACCGTGGAACCGATAAGCAATAGCCAATGTGGCAAAGGTGCCCTGTAAACAGGAGGCCGCCACCGTGGCACTAGCGGAAAGCTTGGCTTTGAGGGATGTAGCAGCATACAATGTTTTTATTTTATTTCATAAGGAGGACTCTATTATGAGCAAGATTATTGGTATCGACTTAGGGACAACAAATAGCTGTGTGGCAGTTATGGAAGGTGGTAAGCCAGTGGTTATCGCCAATACAGAAGGAGCAAGGACAACGCCCTCCGTTGTGGCATTTACCAAGACAGGGGAACGTTTGGTAGGCGAGCCGGCAAAGCGCCAGGCAGTTACCAACGCAGAGAAAACCATTTCATCCATTAAGAGGGAAATGGGCACCGACCACAAACGCCCCATTGACAACAAAAATTATTCCCCGCAGGAAATTTCTGCCATGATTTTACAGAAGTTAAAGGCAGACGCAGAGAATTATTTAGGGGAAAAGGTAACGGACGCAGTCATTACCGTACCGGCATATTTCAACGATGCGCAGCGCCAGGCAACCAAGGATGCAGGGAAAATTGCAGGGATGGACGTAAAACGTATTATCAACGAGCCTACCGCAGCAGCTTTGGCATACGGCCTTGACAATGAAAAAGAGCAGAAAATCATGGTTTATGACTTGGGCGGCGGTACCTTCGACGTTTCTATCATTGAAATCGGCGAAGGCGTCATCGAAGTATTGTCCACCTCCGGCGACAACCGTCTGGGCGGGGATGATTTCGACCAGAAGATTACCGACTACATGCTGGCAGAATTTAAGAAAACAGAAGGCATTGACCTTTCCAATGATAAAATGGCGCTGCAGCGTCTGAAAGAAGCAGCAGAGAAGGCAAAGAAGGAGCTTTCCTCCGCAACGACCACCAACATCAACCTGCCGTTCATTACTGCAACTGCAGAAGGGCCAAAGCACTTTGACATGAACCTGACAAGGGCAAAATTTGACGAATTGACCCATGACTTGGTAGAGCGGACAGCAGTCCCGGTACAGAACGCACTGAAGGACGCAGGCCTTACCTCTTCCGAACTGGGGCAGGTGCTCTTAGTAGGCGGCTCCACACGTATCCCGGCTGTACAGGATAAGGTAAAACAGCTTACCGGCAAGGAGCCCAGCAAGTCCTTAAACCCAGACGAGTGCGTGGCATTGGGCGCATCCATCCAAGGCGGCAAGCTGGCAGGGGATGCCGGCGCAGGGGAAATCCTCCTTCTGGACGTAACCCCATTGTCCTTATCCATTGAAACCATGGGCGGCATTGCAACAAGGCTGATTGAGCGCAATACCACCATCCCCACCAAGAAGAGCCAGATTTTCTCCACGGCAGCAGACAACCAGACCGCAGTGGACATCAACGTAGTACAGGGCGAACGCCAATTTGTAAGGGATAACAAATCCCTCGGCCAGTTCCGCTTAGACGGGATCCCGCCAGCAAGGCGCGGCGTGCCCCAGATTGAAGTTACTTTTGACATTGACGCCAACGGCATTGTAAACGTATCTGCAAAAGACTTAGGCACAGGGAAAGAGCAGCACATCACCATTACCGCAGGCTCCAACATGTCCGACGCCGACATTGAAAAAGCAGTGAAAGAAGCCGCAGAATTCGAGGCGCAGGATAAGAAGCGCAAAGAAGCCATTGACACAAGGAACGATGCAGATTCCTTCGTATTCCAGACAGAAAATGCATTGAAGGAAGTTGGCGACAACCTTGACGCAGCCGATAAGGCAGCCGTAGAAGCAGACTTAAATGCATTGAAGTCCTTAGTAGAGGCGCATCCCAACGCAGAAGACCTCACAGACGACCAAGTGGGCGAAATGAAGGCAGCGAAAGAAAAATTGATGGAAAGCGCACAGAAGGTATTTGCAAAGATGTATGAAAATGCACAGGCAGCCCAAGGGGCGCAGGGCGCAGGGCCAGCCCCGGATATGGGGAACGCATCCTACACCAGCGCAGATGACGACGTAGTAGACGCAGATTATAAAGAAGTGTAAATAGAAAGCCGGTAACAGCATCCGCCCGGCATCGCAGGAGCGGATGGGTAAGAAGTGTAAAACGTAACCCCAAAATGACAGCATCCAGCCGTGGGAACACGGCAGGATGCTGAAATTTGGCAGATAAAAGGAGCTAATCATGGCAGAACAGAAAAGGGATTACTATGAAGTCCTAGGCGTGGACAAAAATGCAGACGATGCTGCGATTAAGAAAGCATACCGCCAGCTTGCCAAAAAGTACCACCCAGATATGAACCCGGGGGATGCTGAGGCAGAGAAAAAATTCAAAGAAGCATCCGAAGCCTATGCAGTCTTAAGCGACCCGGAGAAAAAACGCCAGTACGACCAGTTCGGCCACGCGGCATTTGACGGCGGCATGGGCGGCGGAGGCGGCTTTGATTTTTCCGGCATGGATATGGGGGATATTTTCGGCGACATTTTCGGCGATTTATTCGGCGGCTCCAGAAGGCGTTCCGCCAACAACGGCCCTATGAAGGGGGCAAACCTCCGGGCGGCAGTGCGGATTACCTTCGAAGAAGCGGCATTTGGCTGCGAGAAAGAGATTGAGATAACCTTAAAAGATGAATGTACCACCTGCCACACCACCGGGGCTAAGCCCGGGACTACCCCGGAAACCTGCTCAAAATGCGGCGGGAAAGGGAAGGTGGTCTACACCCAGCAGTCCTTCCTCGGTATGGTGCAGAACGTCCAGACTTGCCCAGACTGCCACGGGACTGGGAAGATTATCAAGGAGAAATGCCCAGACTGCCGGGGCACGGGCTATATTGCAAAGCGCAAGAAAATCAAGGTTTCCATCCCGGCCGGCATCGACAACGGCCAGAGCGTCCGCATCCGGGACAAAGGGGAACCGGGCACCAATGGCGGCCCAAGGGGCGATTTGCTGGTAGAAGTGAATGTCAGCAGGCATCCGATTTTCCAGCGGCAGGACATGAATATTTTTTCCACGGCGCCCATTACCTTTGCGCAGGCGGCGCTGGGGGGCGAAGTGCGCATCAGCACCATAGACGGGGATATCCTCTACGACGTAAAGCCGGGGACCCAGACCGACACCAGGATCCGCCTAAAGGGCAAGGGCATCCCTTCCCTGCGCAATTCTTCCGTCCGGGGCGACCATTACGTAACCTTAGTAGTGCAGGTCCCCACAGGGTTAAACGAAGAAGCCAAAGAAGCGCTGCGCAGGTTTGACGAGGCCAGCAGCCAGTCCTTAAAGAAACAGGGCGGCGCCCATGGGGAGAAGCATGGGAAGAAGAAAGGCTTTATGGATAAGCTGAAGGAATCTTTTGAAGATATCTAAACTATGCACGGAAGCGGTATGTTCCAGCATAGTTGCTGAAAGAAAAGGGTTAGGAACTGTTAAGTTCAGGCCAGGATCCATAGACAGAGGCTCAGAAGGAATTCTTCCGGGCCTTTTTTTGCATGTATATTGACATTTCTTTCTTTTCCCGTTAAATTATAGTATAAATTGAAAAAAGGCAGGAAACCATCCAGCTTCGGCCGGGGCTGGGGGATACCAATATATTTTACAGAGAGGAATGGAAACAATATGACAATATCTTGGAAAGAACTGCTTGTGTTTTTGATTTTATTTGCCGCAAACATGATTCAGGCCATTACCGGCTTTGCTGGGACCCTGCTTGGGATGCCCCCTACTATACAGCTTATCGGGGTGGACGAGGCGAAGTCCGTCCTCGCCATCTTAGACCAGCTTTCCTGCCTCCTGATTGTGCTGACAGGATTCCGGCACATCAACTGGAAAGAGTTCGCTAAAATGGCAGTATTGATGGTAGCCGGGATGTTTATCGGCATGAAACTTTTCGAAGTGTTCCCAATCCAGCAGTTATTGACATTGTATGGGGTTATGATCCTGTGCATTGCCATCTGGAAACTGTTTGGGCAGAACTTGGCGCGCAGACTGTTCCCGCAGAAAGCAGCCCCGCAGCCTGGCGGACTTGGGGATTCTAAGGGCAAGCCGCCAGTATATTTCGCTGGGATGATGCTTGTCATTTTAGCGGCAGGGGTCATCCACGGGATGTTCGTATCCGGGGGCGCGCTGCTTGTCATTTATGCATCCACTGCCCTGAAGGAAAAAGAAGAGTTCCGGGCAACCATGGCCATGCTGTGGGTTACCATCGGCTGCTACCTGACAGGGAACCAGATTCAGGCCGGGCATTTTAACTCCCACGTCATCTTCCTGTGCGCAGCAGGAACCATCCCGCTGTTTGCAGGCATTTTTATAGGCACGAAGCTGGTAAAGAAAATCAAGCAGGAAACCTTCTTAAAGCTGACTTATGTGCTGCTGATTGTATCCGGCGTACTTGCAATTGTGTGATGCAGCGTTTCAGAAAAAAACGGCAGGTTTCAGGATGGGCAGCCATAATTTATTAAAGTTGCATAAATTTTTAATTAAATTTTTGTAAAAATGTCTGAAATGCCCACAAATCTAAAAAAACTATTGACTTTAATGTTGATATTTATTACAATAGTACCACAAATGATAACCAAATACATACGCGTGTTACTGTTAAATCAGGCATGAGTTCTCTTGAAAAGGAGAATTCATGCCTTTTTTGTCGGCTTCCGGCCGGGCCGGCAAAGGGACAGGCATTGCGGAAAGGAGGATGGGAATGTTTTCAATGTTTAAGAAAAAAGCAGGGTTAGAGCTTGCTGCGGTAGCAGATGGGCGCTGCATTTCTCTGGAGGAGGTAAATGACCCTGTATTTTCCGGCAAGGCCCTTGGGGACGGGGTAGCAATCGTCCCGGAGGATAACGTAATTACTGCCCCTTGCGACGGGCATGTGTCCATGCTGGCGGATACCCTCCATGCCTTTGGCATGTCAAGGGATGACGGCCTTGAGCTGATGGTGCACATTGGGATTGACACGGTAGCTCTTGGGGGCGAGGGCTTTGAAGCCTTGGTATCTGCAGGCAGCGATGTCAAGAAAGGCGCCCCGATGGTGCGCTTTGACGCTGCGCTGATGAAAGAAAAAGGGATTGATATGACAACCATGCTAATCCTTTTAAATCCTGCCCAGTACCAATTCAAGAAGCTGGCCCAGGGCCAGCAGGTGAAAAAAGGGGTTGACACTGTAATTTCGTGCAGCCCGCAATAATGATTTGTGATTGGGGATTTTTAGATGGAAGCCATTAAAGTATATAACAACAGCGCTGTGTCATCGGTAAAACCGGACGGACGCGAAGTCATCCTGACAGGTTCGGGAATCGGATTTTCCAAGAGGCCCGGAGATACCATTGATGAGCGGAAAATAGAGAAGACTTATTATATCCAGAGCGAACTCCAGTCGAAGTTCTTACAGCTATTGAAAGATGCCAGCCCGGATGCTGTCCGTGTGGCAGAGGATATTTTGGCACACGCACGTACAAATGGCTTGGAGTTAAAAGACCAGCTCCTGTTATCCCTGATTGACCATATCTGCTTTGCAATCGAGCGCTATGAGCAGGGAATTGAGCTGCCGTACCTGATGCTGGCTGAAACAAAGCTGCTTTATCCAAAGGAGTTCAAGATAGGGGAGTGGGCGGTTTCGCGGATTGATTTCCGCTGCGGGGTAGAGCTGCCCAGCTATGAGGCGGGCTATATTGCGCTGCAGCTTGCCAGTGCCTCCATGAGCCGGGAGATGACTTACAATACCTTAAAGTTCGCCAAAGGCTGCATGGATATTATCCGGGATACTTACGGCGCAGAGCTGGACCCGGATAACATTGACACCGTGCGGCTGACGACCCATTTGAAGTTTCTGGCCCAGCGTATTTTCCAGCAGCTGCAGTGGACAAGCGACAATATGGAAGGCCTCCATGAAATACTGCTGGATAAGCACCAGAAAAATAAAGAATGTATCAGGCGGCTGAAGGGGTATATCCAGAGTGAATTTGACTATGCCTTAAATTCCCAAGAAGAAGTGTACCTGCTGGTGCACTTGAGCAAGATTTTCTATTAAATAAAGAAGGTGATGAAGATGAAAAAGAAAGTAATGAATATAATGGAAGCATTTTCCAAAGCCATGGTGCAGCCGTTGATGTACCTTTCCGTAGGCGGCCTGATTTTGGCAATCGGAGCCCTTTTGACAAACAATACGATTCAGGGCGCGCTGCCGTTTTTAAGCTGGGCGCCGATTCAGGTATTAGGGAAACTGATGTACCAGAGCGTCATGACGGTAATCAACAACTTAGGCGTCGTATTTGTGATTGGGATCCCTGCTGCTTTTGCAAAAAAGGATAAGCACCATGCCGGGATTATTGGCTTTATGTCTTACCTGATGTACTTAAAGACCTCAAATGTCCTTCTGGAAGTGACAGGGAAAATGGCTGAGCCTTCCGAAATGCTTGGGCTTATCGGGACTGGGCAGGCAGAAATCCTTGGCATCCAGTGTGTGGACATGAGCGTGTTCGGCGGCATTATCCTTGGGTGCATTGTAGGGTATGTGTTTAACCGCACCTCACAGAAGAGCTTTAACGGGGCGGCACAGATTTTCTCCGGCGTGCGTTTTACGTTCCTGATTATGATTTTTGTATCCATCCTGTTCGGCGCTGCCGACAATGTGGTTTGGCCATGGGCGCAGAAAGGGATTTCTGCCTTGGCGGGCGTCATCAAGAACAGCGGGACCTTCGGCCTGTTCCTGTACGGGTTCTTGGAACGTTTGCTGGTGCCCACAGGGCTGCACCACTTAGTCTATACCCCGTTCCAGTTCTCTGATTTGGGCGGCGTACTGCAGGTAGGGGACAACACCGTGGTAGGCGCGTACGCCATTGCCATGACGGAGCTGAACATGCCGGTGGAAAAAATGTCAGAAAGCATTTACTACATGGCAATCGGGTTTACGAAAATGTTCGGCTATATTGGGATTGGCGCGGCATTTATGCATACGGCTTATAAGGAAAATAAGAAGCGGGTGCGTTCCACAATGATTCCGCTGATTGTAACTGCCTGCCTTGCAAGCATTACGGAGCCGATTGACTTTATGTTTATTTTCTGCGCCCCAGTCCTGTTTGTTATCCATGCAGTCATTGCCGGCCTGTTCCTAGCCCTTTTGAAAGTGTTTGGGGTTACGGCTTTCTGCGGAGGGAATATCTTGTCTTCCTTCATTACGAACATGGCAGCCGGCACCGAAAAAACCAATTGGCCTATGATGTATGTGCTGGCGGCTATACAGATTGTCCTGTATTTTGTAGTGTTTAGCATCCTTATTAAAAAGATGGACTTAAAGACGCCGGGCCGTGAGGCAGCGGCAGCCGAGGAAGAGGGGGAGGCAGGGGGCGCCCAGCCAAAGAATACTTCCCTGACGGCAAACGTGGCAAGTTTGGTAGAAGGCCTCGGGGGGAAGGATAACATCAATTCCACCGAAAACTGCTTTACAAGGCTGAGGGTCAACGTCAAAGACCCATCTCTTTTGAAGGATGAGCTGATTAACAAAGTGCCAAACAGCGGCATTGTGAAGAAAGAAGATGACATCCAGATTATTATTGGCCTGAAAGTGGCAGAGGTAAGGACTGCAGTAGAGGATTATTTAAAGTCACTGTAATTGGTGGCATCATAAAAATAAATGGAAGATTAGGAGGAAACAGATATGATTATCACTATTGTAGGAGGGGGAAGCACATTTACCCCGGGAATCGTAAAATCAATTGCACTCCGCAAGGATGAACTGGAAGTAGAGGAAATCCGCCTGTTTGACTTGGACAAAGAACGCCAGGACAAGGTAGGCGCATTAGTAAAATGGATTTTGGATGAGGACTTAAAATGCGGGATTAAATTGGTAGTAACTTACGATGTGGAAGAGGCTTATACAGGCGCCGACTTCATTTTCTCCCAGATGCGCGTGGGCAAATACGCCATGCGGGAACAAGATGAAAAAATTCCATTAAGGCATGGCTGCGTAGGGCAGGAAACCTGCGGCTGTGGCGGGATGGCTTATGGGATGCGCACCATTTACCCAATGATGAAGGTCATTGACGATGCAGAAAAATATGCGAAGCCGACCCATTGGATTTTAAACTACTCCAACCCGGCTTCTATCGTATCAGAGGCATGCAGGAAACTGCGCCCCAACGCAAGGATTATCAATATCTGCGACATGCCCATTGCCATCATTGACGTAATTGCGGCCGCGCTGGAAGTGGACAAGAAAGATATCGTATATGATTACTATGGGCTGAACCATTTTGGCTGGTTCACTTCCATTGAGCACAAAGGGCAGGACGTGATGCCCAAGCTGAGGGACTATATCATGGAACATGAAATCCTGCTGCCTGCTGCATATACGAAGAATTTCAAAGGGCTTGTGGGCGCCGGTGAAAATGAGAACCGCCATGCAAAAGGGAGCTGGTATTATGTATGGAAGGGCGTTTATGAAATCATGAAGAATTTCCCGGAAACCCTGCCAAACACCTACCTGAATTATTACCTGCAGCAGAAGGAATTCGTAGAACATTCCGACGTGGACCACACCCGTGCCAACGAGGTAATGGAAACCCGGGAAAAAATGCTGTTTGAAGGGATTGACAAATACCTTTCTACTGGGGAGATTGACGAGAGCGTGTTCTATGCAGGGAGCCATGGGGACTGGATTGCCGACTTGGCAATTGCCTTAAAGAACGATACAAAAGCACGTTTCCTAATTATTACCGAAAACCGGGGCGCAATCCCTAACATGCCTTACGACGCAATGGTGGAAGTGCCGGCATATATCGGGAAGAACGGGCCGGAAGTGATTGCACAAGATGAAATACCGCTGTTCCAGCAAGGCCTCATGATGCAGCAGTTAAATTGTGAAAAACTTCTGGTGGAAGGCTGCATTGAGGGCTCCTATGAAAAAGTCCTCAAAGCCTTCACCCTGAACAAGACAGTGCCCAGCATGAAAGTAGCAAAAGAAGTATTGGACGACTTAATTGAGGCAAATAAGGAATATTGGCCGGAATTAAAGTAAAATTTTTTGCAGCCGTAAAATTGATTTTGATGTTATAATACATGCAGGGGCTGCCGCATGGAGGGATATGGTATCAAGCAGGCAATTCTGGGTCCAGGATCTGCCGCAGCCGCCATTAGCCCTTAGTGCGGCAGCCCCTGCCTACTTTGTGAAAAAAGAAAGGAAAGGGAATCTATTATGCAGAAATTGTATTATGGCGGAGATATTATCACCATGGAACAGGAAGGGGACGCCCCAGAAGCAGTCCTTGTTTCAGATGGGAAAATTGCTTATGTAGGAAGTGCTCAGGAGGCAAAGAGCCTTTGTGGGCCGGAGGCTGTGCAGGTGGACTTAAAGGGGCATACGCTGATGCCTTCCTTTATTGATCCCCATGGGCATATCGTAATGATGGCCCAGTATACGGCTTTCGCAAACCTTGGGGCATGTACCAGTTTTGGGGAAGTGGAACAGGCCCTTGGGGAATATCTGGAAGGGAGGAAAGATAAGGGCCTGGTGATAGGCTATGGCTATGACCATAATTTCCTTAAGGAACAGGAGCACCCCACAAAAGCTGTGCTGGACAAAGTATCAGCCACGGCTCCGGTCTGCATCCTCCACACCTCCGGCCATATGTGCGTTGCCAACAGCGTGCTTTTAAAAGAGTGCGGCATTACAAAAGACACCAAAGACCCCAAAGGCGGGAAATTTGGCCGGGATGCAGACGGGGAGCCCAATGGCTATATCGAAGAAGTCCCAGCTATGCAAAAAGTCCTGATGTACATGTTTTCCAAGGCAAAAGGGGACTTCGGGGAACAGATGGGGCTGGCGCAGAAAGCGTACCTGAAATATGGGATTACAACCGTGCAAGACGGCGCAACAAATGGGACATCCTTCCAAAACCTTGCAGCCTATGCCGAAACAGGAGGCTTCTGCTTGGACGTGGTTGCTTACCTGCTGGCAGATGAGGCAGAGCGGGTAACGGGAGAATTTCCTGCCTATGGGAACCAGTACCAAGGGCGCCTGAAAATAGGGGGCGCAAAGATTATTCTGGACGGATCCCCCCAAGGCCGCTCCGCATGGCTGTCAGAGCCCTATGAAGGGGAAGAAACGTATTGTGGGTATCCAGCTTGTACGGATGAGCAGGTAGAAAAGTGGGTAAAGGAATCTGTAAGGGCTGGCCGCCAGCTCCTTGCCCACTGCAATGGGGACGCGGCATCCCAGCAGTATCTGGACGCTTTTGCCAAAGCAGCGGAAGAATCCCCGGAACGTCTGGAAAAAATCCGTGCCCTCCGCCCGGTGATGATCCACTGCCAGACTGTCCGGGAAAGCCAATTGGACGAGATGGCAAAGTTTGGGATGGTTCCCTCTATTTTTGTGGCGCACACTTATTATTGGGGGGATGTGCACCTTAAGAACTTAGGGCCGGTGCGGGGTGCAAATATCAGCCCAGTGAAGTCAGCCTTGGAGCGGGGCCTTATGTATAACTTCCACCAAGACCCGCCCGTGGTAGAGCCGGACATGCTCCGCACCGTCTGGTGTGCCGTGAACCGCATCACAAGGACTGGGCAGCCCATCGGGCCAGGCCAGCGCATCAGCGTATTCGATGCACTCAAAGGCGTCACAATCCATGCAGCCTATGCATACCACGAAGAAGGCCAAAAGGGAACCTTAGCAGAAGGGAAACTTGCAGATATGGTAATCCTTGACAGGAACCCGCTGAAAGTAAATCCCATGGAGATTAAGGATATACAAGTGCTGGAAACGATCAAGGAAGGGGAAACCCTTTACCAGAAGGAAACAGTGATAGGAAAATGAGGGGCAGCGGTTGCTGTAAAGTAAAATTAATGGTAAAATAGCAGTAGGTATCAGGAATATGTAATTAACAACCTGCCAAAGTAGCTAACAGATATTAGGAATGTATGGTAATTTATGCTGGAAATGAACGCCAGCAAGGCAGTAAGCGCAGGGACAAATAGCCAGCGGATTGGCAAGTTTGGGTGGTGACTGATTCATAGATATGGAAAAGAAAAAAGAAACGGAAGGCCAACTTTCAGCCCATGAGCAGGATTTGCAGAGATTGGCGGAACTGCGTTTGATGAATGATGATTTTTTTCAGAGGTATTAGATGGGAAGATAGAAGCTGTGGAATACATCCTCAGTACAATCCTTGAGAGGAAGGATTTGAAAGTCATCAAAACAGAAGCGCAGAAAGAGTATAAGAGTGCAGTAAAACGTTCCATTAGGCTGGATATCCGAGCAATAGACGACAAAGGCCAAGTGGCAGATATTGAAATCCAGAGGTCGGACAAAGGGGCAGGGGTAAGGCGTGCACGTTTCCACAGCAGCATGATAGACCGGGCGCTTTTAGGAAAAGGAGATGGGTTTGAAGGCCTTGTTGATACGTATGTGATATTTATAACAGAAGATGATAAGTTTGGTATGGGCATCCCCATGTACCACGTAGAGAGGAAAATTACGGAACTGAATGATGCATTGTTTGGGGATGGTGCACATATCATTTACGTAAACGGGGAATTTCAGGATACCAGCCACCCAGTTGGATGTTTGATGCATGATTTTTCCTGTAAGGATGCGGATGATATGCTGAACCCAATTTTGGCAGAAGAGGTGCGGTATTTTAAAGAAACGGAAGGAGGCCGGGGGCAGATGTGCAGGTTATTGGAAGAGATGAGGAATGAAGTGGCGGAACAAGTAGCAGCACAAGTGACGGAACAAGTGACAGAACAAGTGACAGCCCGGGTAACAGAGCAAGTAACAGCCCAAACCACATATGATAATGCAGTAAAAACGGCACTCAAATTGCTGGCAATAGGAAAGCTCACGCAAGAAGAAATTGCAGACAGCACAGAACTCAGCTTGGCACTGGTACAGAAATTAGCAGAAAACCGCCCCGCTTGAAAACTTGAAGTGCAAGAAAGAACCTAAGCAGTTTGTTATGTTATGGTGCAGCTTAGGTTCTTCTTATTATAATATTAAGAAACGCTACGGTATAAGGCTGCCTTATTCCTCATACCCATCACATCCGTATGGCCCATATATCTTCCGTTCCGAAGAATCCTTCCGGAAGCCGCCATTCTTTCCCGGATGCAGCCCCGAAGATCCATTACAGCTAGGAAACCTAGCAGATCTATTACCATTTGGAAACCCTGCAAAGCTAGCCTCTTGCTGGTAAACCAGCCCGTCTAGCTCCCCATTGTCAAAAAACAGGATTTCCTCTACCTTTTCCTCCTCCCGGACAGGGAGGAAAACAGTGAGCTTTACCCTGCGGTTCCCGCACTGGGGGCACCGGTAACTGTGCAGCCCGCAGGCATACATCCCGGCAGGAATCTGGGCTTTTTTCTCCACAGGGACTAAATGCTCCCTGTAATAAGCCGCATCTTCGTGGGAGCTGTAATGCCCAACTGTTACGTCCGGCAAAGCATAAAGCTGCTTGTGCATGACCTCCATCTCGCTTTGGCAAAGGTTGCACCAGTCCTCGTGGAACATGGAGCGCATTTTCCGGAAAATTCCCATACCAAATGAACCTCCTTTTTCCTCTCATAGCAAGTAGTTCGCTGTTATCCATTTCCCAGCCTGCATTATGCAGACCGTTCCTTCGCTTCTTCCAGCGCCTCCGCCATCATGTCGGCCTTGGAAATTCCAGTCAGTATGTAGTCGCTGTCCATCCGCCACCGTTTGTTGGAGGTAAAGGTGTTTACCC
Organism: uncultured Lachnospiraceae bacterium; assembly: GCA_910580195.1. Lineage (GTDB taxonomy): Bacteria > Bacillota > Clostridia > Lachnospirales > Lachnospiraceae > Petralouisia. The sequence continues at coordinate 101,568 of CAJTWA010000001.1, forward strand.
GGATGCGGATGTTATCCACCGTAAACAGGAAACTGACCCGGCTGCTGCCTGTCAGCGGCCCCACCCCGGTTTTCCCGTCGTCCGTCCAGATTTTGGAAATCCGGCTGGCCGGGAGGACGTAGCTTTGGAAGGGGTTCCAGAAAAACAGCATGGCGATTTTCCCGCGCCCGATATCCACAACCACCGTGCAGCCGTCGCTGTCAAAGGTGTGGTTTGGCGTAAAGCCACTGCGTTCTAGTTCCTGCAGCATTTTTTTTCGTTTCCCATTAAAAATCAGCTTTCCGGCAAAAATCCACCACAGGGCTGACAATGCTGGCGGGACCATAAACAGGATGACAGCCCCCATGCCTCCGTCGCGGAAAAACAGGTAGCCCAGCAGGAAACAGACAGCAGTCACTGCAATAGGCACGCATATGTAAGACAATAAGTATAGCATATTCTTTTTTTTCAGTGGTTCCGTATTCATAACGCTTTTCCTTTCTAGTTCCTTCCATATATTAAGAGAGTTTTTCCACGGTTTCCCAAAATGGTGCAGTAAAGGTATGTGCCCCTTTATTGGAAAAGTTTGTGGGGAAAAAGCTCACTCCCATTCGGAAGGCTTTTTCTTTTTGCTTACGAAAAATGGCGGGAAAATCCCAAGTTTGGAGCCAGCCGCGTGGAACAGGGGGAAGAAAATAAGCACCGTAACTGCCCGCACCAGAAAGATGGCAGGACCCTCATAGTCCTCCTCGCTGGCTTTTTCTCCATTTCCCATCATGTCAATGTAAAAATCCCTGCGGGACAAAGGCTCGCTGAACTCAATCTGCCCAAGGAAGGTTTCATCCGAAGCCAAGTCTTCCCGGACAATGCGGCCCACGGGAAGGGTAGCCTCCCCAGTGTAGTAGTCCCCGTCTGTCTGGACGCTTTCCATATTAATGGCGGCAGCCACCAGTTCCCCGGAAGGCAGCGTGAGGGCATACAGGTAATGGTTCCCGTAATACCCCGCGCCCCGGTTCCGGTATTCAATCCCCGGCGAAGCCACCGTAAAGGTATCGTGTGTTTCCAAGTCCTCAATGCTTTTCGCGCGGAATACGCCTTCCCCGGCTTTCCCACCGATTTCCCCCTCCGCAACCGTGTGCTCCTCCACATAGCCCTGATATTTTTCGGAAAAAATGCGTTCCGCAAGGGCGGCAGGGAATATGCTGACGAACAGGGCGAACAGCAGGCATATCCAGATGTCAAAGCGCAGGTAATGGTAGCGCATGTAAATCACCTCCGGGAATATGATAGCACATTTTAGGGGATTGGTCTAGTAATTACCACCGTAACAACAATCGGTGCGTAGGAATATGGTAGCACTTTATGGGGGCCTAGTATTCCATCTGGACAGATGGAGTACACTAGGGTATGTGTGGCAGCCATTTTTGTCCCTGCTGTGGGTTTGGATTTTTCAGCAAGCCGGACTTCTCAGAAATCTTTTTGGGCCACTTCTTTTTCTCCTCAGACAGCTCTTTATAGTTCAGCCATAACCGTTTTTAGATAAACGCCAAAGACGTTTGCTCCGGGTCGCTGTACGGGGTGGCAGCCTCATCAACTGTCTGCGGGATTGGCGTTTTGGCCATTTTTTATTTCAGGCAGCTCCGGCAGATAGTCAGCGGCCACGCCGTAAAACTTCGCCAGCTTGAAATGGGAATTTGTTACTGCATCACTAGCGATAGTTCTATTTCATCTTCGTCCACTGCCCCGGTTTCTGTAAAGCCTCTGCTTTTATACAAATTTAATGCTTGGATATTATCTCTGTTACAGGTTAAGGTTATCCGGTTTGAAGAACCAAAGGGTTTCGTTTTGATATAATCAAGCACCCTATCCAATGCAGCTTTTCCATAGCCGCGTTTCTGATCCAATTCATCAATCATCATATGCCATATATCATATTCAGGGATATCATAATCGTAAATCACCATAACATAGCCAACCATAGTGTCACCTTCATATATTCCAAAAGGCTGGCATTGTTCCCTATAGACATAAGCCTGTGCAAGACTGCGAATCGGATGTGAAACAAAACGTTCTTGTTCAGGTGCAAGTTTTAGGTTAAATGCGTCAATAAAGTTTTCTTCTGTAATTTTTCTAAGATTAATCATAAATTCCTCCATAAATTGTCCTGACTTAATTGGTAAGCTGATCTTGTATGAACATCTATAAAGAACAGAAGATTGCATCAAAAAGCAAATAAAAAACCGTGGCTAATAAACCACGGCAAAAGAAATTCTATAAAAAACTATTATAATGCAACCGAGGCCCTCAAAAGATATTCAGATTTTATATTCATTCTGTAATTTCCCATAATTAAGCACCTCGCTTTCTATCAGATTTTATTTGATTATAATACCAGCCATCAATCATGTCAATAATCGTTTGGCAATCATTTTTGTGAAATGCATGAGAGGGAGGGATTTTTTATACATTTTTGCTCTATGGCAGAAATTGTCTATTTTTCTTAATTACACATCTTAGAGTTTACATTATTAGAAAAATTTGTTATAATATAAAAATAAATAAACATTTAGTTCATAAAATATAGTACTAAAATACTAGAAAAAATAAAAGCGAAAGAAAATAGTACTAAAATACAAAAAACAAAGGGGGAAAGGGCTTTACAGTACAAAAGATGAAAAAATAAAAGATTAAAAGGGGAAAAAGCAATGGAAATACTCGTATGTGACAGCAATCAGGAAACATGCAGGAGGCTGGAAGATACTATTTTGGCGTATGCTTCTGGAAAAGACATTGTAATTGGCGTGGGCGTTTTTTATTCTGAGGATGCATTGAGGGAGCATTTTGCCCAAGGAGGCGCCCCGGACCTTTTGTTTTTGGAGGCAGGGCAGCGTAGCAAGGAAGAAGATGGGATAGGCAGTTTGATACGGGAGTGGTTAAGGAATGAACATATGCTCCTTGTATATTTGCTATCGGATTGGAAGGATGTGTCTTGGGCAGCTTGGGACCGCCCCTTCCAGTTCCTGAAAAAGCCTTTGGGGAAAAAGGATATTTTTAAACTGATGGACAAAGCCTTGCAGCTTTTGCACAATTCAGACTGCTACCTTGAGTTCCACGACAAGAGGTCTTGGAATTGGGTCCCTTACCGGGATATCCTGTACCTCCAAAGCGAGGGGAAGAAAATCAACGTGATTATGCGTGACGGGATAAAGTCCTTTTATGGGAAACTAAGCGAGTGTAAGGTGCAGGCGGATTATTTCCTGAACATCCATAAGTCCTGCATGGTGAACTGCCATTACATCGCAGAATATGTCCGGGAGGAAATCAAGATGGTAAACGGGCATGTGCTGAGCATCAGCAAGGCAAACCGGGCAGAGGTAAGGAAGAAAATCATGCAGATTGACCGGAACCATCCCAATTGGGGGTGGAGGACTTTGGGGCGGGATTGACCGCCCCTTTGTTAGTTTCCGATGAAAAAACAATATGAAAATTTTATGGCAGAAAAATTATTTTCTGATATTATAGGACTTATTTCCTGATAAAAAAGAAAAAATAGGGAATTAAGAATATTTTCCGTGTAAAAAAGTCCAATTTTACCAAAATCATGGGCGATTTTTGGAATTTTCATAAAATCATGGAAAAATATGCTAGAATGAGGGATATCAAGTTGAGAGGGAGGTAACGTGTATGAGGGAGAAGTAATTTAGGATGAAGGGGTGGGGATGGTTCTGGAAAGCAGTAGGAAAAGCATGGGAAGAAGCTGGCTGTTTGTTCCGTATCAGGGTTCGCCGCCGAAAAAAAGGAAAAGAAGTATTGAGAAAATTCCAAAGAGAAGGAGGAACAGGTTATGATGAAACAGAGGGTTAAGAAGATGTTGTGTGCGTTTGCAGTGGGGGCTTGTGTGTGCGGGACAACGCTGCCGGCGCAGGCAGGGAGAATCCATTTTAGCATTACGGTGCCGGGTGATACTGTTTCCATGAGAGAGGAAAAAGATAATTCGACACAAAGCTTTAAAGTTGAGGGAACAGAGTTCCACCAGAATGCTGTATTAAGCTGCGAGTCCATAAAATTGAACAATGATGCAATTAGGACAGGTGTAGTGGGGATTAGCCCTAACGATTCTGTTAAAACTTCCAGATATAATTCAACTGTCAAGAATGGGCAACTTTTTTACATGGCAACTTCAGCACAGGTGAGTGGGCTGCATGTGTGCGGATATTATACTCCCTAATTTCTAGATAAGTGGTAATGATAGAGAGGGCTAAGGGTGCATGGTTAATGCACCTTTAGCCAGGTTAAGGAGGGGCAGATGAAATTGAAAACTTTTACTGTATTTTTGCTTATAATTATATTGTCTGCTGGATGTGGGAAAAAGAATAATGAAATTCAAGGAAATAATGGAAAAATAGAAACTGGGACGGAACTAGATACGGAACAGAAAGCAGAAACAGAACTGGAAACAGGGGCAGATGAAACAGAGGAAGGGCAAGCCACGGAAAAAGAAGAAGCTGGCTTAGAACAAGGGCTGGAAACAGAGCACGAAGCAGGAATAGATTCAACAGCAGAAGAAGAGCCAGAATCCCTAGCCAACTATCAACGGGAATCTGAATCAGGGAAGGTGAAGTTTGACTGCAAAGTGGAAGTTCCAGATTCTTTCACAGGGAATAATGTTAACAAGTTCCTCATAAATGGGACATGTAATGGAGATAAGGGGAGTATTCTGCCAAAATATGTGGAAGGGAAAGAGGCCGTTGAGAAGATTGAGGAAAAAGCGCAAAATGGGATGCAGGATATCGTATATTATATCATGGCTGATGGGACGGTAGTTAATATGGACGAAAGCGGATATTATTTTTCTACGGCAAACGGTGTTTATTATTCTCATGCAAGGGCGAGGGATGCTAGCTATCAAGAGGAATACAGAAAAGGGCAGGTATCCTTTGCCAATGAGGAAGAGGCTATTAGAGCCGTGCGGCAGGAATTGGATGAAACAGGCTTTTCAGAATTTGAATTCCAGTTTGTGGCTTATCCAGCCAGCCATGAGGTAATGCAGAAAGTAGAAGCGGAAGTTTATGCAGATGAACAAGGAGAGTCGCAAAAGAAAGGTGCATGGACGCAAGAGGATGATAGTTATGTGGTCTATGGATTCCAAACGCAAGATGGTATGCCTATCTTTCATCAATGGATGACAGTGTTCCGGGTAATGGCCTATGACAACGTAAGCAATGCACCTGTGCAGGCTATCTATTCGGATAAAGGGATAGAATTTTTAATGGCGCAGCCTGTCTATTATTTGGAAAAAACAGAAGAAACATTTACACTTAAAGAATTCGAGGAAATAGCAGGGATTGTAGAAGCAAAATTTGAAAATATCCTGAATGAATCCACCTATGAAGTAACCCGCGCAAAACTGTTCCAGATGGTACGCCTGAATGAAAAGCAGGAGTATGCGGCAGAGCCAATCTGGTATTTTGAGGTGGCAGAGGATGGGGCAAGCAAGTCCATTACACTGGTGGATGCAGTGACAGGGAAAGAAATCGTGCTGAAGTAGGCAGGGGAATTTCAAGAAATAGAGCTACTTTTAAATGGGTATGGGGGAATGGAAAGGATAATAAACAGATGAAATTCAAAATTTTTATGGTATTTTTGCTGATTGCAATGTTTTCCGCTGGATGCGGGAAAAAGGACAATGAAATTCAAGGAAATAATAGAAAAACAAAAACTGGGGCGGAACTAGGTACGGAACAGAAAGCAGAAACAGAACTGGAAACAGGGGCAGATGAAACAGAGGAAGGGCAAGGCACGGAAAAAGAAGAAGCCGGCTCAATACAGGGGATGGAAACAGAGCAAGAAGCAGGGGCAGAGCCAACAGAAGAAAAAGAGCAAGAATCCCAAGCCAACTATCAACGGGAATCTGAATCAGGGAAGGTGAAGTTTGACTGCAAGATAGAAACTCCAGATTCTTACACCGGGGATAACGTCCATAAATACCTTGTATCAGGCGAATGTTATGGCGATGAGGGGAGCATATTGTCAAGATACGTGGAAGGGAAAGAGGTTGCGGAGAAATTTTCAACAGAAGCCCATGATGGGATTCCGGGTTCTGACTCTTATAATATGGCAGATGGAGCCGTAGTGAATGTAGGTGGAAGCCAATTTAGTTTTTCAACTAGAAATTCTAATTATTACTATAATGCGAGGGCGTTGGATTCTGATTATCAGGAAGAATATAGTAAGGGTAAGGGGCAAGTGGCTTTTGCCACTGCAGAAGAGGCCATTGAAGCTGTGAGGCAGGAACTTTCGGAAGTTGGTTTTTCCGAGTTTGAATTCCAGCTTGTGGCTTATCCGGCCAAACATGGAACCATGAAAAAGATAGAATCAGAAATTTATACAAGTGAAGAAGATCAATCGCAAAAGAAGGATGAATGGACGCAGGAGGATGACGCTTATGTGGTCTATGGTTTCCAAACGAAGGATAACATCCCAATTTTCCATCAATGGATGACTATTTTCCGGGTAATGGCTTATGACAATATAGATAATGCGCCGATAACAGCGGTTTATTCCAGCAGGGGGATAGAATCCTTGATGGCTTGGCCTATCTACTATTTGGAAGATATAGGGGAAACCCTCACCCTCAAGGAATTCGAGGAAATAGCAGGGATTGTAGAAGCAAAATTCGAAAATATCCTGAATGAATCCACCTATGAAGTAACCCGTGCAAAACTGTTCCAGATGGTACGGCTGAATGAAAACCAAGAGTATGCGGCAGAGCCAATCTGGTATTTTGAAGTAGTTGAGGATGGAGCCATAAAATCCGTTACACTGGTGGATGCAGTGACAGGGAACGAAATCGTGCTGAAGTAGGCAGGGGGAATATTTCAGAAATGCCGCTATTTTTTGGCAGATGTAAGGAGGGCAGGATGAAGCATCACTATTTTGGGGCAGGTGTAAGGAGGGCACAGGATGAAGCATCACTATTTTTTTGGCAGATGTAAGGAGGAAACAGGATGAAGCATCACTATTTTTTGGCAGATGTAAGGAGGCTGTGGAAAAGTTATGAGGTATATGCGGCCATCTTTGGGGTGGCAGTTACCTTGTTTTTTTCCATGGAGAGCAGGGAACTGAAGAATGGGAATGTGATGTTCTCTTATTTCTATACAACGGAAATGTCAGGCTTTATGATTGCCTATGTATTCTGCGCATTTCCATATGCCGCTGCGCTGTGTGAGGATTTGGAACATAAGTATGTGCGCTATCAGGCCATCCGGGGCAGCCTGAAGAGGTATGTGGTGTCGAAGGTAAGCGTGATTTACCTTTCTTCCGTGCTGGTGATGGTATTAGGGAGCATGGTGTTTGTGGCATACTGCCGCACGCAGGGGCCGTGGGCGAATGGGGAGGATCTCGGGCCATATGTAAACGGGGTTTATGAAAGGCTTGTGGAAAGCGGGCACTATGGATGGTACTGCGCGTTCTATGCCTTGCAGCTTGGGTTCTTGGCGGGGATCCTTTCCGTCCTGTCTGCGCTGTTTTCCCTCTATATTACCAATAAGGTCACAGTGTTCGCATTGCCGGTGCTGATTTATAAAGTAGTGCTGGACAAGACAGGCTCCGGGATGTATACCGTGCTTGTGTTCCGTGCGTACAATAAGCCCTTTGAAAAGGAGTGGCAGTGCCTGCTGTTTGTCTTTGCAATCAGCGCGGCGTTTGCGGCTGCCCTTGCATGGGGGATATATAGGAAATTAAAGGCAAGGATGTAAAGGAGGGCATATGAAGCAGCTTCGGTATATTTGGAAAAATTCGCTTTTAAAAATTTTCAATGGCAGGTCTGTAGCCTTTATTTTAATTATGCTTGCGGCATGTTCGGATTATTGCCGGCCGTTGGGGCGGTTTATGGATGACGTGGATTACCCGGTATCTTGGTGCCTGTTCCCGTTTTTTATGTCAAATTATGTGTTTTTGATTTTATTCTGGTTTTTGGTGGTTTATCTCCACTCGGACGTGCCTTTTATGCAGCACGCCAACATGTACCAAGTCATACGCACCGGCAGGCGGCGGTGGGCGGTGGGGCAGATTGGCGGGATTTTCCTGCGGTCTTTTGCGGCAGTCCTTTTCACTGCGCTGTGTACCATCCTGCCATTGGCTCCTAGGATTGAGCTGACGAATGAGTGGGGGAAGCTCCTGCGGTCTGTTGCGGTGACAAATGCAGCGTCGGCATATGGGCTGGACATTCCCATATTTTATGAAATATTCAGTGAGTACACGCCCTTGCAGCTGATGGCTTTATGCATCCTTCTTTGCACCTTTATTTCTGGGTTTCTGGGGACGATGATGTTTTTCATCAGCCTGTATTCCAATAAAGTGCTGGCGGTGGCAGGGGCTTTGGCAGTGGCAATCCTGATGTTTTTCGTCATAAATTCCCACCCCATGAACCGGTACAAGCTGGCATTTTTTGTGCCTTCCATCTGGGCGCAGGTGGCGCAGGTTGCGACCCCGCATCTGGGGTATTACTGGCTGCCTTCCGTGCAGTACATGTTTTCTTTCCTGACGGTTGGGACTGGCATTATGGCGGCTGGCATTCTCTATAAAATAAAGCGGGTGGAATTTCACTGGGAAAATGACGATGTGTAAGGAGGTTTTACAATGGAAATGGAAGTAAAAGAAGGGACCATAGAGGCCAGCCACATTTATAAGTCGTTCCGGGGGACAGAGGTGCTCAGGGACATTTCCCTACGCTGCGAGCCCGGGCATATTTACGGGTTTGTAGGGCACAACGGCTCCGGGAAAACCGTGCTGTTCAAGTGCATCTGCGGGTTCCTTTCCTGTGACAGAGGGGAAATCAAGGTAGGGGGCAAGGTGATGGGGAAGGGACTGGACATGCTGACGGACGCAGGGATTATCATTGAGGAGCCCGGGTTTTTAAGGAAATGGAGCGCGTACCACAATTTGGAATTCCTTTATACCATACGCAACAAGAAGGACAAGGGATACCTCTGCTCCGTCCTAGAAAAAGTAGGGCTGGAGCCGGGGCTGCGCAGGCCTGTGGGGAAATATTCCCTTGGGATGAAGCAGCGGCTTGCCATTGCACAGGCCATTATGGAGGACCCGCGCATCCTGATTCTGGACGAGCCCATGAACGGCTTGGACAAGAAAGGGGTAGGGGAAATGCGGGAACTGTTTTTGGAGATGAAGGCGCAGGGGAAGGTAATCCTGCTGGCAAGCCACAACAGGGAGGATATTGACCTGCTCTGCGACGAGGTGTATGAGATGGAAAATGGGGAGATGGTTGGGGGAGTACATTGACAAAAAGGGGGCGGGAAGGTATAGTAAAAACATACATCCGTACCCATAGCGCTTTTTGATGCTGCAGGCCAAGAGCCCCTATGGGTTTTTCAGGTTCAGGCAAAGGAGGCAGGAAGGGTGAAAAAACCATTACCGATTGGAAGGGATAATTTTAAGGACATTAGGCGAAATGATTTCTATTACGTGGATAAGACGCTGCTCATTCAGGAACTTTTGGATAAAAAAGGGGAAGTGAGCCTGTTCACCCGTCCCCGCCGCTTTGGGAAAACTCTCAACCTAAGTATGCTGCGCTACTATTTCGAGGATACCAAGGATGCGGAAGAGAACCGGCAGAACCGGGAATTGTTTTCGGGCCTTGCCATCGGGGCGGCTGGGGAGCAGTACCGCAGGGAACAGTGCCAGTACCCCGTAATCATGGTGACGCTGAAATCCGCGAAGCAGCCTACCTATGAAAATGCAATACATTGCCTGCAGGAAACATTGGCGGATGAGTATGCAAGGCATGAAGCGCAGGTAGAAGGCAGCTTAAAAAGCCAAGCAGACTGGGAGAAATACGTGCGTATCCGGGAGCGGAAGGGGACAGAACAAGATTACCTGACGTGTTTGGCATTTTTGTCGAAATGCCTGAAGGAAGCGTACCAGAAAAACTGCATCATATTGATTGACGAATATGACGTCCCCATGGAAAATGCTTATTTCCATGGGTTTTATGGACAAATGGCAGACTTTATCCGGTCGCTGTTTGAGTCTGCCCTTAAGACAAACCCCTGCCTTGCATTTGCAGTAATCACCGGATGCTTAAGGGTATCGAAGGAATCTATTTTTACAGGGCTTAATAACTTGAGGGTTTATTCCATTTTAAATGGGAATTATAGCGGGTATTTTGGGTTTGTGGAAAGGGAAGTAAAAGAGATGCTGGCATACTATGGCCGGGCGGGGAACCTGCAAACGGTAAAAGATTGGTATGACGGCTACTGTTTTGGGGAAACGGAGGTTTACAACCCGTGGAGCATCCTGAACCATATGGAAGATGTGGTTTCCAACCAGGATGCCCTCCCATCGCCCTATTGGGCAAATACCAGTTCGAACAGCATCGTGCGGGATTTGGTGGATAAGCTGGACGGCGGCGGATTGCTGAAAGAGGAATTGGAGCGGCTGATGAATGGCGGCACGGTTGAGAAGCCTGTCCATGAGGAACTCACATATGACAGCATTTATGATAATCAGGAGAACTTGTGGAATTTCCTGTTTTTTACCGGGTATCTGAAAAAAATATCTGCCCGCTTAGAGGGGGAAGAACAGTACCTTACCATGGCAGTCCCAAACCGTGAGGTTTCTTATATTTATAAGAATTCCATCCGGCTTTGGCTGGACAAAAAACAGGAAGGGTTCCATATGCTGCCCTTGTATGCCGCAATTGAGGAAGGGGACACGGAGAAAATAGAGGAAGAGGTTTCCAAGTTTTTGGAAGAAACCATCAGCTATTTTGACTATGGGGAAAGCTATTACCATGGGTTCTTGGCAGGGCTGCTGAAACGGAATGGGAAATACCGCATCCAGTCCAACCGGGAAACAGGGATTGGGCGTGCAGACTTGATTTTAAAGACGCCAAAAGTACGGAACGGCCGTGCAGTCGTACTGGAGCTCAAAGCGGTGAAGCGGTTTCAGGAAATGGAGAAAGGCTGCAGGGAAGCCCTTAGGCAGATTGAAGAAAAGAAATACAAAGAAGCCCTTAGGCAGGAAGGGTATGAAGATATTTTGGCGTATGGGATTTGCTTTTACCGGAAGGAATGTATGGTGCAAATGCCCTTAGATGGAAGAAATTAGGGTTCCTTTTTGCAGGTTTCTATGGTACTATGGAAGTAACGATAGGCGTAATCCAGCCAATACTTAGGGACAGCCCCACAGGGAGGGAACCGTATGGAACAGAAAACAAACCGGAAATGCAACTATTTTCTCATTTTCTGCCTTCTGCTGTTTTTATTCCAAGGCACTGCCTATGCCAGTGCCAGCCCGGATGGCGGGAACGGCAGTGAAAGCCCAGATAGTAACGGCAGTGCCAGCATCAGCCCAGATAGCGGGAACAGCGGCACAGGCTCCTTAACGGTTACAGATGAAAACCGTTTTGATCCAAGGTTCTACCAGCAGCCCCAAGAACGCTACCCCATTTCCAATGTGCCCAAAAGCCGTTCTGCCCGGGCAAATGCAGATTCTGTGGATTTAGAAACTTATATCCTAACAGCCCTGCAGCAGTTCCAGACGTCCATCGACGTGTCAGGGTACGGCATTTCCAGGGCCAATGCAGGGGAAACTTATTTTCAGGTATTAAACAGCCATCCCGAATTGTTTTATGTGGAAGGCTCTGTAAGCTGGGACTACAATTCCAGCGGAACTGTAACAAGGTATAAAAATATTTCTTACCGGGATACCCAAGCCAATATCAGGCGGCAGCAGCAGGAACTGGATGCAGCGGCAGAGCAGGCATTGGAATGGATAAGCCCGTCCATGCCTGACGTGGAAAAAGCGTTGGTTCTCCACGATTATTTAATCTTAAACTGCGCCTACGACGAGGAACGCAGGCAAAGCGGCACAGTCCCGCCTTACTCCCATTCTGCATACGGCGCGCTGGTAAGCGGCCTTGCAGTCTGCGACGGCTATTCCCATGCGTACGCCTACCTGTTGGAAAATAAGCTGGGCATCCCCTGCGAGCTTGTCACCAGCGACAGCATGAACCATGCATGGAGCATGGTATCCATTGGCGGGGAGTGGTACCATGTGGACGTCACTTGGGATGACCCAATCTGGGACTGCATTGGCCGGGTGAAGCATGGCTATTTCCTAATCAGCGATGCCGTAATCGCAGACAGCAGCCATCGGCATAGCAACTGGAGCGCGGGGCATAAGGCCAGTTCCAATACTTACCGGGACGCTTTCTGGAAACAGGTAAGCTCTGCGTTCTGCTGCCAAGATGGGGATTGGTATTATGCCAAGTACGGCGGGAGCGCCCATGGGGTGGATTTGATGAAAAAAGAGTCCTTGCTTGGTACGGAGGAAACGGTTGTGTTCACGGAGCCCCTCTTGTGGAACCGGTATCAGGACAGCTATATGTACCTTGACTTAGAGCCAGCAAGCAAGCAGGTTTATTTCAATACAAGGACATCCATCTGCCGTCTGGGGCGGGATGGGACAGTGCAGGACATGTACGCGCCAGCCCTTACCGGGAACCAGTTGATTTTTGGGTTTACCATCAAAGGGGAGCAGGTGCGCTACTGTCCCCAAGGGACGCCGGACCTGCAAGGAAAGCAGAAGGTATCTTTTTTCCCATTGTCTGAGATAAAGCCCCCGGAAACGGACGGGGACGAGGAGAAACCAGAAGAAGGGAACGGCCCGGAGGGGGAAAAGCCGGGAGAAGGGCAAAACCCGGATGGTGAAAACCCGGACGGGGAGAAACCGGGAGAGGGTGATAGCCCAGAAGAAGGGAAGGATCCAGACGGGGAGAAACCGGGAGAGGGGGATAGCCCAGAAGGAGGGCAAAACCCAGATGGGGAAAAGCCGGAAGATGGGAAAGGCCCTGAAGGGAATATGCCCCCAACGGAAGGGGACGGCTCCCCAGCAGGAGGGGACAATCAGGAACCCGGCGGGGACTTTCCGTCCGCAGAAGGGAACGGCGGCGGCTCCCCAACGGGAGGGAACCAAAGGCCCGGCGGGAATGGCAGCAGCCCCGGGGCAGGAGATGCTAACAGCAGCCCTGCAGTCAGCGGCATTTCCGCGGAATATGCCAAATCCACTTATGACGGAACCTCCAAGAAAATCTCCATCCAAGGCACACAGCCCTCCGACGCCATTTCTTATGCAGACGCAAAAGGCGTTTACGGCAAGGAGCAGCCGAAGATGGTAAATGCCGGGACTTATCAGGTGAAATACAAAGTGGAACGGGAAGGCTGCACCCCATTTTTCGGCACAGCCACCTTGGAAATTGAAAAAGCCGTACCTATGTATGCCCTGCCCACTGGGCTAAAGGGGCACAGCGGCATGGCAGTGAAAGAGATTCCGCTCCCAGAAGGCTTCGTCTGGCAGACAGCGTCCAGCACTTACCTGAAAAAGGAAGGCACTTACAAATTTTATGTGAAATTCGTGCCCGCGGATACCAAGAATTATCTGGAAATCCAGAACCTGCCAGTAGACGTAACCGTATCCTGCCCCGGCCACAAATATACGAAAAAAACCATAAGGGAGGCTACAAGGACCCGCAAAGGGCAGGAAACCTACACCTGTAAAATCTGCGGCCATGCCTATACAAAAGAAACCGCCCTTCCCGCATCCGGAAAACCGGGGAAGGTATCCGGCCTAAAGCTGGAAAAGGCTTCTTCCACCACCCTGAAATTTTCGTGGAAGAAAACAAAAGGCACAAGCTACCGCATTGTCCTGTACCGGAAAAATAAAATCGTAGACGCCAAGGATGCCAGCGCAGGTTCCGGCACATTTTTTGGCCTGCAGCCCTCCACCGCCTATACGCTGAAAGTGCGCCCTTACCAGAAACAGGGGGGCAAGCGGGTTTACGGCGATACAGACGGCTCCCTGAAAGCCGCCACAGCCCCCGGGAAGGCAAAGCTTCTTTCCGTCCAGAAAAAAGGGGGATCCAAAGCAAAAATTACTTGGAAAAAAGTGCCCGGGGCCGATGGCTATGAAATTTCCATGCGCACCGGGAAGGGCAGCTACAAGCCCGTCAAATCCATAACCAGAGGGAAAACCGTTACTTATGCCAAATCAGGCCTGAAAAAAGGGAAGTCCTACCAGTTCCGCGTCCGCGCTTACAAGAAGTCCGGCAAGAAAAAGGCGTATGGGGATTACAGCAATGTGAAAACGCTGAAATTATAGCGTTTCTATGGAACTTCACAAAAATTTGGAGAAAATATGGTATGGAGATTGAATATTCAAAACGGGCAGTAAAGTCTATTAATGCCATGGATAGCCGTACAAAACAACGTATGAAAGCAGCAATTGAAGGCCTGCCAGCAGGGGATATAAAGCCGTTGAAAGGCAGCCGGGGCAATTACCGGCTCCGTGTTGGAGGATGGCGGATTGTATTTTCATATCCGGCAAAAAATGTAGTGCTGATAGATAAAATAGAGCCACGTGGCAAAGTATATAAGGGGGTGTAAACGTATGTCGCCAATTAGGAACCAACTGGTAGAAATGATTGACTGCCTTCCAGAGCAGGAGCAGGTATTGGTATTTGAAATTGTGAAAAGGTTTGTACCGGATGATGTGGCAACCCCAGATGATTTTCGGGCAATACAGGAAGCACGGGAAGAATATGCACAAGGTGAAACCGTAAACCACAATGACATTAATTGGAATTAAAAGGACGAAACCATGAAAAATTTTTTTCCCATGTTGCTGCTGGCATTTCCGTCCGACGCCATTTCCTATGCAGACGCAAAAGGCGTTTACGGCAAAGAACAGCCGAAAATGGTAAATGCTGGGACTTATCAGGTGAAATACAAAGTGGAACGGGAAGGCTGCACCCCTCCACCGCCTATACGCTGAAAGTGTGCCCTTACCAGAAGCAGGGGGGCAAGCGGGTTTACGGCGATACAGACGGCTCCCTGAAAGCCGCCACAGCCCCCGGGAAGGCAAAGCTTCTTTCCGTCCAGAAAAAAGGGGGATCCAAAGCAAAAATTACTTGGAAAAAAGTGCCCGGGGCCGATGGCTATGAAATTTCCATGCGCACCGGGAAGGGCAGCTACAAGCCCGTCAAATCCATAACCAGAGGGAAAACCGTTACTTATGCCAAATCAGGCCTGAAAAAAGGGAAGTCCTACCAGTTCCGCGTCCGCGCTTACAAGAAGTCCGGCAAGAAAAAGGCGTATGGGGATTACAGCAATGTGAAAACGCTGAAAATGGACGGATAGTGCGGCGCAGTCACCATGATTCGCGATAGACTTTGTATCTTGGGTATGGTATAATAGCAACAGCTATTATACGCGCCGGAGTGCGCATAGTTTTACCATACCATAGTTTATCACGGAGTGATTATGGTATAATAGCAACAGCTATTATACGCGCCGGAGTGCGCATAAGCTGCCATGTGAAGATTGGCTTGGCCGCAAGATTTTTGCAATTGGGAGGTGAAATCATGCCAAATACAAACTTAGAAATTACGCAGAAGGCAATGGAAGACTTTAAAAAAATTCAGGAGTATATGTTATTAGCAAGGGAAGAAAATTCAGTGAAAACATATGAAAAATTGAAAGACGAATACTTGTACCTGAAAAGTTTTTTAAATGTAGCAGGCGTAAATTTGACAGATCTTGACAAATTTAAAGAATAATTAAATAGTAAGCAGTAACCAAGGGCGCAAGTTTATGATACATAGCTTACGCCCTTCCATGCAGCATGAAAAGGACGAAACCATGAAAAAATTTTTTATTTTCCCCATGTTGCTGTTAACATTTTTCCTATCAGGCAGCGCCGCCTATGCCCAAATAAATACAGGCAGCGCAGGGCTGCCAGCCGCTGCGCAAGGCAGCCAAAGCCCCCAAGGGATGGACGGGGAACTGGAAATTGTAACCTTAACGGAGGAGGACCGTTACAACCCTGCCTATTATCAGGAACCGGAAGAAGCCTATCCCATCCCCCAGAGCCAAAAGGGCCGTTCCAAGGGGCTTTCCTTGGAAGAGTATGTGGTGGATGCGCTGGAGGCGTACCAAGATGAAATCGACCTTTCCGCTTACCAGATTCCTAGGACAGAAGCAACCCAGAAATATTTCCAGATTGTCGACAGCCATCCAGCCCTCTTTTACATAGCAGGGAAAGTCGGCTGGTACACTGACAAAGAAACTGGCCTAGTGACAAAATGCCGCGTTTACTACACAGATACGAAGGAAAATATCAAAATCCAGCAGAAAAAATTCAGCCGGGAAGTAGACCGCGCCCTTACTTGGGCAGACTATTCCGCAATGTCGGATTTGGAAAAAGCGCTGGCTGTCCACGACTACCTTGTATTGGAATGTGAATACGATTACCAGAACTATCTGGACGGGACCATCCCGTATGTATCCCATACAGCCTACGGCGTACTGGTGGAAAAGACAGGGGTCTGCGATGGTTATGCCTTGGCCTATTCCTGCATTTTGGAGGAGCTTGGGGTGCCTGCAGCCATGGTAATCAGCAGCAGCATGAACCATGCTTGGAACTTGGTTTCCATTGGCGGGGACTGGTACCATGTGGACGTCACATGGGACGACCCAGTCTGGGATAAAATCGGCTGCGTCAGGCATCAGTATTTCCTTTTGAGCGATGCAGCTATTTCGGACGAAGGGCAGGAAAACCCCCATGAAGGCTGGGAAAGCTATGGCCGCCTTGCAGGTTCCGGCGCTTATGACAATGCTTTTTGGTCTGGCGTCACTTCCGCATTTTGCTATCAGGGGGGAAATTGGTATTACGCTAAACCTAATGGCGATAAAACGGCAAGTTTACTGAAAAAGCCGATGCTTTTAGAAGGGACGGAAGAAACAGTTTACACCGAGGGCGCCTCATGGAACAATTACCAGAACAGCTATTTATGCCTAGACTTGGATCCCATACGGAACGAGGTATATTTTAATACAAGGACCAGCGTCTGCAAGGTGGATGGAAACGGGGACATTGCAGAAGTCCATGTACCGGAGCTTTCCGGAAATAACCTGATGTTCGGCTTTACCTTAAGGGAGGAAACCTTATGCTATGCCCTTCAGGAAACGCCCAACATAGGAGGCAGGCAGGCGGTTGAGGAACATGTCTTAGCGGAACTTTGCCTTCCCCAGATTACATGGGTTTCTGCCAATGATGTGGAGGCTGTCTATGACGGGACGCCAAAGGGGATTGTTGTGGAAGGGGCAAGGGCTGGCGACACCATCACTTACCGGAGCGGGGCCAGCTATGTGCCAGCCCGGCCGGAATGGGCCGAGGCCGGGACCTATCAGGTATCCTATCAGGTAGGGCGGGAAGGGTATGGGGATTATTTTGGAAATGCCCTAATTTCCATCCAAAAAGCAGACCCGCCTTATACTGCCCCTGCCGGGTTAAAAGGCAGCAGCGGGAGTACGCTGGGCACAGTGCCATTGCCAGAAGGCTTCGCATGGGAAAACGCCGCCCAAAAGCTGCGGCAGGAAGGGGAAAAAACCTTTTATGCCTCCTACACGCCGGAGGATACCAAAAATTATAAAAAGGTTTCCCGCCTTGCCCTGTCCGTAACCGTAGCCTGTCCCGGCCACCAATATACCAAAAAAGTAACGGTAAAAGCCACAGAGGCGCAGGAAGGGAAGGAAACTTACACCTGCGGGATATGTGGGAACACTTATAGTAAAAAAATCCCCAAATTGAAGCCGGGCGGCACAGGAAGTTCCGGCAGTTCCAGTGGCACGGGGAGTTCTGGGAATTCCAGCAGCACAGGAGGTTCCGGCAGTTCTGGGACAACAGGAGGCTCCGGCACAAATTCTCCTGCTAAGCCCAAAAAAGTTTCCGGCTTAAAGATAAGGAAAGCCACTGCAACTTCCCTGAAATTTTCTTGGAAACCCGCCAAAGGGATAAAATACCGCGTTGTGATAAAGAAAGGCAGTAAAACAGTTTCCACGAAATACACAGGGAACAGCGCCTACACATTTAAGAACCTGAAAAACGCCACCCAATACACCGTGAAAGTAACCTCCTATGTAGAAAAGAAGGGCAAAAAAGTATACGCCCCTTCTGCAGCAACATTAAAAACTGCCACAGCCCCCGCCAAGGCTAAGCTAATTTCCATCAAGAAAAAAGGCAGCGCCAAAGTGAAACTCATATGGAAAAAGGTAATCAGGGCAGACGGCTATGAAATCTCCATGCGCACCGGGAAAGGAAGTTATAAGCCCATAAAAACCATTTCCAGAGGAAAAACCGTCACTTATACGAAACCGGGCCTGAAAAAAGGGAAAAGCTACGCCTTCCGTATCCGTGCATATAAAAAAGCAGGGAACAAAAAAATATACGGGGCTTACAGCAACGGAAAAACAATCAGGCTCAGCCAATAGCTCAGTTGTATTCTAAGCCAAAAAGGAGTAAACCTATGAAAAAGAAATTTTTATTCCCCCTGTTCCTGCTCCTGCTTTGCCTGTTTAGCGGCGCTGCAAATGCGGAAACAGGCAAAGCCAGCGGACAGCTAGGCACCGGGGAAGCCATCCTCACCGAAGAAAACCGCTATAACCCCATTTACTATCAGGAGCCAGAGGAACGCTACCCAGCAGGGAGTGCCAGCAAAGGGCGGGCTGCGGAGCTTTCCCTAGAAGATTGTGTGGTAAATGCATTGGAGCAGCTTCAGCCGAGCATTGATGTGTCGTCATATAATATTTTTACCAGTGAGGCAGGAGAAGTTTTCTTCCAGATTTTGAACAATCATCCTTCCTTATTTTTTGTAAAAAGCTCTATAAGTTATAGTTACATTTCAAATCAGGTACTAAGTTACAACGTTAAATATTTAGGCACAGAAGAGGAAATCCAGTTCCAAAGGGCAGCTTTCCGCCAAGAAGTGCAGAAAGCCCTGACATGGGCAGCCTCCTCTTCCGGCACAGCAGAACGGGCATTGGCGGTACATGATTATCTAGTGCTGGAATGTGAATATGATTATGAAAGCTATTTAAACGAGAATGTGCCAGACATCTCCCATACCGCTTATGGCGCTTGGTTGGGAAAACAGCAGTCTGCGATGGGTACGCAAAAGCATATGCCTGTATTCTGGCTGAACTTGGCATTGAGAGCAAAATTGTAAGCAGCGATAGTATGAACCATGCATGGAACCTAGTTTCAGTTGATGGCGATTGGTACCATGCAGACGCCACTTGGGACGACCCCACGTGGGACAGCATTGGGCGTGTTTCCCATAGGTATTTCCTGCTGAGCGATACAGCCATTTCTGCAGTAGAGCACGAAGGCTGGGAGAGCAACGGAACGGTTGCAGGTTCCACAACCTACGACAATGCGTTCTGGTCTGATGTGAATTCTGCAATTATTAATTATGGAGGGAACTGGTATTATTCCAAATATGATGGCACAGCCCCCAGCGTAAGCCTAATGAAAAAATCGGGCAGCCTAGATGCACAGGAAGAAACTGTCTATTCTACAGCAGTATGGAGCAGCAGCGGGGGAGGATATTATACAGGCAGCTTCATGTATCTGGATTGGGAGCCAAGGAAAGATGAGGTTTATTTCAATACCCCAGACAGCATATATAAATTGGATGCAAATGGAAATACCAGCGAAGTATATCAGCCCGAATTGCCACAAGGCAGCCAGATTTATGGCTTTACCGTAAGAGGTGCAAGCTTGTGCTATGCGCTTCAGGAAACGCCAAATATTAATGAAAAGCAGGCGGTAGAAGAATATATTTTGGAAAGCCTCCAGCTTAAGCCCTTGGAAGGGATTTCCGCTGATAATGTGGATCCTGTCTATGATGGCTCTGCAAAAGTAATTCTCCTAAAAGGAATCCAGCCCGGCGATGTGGTGAGCTTTTTTGCAAATGGAATCTACGGGCCAAAACAGCCAGAAATGATAAATGCCGGGACATACCAAGTCCTTTATAAGGTAGCGCGGGAAGGGTATGAAGATTTTCTGGGCAGCGCCCAAATCACTATCCAGAAGGCGAAGCCAGAGCCCGCCCTTCCCACAGGGTTAAAAGGGAACAGCGGAAACCGGCTAAGTTCCGTAACGCTGCCAGAGGGGTTTACTTGGGAAAATGCATCTGAAAAATTGAAGGAAACAGGGGATAAAACGTTTTATGTTATCTACACCCCCGAAGATACCCAGAATTATGAAACACTTTCCCATATTGCCGTAACAATAACCGTAAATTGCCCGAACCATAACTATACAGGGACAGTAACCGTACAGCCTACCACAACGGAAAAGGGTGAGAAAACCTATACCTGCAGCCTGTGCGGGCATACTTATACCGAAGCAATCCCCATGCTTGGCTCAGGGAATACAGGAAGTACAGGAGATTCTAATAAAGACCCAGAAAACCCGGGAGGAGGGACAGGCGGCTCCGGCAGTACCGGCACAACAGGCGGCACGGGCGGCTCCGGCAATACAGGCACAACAGGCGGCACAGGAGGTTCCGGCACAGTTTCTCCTGCCACGCCCCAAAAAGTTTCCGGCTTAAAGCTGGGCAAAGCCACCGCCACTTCCCTGAAAGTTTCATGGAAACCCATCCAAGGGGAAAAGTACCGCGTGGTGCTTTATAAAGGCGCAAAAGCAGTTTCCACGAAATACACAGGGAACAGCACCTACACATTTAAGAACCTGAAAAACGCCACCCAATACACCGTGAAAGTGACCTCCTATGTGGAAAAGAAGGGCAAAAAAGTATACGCCCCTTCTGCAGCAACATTAAAAACTGCCACAGCCCCCGCCAAGGTTAAGCTAATTTCCATTAAGAAAATGGGCAGCGCCAAAGTGAAACTCATATGGAAAAAGGTAACCAGGGCAGACGGCTATGAAATCTCCATGCGCACCGGGAAAGAAAAGTATAAGGTTATCCGGAACATTGCCAGAGGAAAAACCGTCACTTATACAAAAGCAGGCTTGCGGAAAGGCAAAAGGTACACCTTCCGCGTCCGTGCCTACAAAAAGGCAGGGAGCAAGAAAATATACGGCGGCTACAGCAGCCTTAAATTTGTGACAATACGGTAGCCAGCAGAAGAGCTTAGAAGGCATGGAGCATGCAGATGTTTTCTGAGTAAATGAAGATTTGAAAATGTAGGCAATTTATTATCATGATACAGACAAGTGAGGAACAGGAATTATGAGCAAAATTATTTTAACAGGCGACAGGCCCACCGGAAAGCTCCACGTAGGCCACTACGTAGGCTCCCTGCGCCGCAGGGTGGAATTGCAGGAATCCGGCGGATACGACAAAATATTCATTATGATTGCAGACGCCCAAGCCCTGACAGACAACGCAGACAACCCAGAAAAAGTACGCCAGAACGTAGTGGAAGTGGCTTTGGATTACATGGCCTGCGGCTTAGACCCGGAGAAATCCACCTTATTTATCCAATCCCAGATTCCACAGCTCTGCGAGCTTTCCTTTTATTACATGAACCTTGTGACCGTATCGAGGCTCCAGCGCAACCCCACCGTCAAGGCAGAAATCCAGATGCGCAATTTTGAGGCCAGCATACCCGTAGGGTTTTTCACCTACCCTATCAGCCAAGCCGCAGACATTACCGCATTTGGGGCAACCACCGTCCCGGTAGGGGAAGACCAGATGCCTATGATAGAGCAGACGAGGGAAATTGTGCACAAATTCAACACAGTATATGGGGAAACCTTGGTAGAGCCCCAAATCCTCCTGCCGGAAAACCAAGCATGCATGCGCCTTCCCGGCACGGACGGCAAAGCCAAGATGAGCAAGTCCTTGGGCAACTGCATTTACCTTTCCGAAGAACCGGAGGAAATCAAGAAAAAAGTCATGAGCATGTTTACCGACCCCAACCACCTGCGGGTAGACGACCCCGGTTCCCTCGAAGGGAACACGGTATTTACCTATCTGGATGCGTTCTGCAAGGAAGAGCATTTTGGGCGTTACCTGCCGGAATATGCGAATCTGGACGAACTGAAAGCCCACTACCAGAGGGGCGGCCTCGGGGACGTGAAAGTGAAGAAATTTTTAAACAATGTGCTCCAAGAAGCATTAGAGCCCATCCGCACCCGCCGCAAAGAGCTCCAGAAAGATATCCCCTATATTTACGAGGTCTTGAAAAAGGGCAGCCAAGAAGCAGAAAAAACAGCAGCCCAGACCTTGGAAAACGTGCGGAATTCCATGAAAATCAATTACTTTTCCGACATGGAATTAATCCAAAGCCAGTCAGAAAAATTTAAGTAAGCACGCCCAGCCAATGAATGGCAGGGCCAATATCCCAATAGGAATCAGGCACAATAAGGCTGGAAACTGAATGAAAGGTTTCCAGCCCCGAAGTGTGTTAGGAATCAGAACTGGCTAAAATATATCGGAAAGATTTTTTTGAGGAGGATGGATCATGAGTGAATTGAAAGAATTTTTAGAAGAACAATTACAAGATCGGGAATTTAGGAAGGAATGGGAAAATATCCAACCAGAAATGGATGTAATCCGCGCAATTGTAGACGCTAGGATTTCGCAAAACCTTACACAAAAAGAACTTGCCGACAGAACAGGAATCAATCAGGCAGATATTAGTAAACTGGAGAATGGGACGCGGAATCCATCTTTAAACTTATTGAAACGTCTTGCAGACGGAATGGGAATGGCTTTGAAGCTGGAATTTATTCCGAAAAACATGGTAAAATGAAAAAGGGAAATTTGTGAAGAATACAACCAACCATTATGATATGGAAGTGCTTTGCAAAAGATTTTCAATTTTCCATAAAGTTTTCTGCTTATCCCAAAATGTAAACGTCTATCCCCCGCATGTCTTTCATATAATTTAAGTGAAAAATACAACCCCAATATGGAAGAACAAAACATGCAGACTTTTCATCACAAAAATAATCCCAAACGGAAAATAACAGCCCAATCCCTACAAAAGAAAACATATGCCGCAATAGCTTTATCCCTGCTCCTGCCCCTGTCGTCTGCTTTTGGCGTCTGGACAGCTTTCGCAAGCCCAGAAACCGTACAGGCACAGGAAGTACAGCAGCCCGCAGAGGAAAGCCAGCAATCCGCAGGGCTCCAGCCCGCAGAGGATAGCCAGCAGCCTACAGACGTGCAGCCCGCAGAGGATAGCCAGCAGCCTACAGACGTGCAGCCAGCAGAGGATGGCCAGCAGTCCGCAGAAGCGCAGCCGGCAGAGGATAGCCAGCAATCCGCAGAAGCGCAGCCCGCCCAAGACGCCCAGCCAGAAGAAACCCTCCCGGCTTCCTCCCAGCCAGATTTCACCCTATACGCCAAATCTGCCGTCCTAATGGACGCAGCAACCGGCAGGGTGCTCTACGAAAAGAACGGCTACGAGCACATGCCAAACGCCAGCACCACCAAAATCATGACCTGCATCCTTGCACTGGAAGAAGGGAACCTAGAGGATGAAGTAAAAGTCACAAGCTACGCCGCCTCCATGCCCCAAGTGCGCCTTGGCATGTCCAAGGAGGACAGTTTCCGCCTGAAAGACCTCCTCTATTCCCTGATGTTGGAATCCCACAACGATTCCGCCGTTGCCATTGCAGAGCACATCGGCGGCTCCGTAGAAGGGTTCGCAGGGAAAATGAACCAAAAGGCCAAGGAACTGGGCTGCAAGGACACTTATTTCATCACCCCAAACGGCCTTGACGCCAGCGACGGGACAGGGGTGCACGGCACCACGGCGGAAGATTTGGCAAAAATCATGGCCTACTGCGTGAAAAACGAATCTTTCTTGGAAATCACCCAGACCCCCAGCTACCAGTTTACCAACCTTGCCGGGACCAAGCATTTCAACTGCAATAACCACAACGCATTTTTACAGATGATGGAAGGCGCACTGTCCGGCAAAACCGGGTTTACCGGAAATGCAGGCTACTGCTACGTAGGCGCGCTCCGCCGGGACGACCGTACTTTTATTGTAGCCCTTTTAGCCTGCGGCTGGCCCAACAACAAGACTTATAAATGGTTCGATACCCGTGCCCTGATGGAGTATGGCTTGGAAAATTACCATTGCGAGGACGTATACGAGTACGACCGGGAATTTGCCCCAGTAAAAATAGAACAGGCAGAGCCGGAAAACGGCAGGCTTTACCAAGACGTCACGGTTCCCCTGAAAATAAAGGAAGAAAGGATCCGCGTCTTGAAGCGCGCCGACGAGGAAATCCGCACCATCTACGAAATCCCGGAAACGGCCAAAGCCCCCATCAAGGAAGGCCAGCAGCTTGGGAAAGTGACGTATTACTTAGGGGAACGCCAGATTGCAGAAGTCCCCGTATATGCCGCCAAGGCCGCCAAGGAACTGAAGCCTTCTTGGTATAAAGAGTATCTTTTAAAATTGTTTTTTATGGAAAAAGAGCTCTATTTTGGGCAAGAGGAGAGCTAGAGTGTGCCTGAAAATTCATTCCCGCAATCTGCCGTCCCACTTCACACCAGCTTTCATGCTGAATTTCGTCAATGTAGCCCACTACACCTCCCAAATTCAGCATAAAACCTGATGCAAATTGGGCCAACATCTTGCAGAAAGCAATTTTCAGGCACACTCTAGGGCGGATTTTTTTCCATACACAGGCAGTTTAAGGCAGCCCCAAAATGCCGCCTGCTCCCAGAGGTTCCCCTGTTGCTGTGCCGGGCTTTGCAGCAGATGCAGGCTCGGCCCGTCCCCAGTGAAAAATTTCACAAAGTTTCCAGAATTACCTATTGAAAATTTCCCCCAAAAGCGATACAATTACAATCGGAAGAAAATTTTGTAAAATTTAAAAAATACATATGGAGGTTTAAGCAATGAGTAATTCTACCAACTCAGCAAGACAGAGAATTTCCGGCCTTCTCGACGAGCAAAGCTTTATGGAAACCGGGGCTCTGGTAACTGCAAGGAACACAGACTTTGATTTAAAGCAGTCTGAAACCCCATCGGATGGAGTCATCACCGGATATGGCCTGATTGACGGGAACCTAGTGTATGTGTACAGCCAAGACGCTGCTGTGTTAGGCGGCACCATCGGCGAGATGCACAGCAAGAAAATTACGGCAATTTATAAAATGGCAATGAAAATGGGCGCGCCTGTCATCGGCCTGATTGACTGCGGCGGCATGCGCCTGCAGGAGTCCGTGGACGCATTGGACGCTTTCGGCGGGATTTATGCGGCGCAGGCGGCAGCAAGCGGCGTAATCCCACAGATTTGCGCAGTATTCGGCAATTGCGGCGGCGGGCTTTCCGTTGTCCCGGCATTGAGCGACTTTGCTTTTGTGGAACAGGAAAAGGGGAGGGTATTTGTCAATTCCCCCAATGCCATCAAGGGCAACCACGTATCCAAATGCGATACGGCAAGCGCAGAATACCAAGCAGGCAACAATGGCTGCATTGACGGCGTAGGGACCACAGAAGAGATTCTTTCCGCCATCCGCGAGCTGGTATGCATCCTGCCCGGCAATAATTCAGAAGGCGGCAGGGAAGAAGAATGTACCGATGACTTGAACCGCGTATGCGAGAACCTTTCCGGGTGCAGGGAGGATACCCGCCTTGCCCTTACCCATATTTCCGACAACAATTTCTTTGTGGAAACGAAAAAGGATTTTGCAAGGAACATGGTGACCGGCTTTATTAAGCTAAACGGCAGGACCATCGGGGCAGTTGCCAACGCCAGCGCAGTATATGATGGGAATGGGGAGAAGGCAGAAACCTTTGACTGTGTGCTGACTGCAAGGGGATGCAACAAGGCAGCGGAATTTATCAGCTTCTGCGACGCTTTTGATATCCCAGTGCTTTCCCTGGCAAATGTGGAAGGGTTTGCGGCAACCGAATGTTCCGAGCGGAACCTTGCAAAAGCAATGGCAAGGATGGCTTCGGCATTTGCAGGGGCAACCGTGCCCAAGGTAAACATTATCGTCGGGACTGCTTACGGCAGCGCTTATGTGATGATGAACAGCAAGTCCATCGGGGCAGATTTCGTTTATGCATGGGAAGGCAGCAAGGTAGGCATGATGGATGCCGCCCTGGCAGCAAAGATTATGTATGACGGCTCACCCGCAGATGTAATTGCAGAGAAGAAGAAAGCATACGAAGCCCTCCAGTCTTCCGTGGAAACAGCGGCAAGGCGCGGGCAGGTTGACCTGATTATTGCACCGGATGACACGAGGAAATATGCAATTGCGGCATTTGAAATGCTTTATACCAAAGGATCAGGGGAACCGGCCAGAAAACATGTAGCAAAGTAGAAAGGTGAAGTTTATGAAGAAGAAAATATTGCTGATTCTGAGCATGTGCCTAATCATGCTTGGATTGGCAGGATGCGGAGAAGACCCCACCAAGGTTGATTACAATGGCTACACCTATGAGCAGTTAAAAGGGGCATGTGAGAATACGGCCAATATCCTGCAGGAAATGTCAGAATCGGAGAAGGCAGCTTACCTTGCATCCGGCGATGAGATGCTGGAGCATTTAGTCAGCCGTTGGGACGAGGCACAGGAAGGCGTCGGGGAATTCGTGGAATTAGGTGAATTTAAAGTCACGAAATCCGGCAAGACCTTGACCTGCGAGCAGGAAATTATCTTTAAAAACCGTCCGGTTATTTTAACTTACGTATATACCTACCATAACATGCAGTTAGAGGACATTACCGTAGACGCAGTGCAGACCCTTGGGGAGAAAATGACAAATGCGGCATTGAATACCCTGATGGGGATGGGCGTAGTGTTTGCAGTGCTGATTTTAATCAGCCTGATTATTAACTGCTTTAAGTACCTTTCCCGGTTTGGAAATAAGAAGATTGAGGAAAAACCGGCTCCGGCAAAAGCGCCTGTGGCAGCCCTTCCCCCAGCAGTGGAAGAAGCAATTGCAGCTCAGGATGAATTGGAGCTGGCAGCAGTGATTGCATCGGCAATCGCAGCATCTACCGGAACTTCTACAGACGATTTTGTAGTGCGTTCCATCAAAAGAAGATTTTAATTGTAAATTCAGGAGGAAACGAAAATGAAAAGTTATACAATTACCGTTAATGGAAACGTTTATGATGTTACTGTAGAAGAAAATGGCGCAGGCGGCGCACAGGCGCCCGCACCCAGAAGGGCACAAGCCCCAGCAGCAGCGCCCGCCCCAGCAGCAGCGCCCGCACCGGCCCCGGCAGCAGGCGGCGCAGGGAATGTAAGGATTGAAGCAGGCGCGGCAGGGAAGGTATTCAGCATTGACAGCAAGCCGGGGGATGCGTTAAAGCGCGGCGACACTGTCCTTGTATTGGAAGTAATGAAGATGGAAACACCTGTAGTCGCACCGGAAGACGGGACAGTGGCAAGCATTGACGTAACGGTTGGACAGGCGGTAGAAGCAGGTGCATTGTTGGCAACGTTAAACAACTAATTATTGGAGGTAAAATATGAGTTACGTAGGAGAAACTTTATCAAACCTCCTGCACCAGACTGCATTCTTTAGCTTAAGCTGGGGAAATTATGTCATGATCCTGGTAGCATTTGTGTTCCTGTTCCTTGCAATTAAGAAGGGATTTGAGCCGCTGCTGCTGGTTCCGATTGCGTTTGGTATGTTACTGGTAAATATTTATCCGGATATTATTGCATCGCCGGAAGAAACCAGCAATGGCGTAGGTGGTTTACTTCACTATTTCTATTTGATGGATGAATGGTCCATCCTTCCCTCCCTGATTTTCATGGGGGTAGGGGCGATGACAGACTTTGGCCCCCTGATTGCGAACCCAATCAGCTTCCTGCTTGGGGCAGCGGCGCAGTTTGGTATTTTCGGCGCGTATTTCCTTGCAATCCTGTTAGGGTTCAATGATAAGGCAGCGGCAGCCGTATCCATTATCGGCGGGGCAGACGGCCCTACTTCCATTTTCCTTGCGGGGAAATTGGGGCAGACCGGCCTGATGGGGCCCATTGCCGTGGCGGCATATTCCTATATGGCTTTGGTGCCGATTATCCAGCCGCCTATCATGAAGCTGTTTACCACGAAAGAGGAACGTGCCATTAAGATGCAGAACTTGCGGCCAGTTTCTAAGTTAGAGAAAATTTTATTCCCAATCGTTGTAACGGCAGTCGTATGTATTATCCTTCCGACCACGGCTCCCTTGGTGGGCATGCTGATGCTTGGGAACCTGTTCCGTGAATCCGGCGTGGTGCGCCAATTGACAGAAACGGCCTCCAATGCGCTGATGTACATTGTAGTTATTTTGCTGGGCACTTCAGTAGGGGCAACCACCAGCGCAGAAGCGTTCCTGAACTGGACTACCTTGAAAATCGTGTTCTTAGGCTTGGTTGCATTTATGTTCGGTACTGCAGCCGGCGTCCTGTTTGGCAAGGCATTGTGCAAGCTTACCGGCGGCAAGATTAACCCGCTGATTGGTTCTGCCGGGGTATCCGCAGTGCCTATGGCAGCCCGGGTATCCCAGAAGGTGGGCGCAGAGGAAGACCCGACCAATTTCCTTCTGATGCACGCCATGGGGCCGAACGTTGCCGGGGTTATCGG
The DNA here is from genome assembly GCA_910580195.1 of uncultured Lachnospiraceae bacterium. Lineage (GTDB taxonomy): Bacteria > Bacillota > Clostridia > Lachnospirales > Lachnospiraceae > Petralouisia. Next base: position 129,986 of record CAJTWA010000001.1, read on the forward strand.
CACGGCGGTAGCAGCCGGGGTATTTATGGCAATTTTTGGAATATAGAAATCACTGAAAAAAGCCGCTTAGCGGCAGAATGAGAGGAATCATCATGGCTGAGAAAAAACAACCGGTTAAGATTACAGAAACCGTATTACGTGATGCGCATCAATCCCTGATTGCCACCCGTATGACAACAGAACAGATGCTGCCGATTATTGATAAAATGGACCAAGTAGGCTACCATGCCGTAGAGTGCTGGGGCGGCGCAACCTTTGACGCATCCCTGCGTTTCCTGAAGGAAGACCCATGGGACCGCCTGCGCAAGTTAAAAGCTGGCTTCAAGAAAACGAAGCTGCAGATGCTCTTCCGCGGCCAGAACATTTTGGGTTACCGCCCTTATGCGGATGACGTTGTGGAGTATTTTGTGCAGAAATCCATTGCAAACGGGATTGACATTATCCGTATTTTTGACTGTTTGAACGACTTAAGGAACTTACAGACGGCAGTGACTGCCACCAATAAGGAAAAAGGCCATGCGCAGGTTGCCCTTTCCTATACCTTAGGGGATGCCTATACCTTAGAGTATTGGACTGATATGGCAAAGAAAATCGAAGAGATGGGCGCAAATTCCATCTGCATTAAGGATATGGCAGGCCTTCTGACCCCATATAAGGCGGAAGAGCTGGTGAAATCCTTAAAATCAGCCACCAGCCTCCCCATTGAGCTCCACACCCACTATACCTCCGGCGTTGCGTCCATGACGTACTTAAAGGCTGTAGAGGCAGGGTGCGACATTATTGACACCGCGATGTCACCCCTTGCGCTGGGCACCAGCCAGCCGGCAACCGAGGTTATGGCGGAAGCATTTAAAGGGACTGCAATGGACCCGGGCTTCGACCAGATGCTGTTAAAGGAAATCGCAGACTATTTCCGCCCCATCCGGGAAGAAGCATTGAAGAGCGGCTTAATGAACCCCAAGGTGCTGGGGGTAGATATCCAGACCTTGCTGTACCAAGTGCCGGGCGGCATGCTCAGCAACATGGTATCCCAGTTAAAGGAGCAGAACGCAGAAGACAAATACATGGAAGTGCTGGAAGAAATCCCGCGGGTGCGCAAAGACTTGGGCGAGCCCCCATTGGTTACGCCGTCTTCCCAGATTGTGGGCACGCAGGCTGTATTCAATGTGCTGATGGGCGAGCGTTACAAGGTAGCCACAAAGGAAACCAAGGACGTGCTGCTTGGGAAATACGGCCAGACCGTAAAGCCTTTCAACCCAGAAATCGTCGACAAGGTATTGGGCGAGGACAAGAAAAACGCCATTACCTGCCGTTATGCAGATCTGTTAGAGCCGGAACTCCATAAGATTGAAGAAGAGATGAAGCAGTGGAAACAGCAGGACGAGGACGTGCTTTCCTACGCACTGTTCCCGCAGGTTGCAACTGAATTTTTCAAATACAGGGAAGCGCAGCAGACGAAGGTTGACGCTACGGTTGCAGACACCAAGAATGGGGCTTATCCTGTATAGATGACATAGACAGACGTTCATAAAGGGAAAAAGGGGAATTCCTCCTGCTGGCGGCAATCACACCAACAGGGGGGATTTTTCAGAAGGGGAAAACTTGGGGTACCATGTGGCTCCCTGCGGTTCGGGCAGGGGAACCATGTTAGTGTATCTTTCAATTAAGTATGTGAGGTTATCCAATACCGTATTATAAAGGCCGAAGGAATGGAAGGTGGCAGAATTGTAATGGGTAATGCCAATGATTTACCAAGCAGGATTAATGGCAAGTATGGGAGCTTAAGCAAAGGCCAGCGGCTCCTCGCTTCTTACATTACAGAGAACTATGACAAGGCGGCTTTTTTAACGGCAGCAAAGCTGGGGCAGGCAGTGGGCGTCAGCGAATCTACCGTGGTCCGTTTTGCCGCCCAGCTAGGATACAGAGGATACCCGGAATTCCAGCGGGCCTTAGGGGAACTGGTGCAGGGGAAGCTACATGCTGTCCACCAAATGGAAGATGTGTATGGCAGGATCAGCCAGTCGGAAATTTTAGAAACAGTGCTGAAATCAGATATGGAGCGGATTCAGGACACGCTGGGGCATATGGACGTATCTGCTTTTGACATGGCAGTGGACATTCTTTTGCAGGCAAGGCGCATTTATGTGCTGGGGTTAAGGAACTGTGCGCCCTTGGCAGAATTTTTTGCTTTTTACCTGAATATGGTTTTTACGGACGTCCGGCTGCTTAGGAGCAGCAGTTCCAGCGAGCTTTTGGAACAGATGGTGCATATCGGTAAAGAGGATGCGATGGTGGGCATCAGTTTTCCCAGATATTCCATACGGACCCTAAAAGCCATGGAATTGGCAAATAACCGTAGCGCGAGGGTCATTACCCTTACCGACAGCGTACATTCCCCCATGAACCTGTATTCCTCCTGCAACCTGATTGCCAAAAGCGATATGTCCTCCGTCCTAGATTCCCTGACAGCCCCTATGAGCGTAATCAATGCGCTGCTTTTGGCCGTCTGCATGAAAAAGCAGGGGGAAGTAGCAGAAACCCTGGAATTGCTGGAGCAGGTCTGGGAAGAATACCAAGTAAATGGGAATGATGAAATTAACTATATGAAGCACGGGTAAGCTAAGGAAAAATAGAACTGCCCATTTGGGGCGCAAAAGGGCAGTGAAGCATATTTTAGAAAGTAAAGATAGGAATTTATGGGTAAAATAATTGTAATCGGCGCAGGTGCGGCAGGGATGATGGCTGCCGCCCAAGCCGCCGCCAGCGGGCACAAAGTCCTGCTGTTGGAAAAAAATGAAAAACTGGGGAAAAAAATTTACATTACCGGGAAAGGCAGGTGCAACCTGACAAATGCCTGTGGAATGGAGGATTTGCCCAAGCATGTGCTGCGCAACCGGAAATTCCTCTACAGCGCGTTTTACGGTTTCACCAACATGCAGGCCATTGAGTTCTTCGAAGCCCATGGCCTCGCCACCAAGATAGAGCGCGGGGAGCGGGTATTCCCAGTATCTGATCATTCCTCCGACGTCATACGCTCGCTGCAGCGGGCATTGCAACAGGAAGGCGTAGAAGTCCGCCTCCATACGCAAGTAAAGGAAGTTCTGGCAGATACAGCAGAAAAAACTGCCGCTTGCATGGAAAAATGTGATGCAAAAGAGCCTACAGCTTACATGGAAGAATGTGTGGCAGAAGAACCTGCTGCCAGTGCACAGAAATGGGATAAGGCAGGGCCTGCCGCTTGTACAGGGGAACACAGCACAGAAGAATTAGAAATTTCCCCGAAAAACAGGGGAGGGAAATCCAGAAAAGGACAAAGGGCACAAAACCCCAAACGCCAAATTACAGGCGTCCGCCTGTCCAATGGGGCTATTTTGCCAGCAGACGCCGTAATCATTGCCACCGGGGGCTGTTCCTACGTTTCCACAGGCTCCACCGGGGACGGCTACCGTTTCGCCCGGGAACTAGGCCATACAGTAACAGAACTGCGCCCCTCCCTCGTGCCCTTTGAAACAGCAGAGCCATGGGTAAAGGAACTGCAGGGCCTGTCCCTGCGGAATGTAAAGGTACGCATAAAAAACGGCAAAAAAGCCATCTATGAGGGATTCGGTGAAATGCTCTTCACCCATTTCGGCGTCAGCGGCCCCTTAATTTTAAGCGCAAGCAGCATCATCAACGACGATATGGGCAAGCTGCCCCTCCCCATGGAAATCGACCTAAAGCCCGCCTTGTCCATGGAACAGCTAGACAATCGCATCTTACGGGATTTCGGGGAAAACACGAACCGGCAGTTCAAAAATGGGGTACAAAAGCTGTTCCCCGCCAAGCTCCTCCCAGTCATCGTGTCCCTAAGCGGCATAGATCCGGAGAAAAAAATAAACGAAGTCACCAAAGAAGAACGCCAAAGTTTCGCCAAATTAATAAAATCTTTCCCATTGACGGTAACCAAATTCCGCGGCTTCAACGAAGCCGTCATCACAAGGGGCGGCGTTTGCGTCAAGGAAGTCAACCCCTCCACCATGGAATCCAAGCTGGTATCCGGCCTGTATTTTGCCGGGGAAGTATTAGACGTAGACGCACTGACAGGCGGCTTCAACCTCCAGATCGCATGGTCCACCGGCCACCTAGCCGGAAAAAGCGCCTGCCCAATAACACAATGATATAGAACTTTGCAAAAATTATGCAAAAGTAGATGGAACCCCAATACACAGGAAATTCCGGATACTCCCTTCCTCCACAAGAACTATGCAAGAATTATGCGAAAGTAGATGGGAACCCAATACACAGGAAATTCCGGGTTCCCTTCCCCAAAGCAAACAGTTCATGGGCGCCCATAGCGGAGGTGATAAGAACTATGCAGAAGCAAAAGGGTTCCCAGTACACAGGAAATTCCAGATACCCCCTTCCCTCACAAGAACTATGCGAGAATTATGCGAAAGTAGATGGGTTCCCAGTACACAGGAAATTCCGGGCGCCCCTTCCCCTAAGCAAACAGTCCATGGGCGCCCTTAGTGGAGGTGAAATCCACTGCTTACGCAGACTTAGGAATGAGGGCGCTCCCGAAATTCCTTAGTCGGAGTTAGCAGTTAGTTCACCGGAACGTTGCCCAGTTTGTGTGGGGAAGGGGCGCCCGGAATTTCCGTCCGCCCCCAAAGCCTACCCCCACAAACCTCCAAAGAAAAGAACCACCCAGATTTCCCTCCTACGCCCCTAAAGCATACGCAATAAAAAAACAAAAAGCAAAAAGCGAAAAAAATGAAAAAACAGGCACACCCCACCCCATTTTGTGCCAAACCAAACCCAATCGAAAGGAACAAACCAAACCATGGCATTTAACATCGCAATCGACGGCCCCGCCGGGGCAGGCAAAAGTACTATTGCCAAAAAAGTAGCAAAAGAGTTATCATATATCTACGTAGACACCGGCGCAATGTACCGCGCAATGGCCCTGTTTTTCCTCCGGGAAGGAATCCCCCCAGAAGACGAAGCAGCAATCAGTAGGGCCTGCAGCCGCATCACCGTCACCCTTTCCAACGAAAATGGAGAGCAGCAGGTATTTTTAAACGGAGAAAATGTCAATGGCCTAATCCGCACCGAAGAAGTAGGCGCCATGGCATCCAAAACCAGCATTTACCCCAAAGTCCGGGAAAAGCTCACCCAGCTCCAGCGGGAACTGGCAAGGACCACAGATTTAATCATGGACGGGCGGGACATTGGCACCTGCGTGCTGCCAGAAGCCCAAGTAAAAATTTACTTAACGGCCAGCGTGGAAACCAGAGGAAAACGCAGGTTTTTAGAATTGCAGGAAAAAGGCATAAGCTGCCAGCTTGACAAAATCTGCGAGGACATCAAGGCGCGGGATGAGCAGGACATGAACCGGGAGATTTCCCCTTTGCGCCAAGCCAAGGACGCAGCCTTAATTGACAGCTCTTCCATGTCAGTGGAAGAAGTAACAGCAGAAATCCTGCGTCTGGTAAAAGGAGCTAATGGATGGAAGTAATATTGGCAAAAACCGCCGGGTTCTGTTTCGGCGTAAAGCGTGCGGTGGATACCGTATATGAGCAGGCCGGGCAGGGCAAAGGCAGGATTTATACCTACGGCCCAATCATCCACAACGAAGAAGTGGTAAAGGACTTAAGCCAGAAGGGCGTTAGGGTAGTAGAAACGCCGGAGGAACTGAAAAACTGCAAGGACGGGACAGTAATTATCCGTTCCCACGGGGTAGGCCAAGACATCTACCGGCTGCTGGAAGAGGAAGGGATTCCCTATGTGGATGCCACCTGCCCCTTCGTGCGGAAAATCCACCGGATTGTGGGGCAGTACAGCAAGGAAGGCTGCCATGTGGTAATTATTGGCAACAGCAGCCACCCGGAGGTAGAGGGAATCAAGGGGTGGAGCCATGATATTGGGGCGACTACCGTGGTTTCTACAGAGGAAGAAGCCCGAAATTTCTCCATAAAAGGGAAAAAAAGGGTGTGTATCGTTGCCCAGACGACATTTAACAACAAGAAATTTAAAGAACTAGTTGAAATTATCGGAAAAAAAGGTTATGATATAATTGTTTTAAATACGATCTGCAATGCAACCCAAGAACGGCAGGCAGAGGCCAAGGAGATTGCCAGCCGGGTGGATGCCATGGTTGTGATAGGCGGGAAGGCCAGCTCCAACACGCAGAAGCTATTTGAAATATGTAAAAAAGAATGTGCAAATACTTACTATATACAGACACTGAAAGATTTGGATTTCTCTGAATTACGGTCCATTAATAACGTAGGTATTACCGCAGGGGCTTCTACCCCAAACAAAATTATTGAGGAGGTTCAAAAAAATGTCAGAAATGAGTTTTGAACAAATGCTGGAAGAATCATTTAAAACAATAAGGAATGGAGAGGTAGTCGAAGGTACCGTTATTGATGTGAAGCCAGACGAGATCATCTTAAATATTGGTTACAAATCCGATGGAATCATTACCCGGAATGAATATACAAACGAACCGAATGTAGACCTGACTACCGTGATTTCCGTAGGCGACACCATGGAGGCAAAGGTCCTTAAGGTAAACGACGGCGAAGGGCAGGTAATGCTGACTTACAAACGCCTTGCCGCAGAGAAAGGCAGCAAACGCTTGGAAGAAGCCTTCAACACGCAGGAAGTGCTTACTGCAAAGGTAGCGCAGGTATTGGAAGGCGGCCTTGGCGTAGTGATTGACGAGGCAAGGATTTTTATCCCTGCAAGCCTAGTATCCGATACATATGAGAAGGATTTGGGCAAGTACAAAGACCAAGAAATCGAATTTGTAATTACAGAATTCAACCCCCGCAGGAGAAGGATTATCGGGGACAGGAAACAGTTATTGCTTGCTAAGAAGGCAGAACTGCAGAAGGCGCTGTTTGAGAGGATTAATATCGGTGATGTCTTGGAAGGCTCTGTAAAGAATGTGACGGACTTCGGCGCATTTATTGATTTAGGCGGGGCAGACGGGCTCCTCCACATTTCCGAGATGTCTTGGGGAAGGGTGGAGAACCCAAGGAAGGTTTTCAAGGTTGGCGAGGTAGTCAGGGTATTTATTAAGGATATCCATGACAACAAGATTGCACTGAGCATGAAATTTGAGGACGAGAACCCATGGAAGGATGCAGCTTCGAAATATGCTGTCGGCAATATTGTGGAAGGCGTAGTCGCTAGGATGACAGATTTCGGCGCATTTGTGGAGCTTGCCCCGGGCGTGGACGCACTGCTGCACGTTTCCCAGATTTCAAAAGAACATGTGGAAAAACCGGCGGATGTATTGAATATCGGCCAGGAAATCAAAGCTAAGATTGTAGATTTCAATGAAGAAGATAAGAAAATCAGCCTTAGCATGAAAGCCCTGCTGGTTCCGTCAGAGGATGTGCAGGAGGATGCAGCAGAAGAATCTGTAGAAGAATAGGGGAACCATCATGGTTGGATATGAGGATTTCAAAAAAGATATTTTTGCATTGACGAAGATTGACCTGAATGCTTACAAAGAAAAGCAGATGAAGCGCAGGATCGAAACGCTGATTTCTAAGAACAGCATTACAAGCTACAAAGATTATGTGGCGTTGATTAAGAAGGATGCGGAGAAATTTGAGCAGTTTGTGAATTTCCTTACCATTAACGTGTCTGAGTTTTACCGGAACCCGGAACAGTGGGGGATTCTGGATAAAGAGGTGTTCCCGGCATTAGTCCAGCGGTTTGGGAAGAGCCTGAAAATCTGGAGCGCTGCATGTTCCACCGGGGATGAGCCATATTCCTTGGTAATGGCCCTCTCCAAGCACCTTCCGATTAACCAGATTAAGATTACCGCAACCGACATTGATAAGCAGGTGCTGGATAAGGCAAGGCTTGGCCTTTACAATGAGAAGAGCATTGCCGCAGTGCCGCCGGAGTTTAAGAAGAAATACTTTACCAAAGTCGGCAGTTCTTATAAGATTGCCGATGAAATCAAACGTCAGGTGGAATTTAAGGAGCACAATTTACTGAAAGACCCATACCCATCCGGATGCCACTTGATTGTATGCAGGAATGTGCTGATTTATTTTACTGAAGAAGCAAAAGAAGAAATTTATAAGAAATTCAACGCTGCCTTAACAAAGGACGGAATCCTGTTTATCGGCAGCACCGAGCAGATTATGAATTATAGGGAACTGAATTACCAGAGGAAACAGTCCTTCTTTTTCCAGAAAATTTAAGGGCTGGGGCAATGGGATACAGGCGCGCAGGGAACTTGCTGTGCGCCTGTTTTTCGGCTTATAGGGAATAAAGGCAAAAAATGATGCGCGCGTTGTGCTTGGATTGCCCTCCGGCCGCAAAGAGTCCCTTTCTATCTGTCCGTCATGGTTTTCACAATATTCTGGCAGTGGAATATACTATCAGAAAAGAAGAGAAAGGAAAACCTGTTATGGAGGAAAAGAAATGCATGCTGGCGAATACTTGCAGCTTTGCAGGGGTAAAGCCGGTGATGGTGGATTTGCCGTACCCTGAGATAAAAGTCAGGTGCCAGAACCAGATCTACGCAAACTTGCTGAGCGTGGACTACTGCGGGGCGACTTCTGAAATGTCTGCAATTACCCAATATATCAACAACGAAAACCGCCTGTCCTTAAAAAACTGCCCCCTTGCCCAGACGCTCCTTGGGATTGCAATGGCAGAGATGATGCATTTGCAGAAATTAGGGGAACTGGTCTGCCTGCTGGGCGGGACGGTTGACTTTGTGGCAAGGCAACAGAACGGTAGGAACGTGGTATGGACGCCGGAATTCCTGGCAATCCCAGAACACGCCAAGCAGATGCTGCTGGCCGATATTGAGGCGGAAAAGGCAGCCATCAGCCAGTACCGGATGCATATGAAAATGATCAATGACGACTGCGTAAACAAAGTGCTGGCAAGGATCATTATGGATGAAGAATACCATATCATGATTTTGCAGACATTGATACGGGAGCACTGCTAGTACGCTGTTTAGGATATCTTAATTGCGGGCGTTGATGCGGGAGCACTGCTGGTACGCTGTTTGGGATATCTTAATTGCAGGCGTTGATGGGGGCACTGCTGGTACACGGTTTAGGGTTTTTTGACATATTGCTATAGCGGGGCAGCTGTAATAATTTTTATGGGAAAGATTGGATTTCCTGTTTCTTTAGTATTTATGGGAAAGATTGGATTTCCTGTTTCTTTAGTTTTTTTGGAAAAGGTTGGATTTCCTGTTTTTTAATTCTTATAGAAAAAAATGGCAAGCTGCGTGCGGTCCCGCAGTTCTAGTTTTTCAAGGATGGAGCTTAGGTAATTCCGCACCGTCCCTTCACTTAAGAAAAGCTGCCCGGCGATTTCCCGGTTGCTGTACCCTTGGGCTACCAGCTCAATAATTTCCAATTCCTTGTCCGTAATCCCTTTGGCGGAATAGTCGTAACGGGAATGGCTGGCATTGGAAATGAAACTGGGGAGCCGGGTAATAATTTCATTTCCAAATACATTCTGGCCTTTTACCACTGCCTTTAAGGAGGGCAGCAAACTTTCAAAATCCTGTTTCAGGATGTATCCTTTTGCCCCCAGCTTTAAAGACTGTACAATGTATTCATCGTCTAGGAAGGTAGTCAGGAACAGGATTTTTGCTTCTGGGTCCTTGGCTAAGATAAGCCCTGCGGCTTCAAGGCCGGTCATCCCGTCCATGCGGATGTCCATAAGCAGGACTTGGGGGCGGTGCTTTTCGTATAAGGCTACGGCTTCTTGCCCATTTTTCCCTATCCCAAGGACATGGATTTCCCCGGAAGATTCCAAAATAGTTTTCAAGGACAGGGAAACAAATGGGTCGTCATCTACAATTATAATATCCATGGTTTTTCCTTTCTTTTCAAGGTTTTCAGGGGCAGTGGAGAAGTGTGCCGCTATTTACAGCCATAATGCCCAAGGTTTTTCCTTTTTTTCAACGTAGTTTTTTAGCTTTGGGGTTCCCGGGGGATGGAAACAAAGATTTGGAACCCGCCTTCGGTGGAAATGGAAAAAATCCCATTTAAGTTTTTCACCCGCTCCCGCATATTTGCAATGCCCATGCCGGGATTTTCCAGATTAGCAATGGTTAAGCCAGCGCCATTCTTTTTTGCAGCGTCTGTGCCGTTGTCTTTTACCGTAAGCTGGTACAGGCTGGGGTGCTCCCGCAGGACAATGGAAACCTCGGTTGCATTGCTGTGCCGTGCCGTGTTGGATAATGCTTCTTTTACAATGGAAATGAAGCAGTATTTCACAGGGGCAGGGACAAAACGCCCCATGTCATAGGTAAGGCTGGCCTGATAGCCCCTGATTCCGGCAGCCAGTTCAGAAATGGCGGATTCCAAGTCGATGGAGTCGTCCCGGAGCCCATGGACGCTTTCCCGGACGGAGTCCATGGCAAGGGAAAGGGTGGCTGTTAGGTCCATTAAGGGCTTGCGCATATTTTCCTGCTGGTTGATGGCGGCCAGCGCCCCGGACTGGAGGATGGAGCGGGAAAGCATATGGCCTACATTGTCATGGATTTCCCGGGCAATCCGGTTGCGCTCCTTTAAAGTGGCAATGTGTATTTCATGGTCCTGTTTTTCAATTAAATTTTTGTTTTTCTGCTGGAGGAGCAGTTGGTATTCCGTGGAGGAGTCCCGCAGCAGCCGCAATTCCCGCTCCAGTTCCAGAAGCTTTGCCGTTTTGCCAGCAAATACCCATGCCGGAAGAAATAAAAGGAGCACTGCCCAAGGCAGGGGCTTGGGCTCTCCCAAAAAGGAGAGGAAAGGCAGGGGGATGAGCGCAAGGACGCCTACATGGCGCAGGGAAACAGCCAGCCCATAAAACAGGAGGGGCAGGAAACAGCCAAAGGCAGGGTGCGCCAAGCTAAGCCCTGCCAAGGAAATCCACATGCCGGTTAAAAGGAGCCGGCAAGGGGCAGGGAGCTGCCAAAGCCGCTGGCACTCTAAGTTGCAGTAACTGCAAAGGCAGAGAAAAATAATTGCGGCCAGCAATGCTAAAATATGGATCAGGCTGCTGGCAGGCCGCCAGAAAAATAGGACCAGCGTGCTGCCAAAAAAAAGGATTAATTGGTCGGAAAGCGTTTCCATAGGCGGCCTCCTTTCTGCCGTTTTTCCAATTATACTACATTCTTGCTTTTTTTCACAGGGCGTTGCAGGAAAATGTGACATTTGTCACGGCGGGGAGGTGACAGGGGGCACTGTTGCAGGGGCAGTTTTTCTGCTACACTATAGGAGAAGCGGCAGGGAGATGTTGCGTGGAAGAATATGGCTTGCGTGTGCCTGAAAAATGCTTTCCGGCAGATGTATGCTACAGTTTGCGGGATACCGAAGCCGCCTTGCAGGGATTTATGATGAAAAGGAGGAGAAAAAAGTGGCAAAAAAAGTAGTAGAAATAGAAAACTTAGTGAAACGCTATAAAGAATTGATTGCCTTAGACCACTTGAACCTTACGGTGGAGGAAGGGGAGGTATTTGGGCTGCTGGGGCCGAACGGCTCCGGGAAAACAACGGCCATCAACTGCATTTTGGCGCTCCTGTATTTTGACAAGGGCAGCGTGAAGGTGTTCGGGGAGGAAATGCAGCCGGACAGCTACGGGATCAAAAGGCAGGTTGGGGTGGTCCTGCAGAATGTGGCAGTGTTCGGGGAGCTGACGGTGCAGGAAAATATTGATTATTTCTGCGGCCTTTACATCCCGGATAAAAAGACGCGGAAACAGTATGTGGAAGAAGCCATCGTGTTTTCCGGGCTGGAGGATTTCCGGAAATTTTACCCGAAAAAACTGTCCGGGGGGCTGCTTCGGCGGCTGAACATTGCCTGTGGCATTGCCCATAAGCCGAAATTGATTATTATGGATGAACCTACCGTGGCGGTGGACCCCCAGAGCCGGAACCGGATTTTGGAGGGTATCCAGAAGCTGAACCGGGAAGGGGCTACCATCATTTACACCTCCCACTATATGGAGGAAGTGGAGCAGATTTGCAGCCGGATTGCCATACTGGACAAAGGCAGGTGCGTGGCTTCGGGGACGAAGGAAGAGCTGAAATCCATGATTAAGATGGGGGAAAAAATCCATATGGAGGCGGCGGGGCTTACGCCTTGCCAGATTGCGGAAATCAAGGAGCTGCGCCATGTGTACCAAGTGGATTATCAGGATGGCATGCTGGAAATCCGCTGCAGCGGCGGGAAACATAACCTTGTACATATCTTGGATTATTTTGGCAGCAGGGAAATTGGGTTTGGCAGGGTGTATTCCGAACTGCCCACGCTGAATGACGTTTTCTTAGAGATTACGGGGAAGGAGCTGCGGGACAATGCAGAATGAAAACATATGCCTGCAGCCCATAAGATGGAAAACAGGTGCAGGTTTCAGGGGGAAAAATAGCATGGAAGGCGTAGCTGCGCCCCGGCATTTGTGAAAGTATTTTGGCAAGGGAAGGAGAGATATCATGTTTTTTCGGTTATACAAGTATAGCCTTATGCGGTCGGTACGTGACAGGATGACATTGTTTTGGAGCCTGATTTTCCCAGTTATCCTCGGGAGCCTGTTCGCTGTGGCTTTTGGGAGCTATACGGACAAAGAAGTGCTGTTCCATCAGGTTCCGGTGGCCTATGTGCAGGAGGAGGGGGCGGATGAAAATTTTTCCCTGCTGCTGGAAACCTTGGAAAAGGACAATGGGCTGGTACAGGTGGAAAAGGTTACGGAAAAAGAGGCCGAAAAACTTCTGCGGGAAGGGGACGTGGAAGGGATTTTTAAGAATGGAATAAAGGGAGGGGAAAATACGGAAAGCAGCCGTGTTAAGGCAGAAGGCGTGGCAGCTGGGCCAGAAAGCCAATTGGGAGGAGGCGTGCTGGAAAAGTCTGGCATTTCCCTTGTGGTAACAGGGCAGGGGATGAACCAGACGATTTTAAAGTCTGTTTTGGAACAGTATGAGCGTACCCGGGGGACTTTGCTGAAAATAGGGAAGGAGCGGCCAGAGGGGATTGCAAAGGCAGCGGCGGCCTTGGAAGAGGATTTCAGCTACCTGCGGGAAGGAGGCCTTGGGGATGCTGCGTCGAACAGCGTTTTGGACTATTTCTATTCGCTGATTGCCATGGACTGCCTGATGGGGGCAACTGTGGGGCTGATGTGCGCAGTGGAATTTAAGGCAAATTTAAGCCCTTTGGCAGCAAGGAGGATGGCGGCAGGCACCAGCCGGTTCCTGTTGCTTTGGCCGGATTTGGCGGCTAAGGTGACGATGCAGTTTGTGTACCTTATTTTTTCTGCCAGCTACCTGATCTTTGTGCTGGATGTGCCCCTTGGGGATCAGTGGGGGTTCCTGCTGCTGACGCTTTTTATAGGGAGCATGATGGGTGTCGTGCTGGGATTTTTTATCGGCGTGTGCGGTAGGATGGCCTATCCGGTGAAAGAAGCCCTTTGCATCATGGTTATGATGGTATCCAGCTTTTTCAGCGGGCTCATGATAGACGGGATCCAGCGGTTCGTGGAGCGGTATGTGCCGGCTTTTGCCCGGGTGAACCCTGCGACTTTGATTGCAAAAGCATGCTGCAGCCTGAATATTTACGATACTTATGGGCGGTATCTGGAAAATATGGGGATGATGCTGGCCTTAACCGCAGCGCTGGCAGCAGGGGCTTTCCTGATTGTGAGGAGGGAACGGTATGCAGGTATTTAAAGCTTTTTTCCGGATTGTAAATAAAAATAAGATGCCGCTTTTCATGTACATTGTGATTTATTTGGCGCTTACGCTGATTATTGGGAGTGTCATGGAGGAAAACAGCCAGGCGGAATTTTCCGGGGTTTCCTTGGATATTGGGCTGGAAAACCAGGACCAAGGCAGCCTTGGGAGGGGGCTTGAGGAATATTTAGGCACCCAGAACCAAATTTCAAGCGTCCCGGAAGAAAAAGAGGATTTGCAGGATGCTATGTACTATGGGGAACTGGATTATGTCCTTGTGATACCGGAGGATTTTACGGAAAAATTCCAAGCTGGGGAGCAGGAAGGGATCTTGGACGGGAGGGCTGTGCCCGGCAGCAGCAGCGCATATTTGGCAGAACAGGAAATTACGGGTTACCTAAGGAGCCTTTCTATGTACCTGAAAGCAGGATGCAGCGCAAAAGAAGCAGCATCTTGGGCGCTGGCAGACATGGGGCGGAAGGCAGAGGTGGAGTTCTTGGAAGAAGGGGAAGGCCAGGGGATGCCCCGGGGGTTCTACTATTTCCAATATATCCCATATGTGTTCCTGATATTGATGATTTTAGGCGTGGGGGGCTGCATGAACACGTTCAAGGAGAAAGACCTGGCGGCGAGGAATAAATGCTCCTCTATGTCCTTCCTAAGCCAGAACCTGCAGATTTTTCTGGGGTGCGCGGCTTATATGCTGGCAGTGTATGGGATATTTATGGGGATGGCCTGCCTGAGCGTTAGGGATTATATGTTCAGCCTGCAGGGGGCTTTCAATGCGGCCAACGCCTTTTTGTTTGGCATCTGTTCGTTAAGCGTTGCTTGGTTTACCGTGCAGTTTGCGCAGAATTCACAGATGCTGACGGTGATGAGCAATGTATTTGGGCTGGGCTTCAGCTTCCTTGGCGGCGTGTTTGTGTCGCTGGATTTGATGGGGGAGGGGGCAAGGAAGATGGCGAAGTTTGTGCCTTCTTACTGGTATGTGGCGGCTAATGAGGAGATTCAGAAGTTGGAAACTTTTGCAGATGGGGGGAAGGTGTTCCAGTCTTTTGGGATGGTGCTGGTGTTTTCGTTAGCATTTTTCTCGGCGGGGCTGTTGGTGGGCAGGATGAAGGTGAAGGAAAGGTAAGGGGAAGGGCGGCGGTTTATGGGGAGAGAACAAAAGTGCGCTCCGCTCACCCCCGCGCCCTACTTCCTTGGCAAGCGCAGCTTTTGTTCCGCGCGCGAAGCTGCGTATCATTGCCCAAAGGGCTTTTCTTTCATAGGACGTTCTTTCCTATGAAAGAAAAAGAAAGCCGCCCTGCATGTGCAGGACGGCTTTGAGCATTTATTTCCGCAGCCCTGCCCGTTTGCGGAGGGTGGGGTCTAAAATCCGTTTGCGGATGCGCAGGCTTTTGGGGGTGACTTCTAAAAGCTCGTCCGTTTCAATGAATTCCAGCGCCTGCTCCAAGCTTAAGATTTTCGGGGGCGTCAGGGTCAGGGCTTCGTCTGCGCTGGAGGAACGGGTATTGGTTAAGTGCTTTTTCTTGCAGACATTCAGCTCAATGTCCTCCGGCTTTGCGCTCTGCCCAATCACCATGCCGGCGTAAACCCGCTCCCCGGGGCTGATAAAGAGGGTTCCCCGGTCTTGGGCGCTAAAGAGGCCGTAGGTGACGGATTCCCCGGATTCAAAGGCAATCAGGGAGCCTTGTTTCCGGTAGGAGATGTCCCCCTTGTAAGGCTCATATCCGTTAAAAATGGTGTTGATAATGCCATTTCCTTTAGTGTCTGTCATAAATTCATTCCGGTAGCCAATCAGCCCCCGGGAAGGGATGTTGAAGGTGAGCCTTGTATAACCGCCGCTGATTGGCCCCATGTTCTGGAGCTCCCCTTTGCGCTGGCTTAATTTTTCAATGACTGCCCCGGTAAATTCGTCGGGCACGTCCACATAAGCCAGTTCCATGGGCTCTAATTTTTTCCCATTTTCATCCTTATGGTAAAGTACTTCTGCCTTGCTTACGGCAAATTCATAGCCTTCCCGCCGCATATTTTCAATGAGCACGGACAGGTGCAGCTCGCCGCGGCCGGAAACCTTTAGGCTGTCTGGGCTGTCAGTTTCCTCCACCCGCAGGGAAACGTCTGTATTGAGCTCACGGAACAGGCGGTCGCGGATATGGCGGGAGGTGACGAATTTCCCTTCCTGCCCGGCAAGGGGGCTGTCGTTGACAATAAAATTCATGGAAATGGTAGGCTCGGAAATCTTCTGGAAATCAATGGCGCAAGGATTTTCCGGGGCGCAGATGGTGTCGCCGATGTGGATGTCCGCAATGCCGGAAATGGCTACAATAGAGCCGATTTTGGCCTCTGTGACGTCCACCTTATTTAAGCCGTCAAATTCATAAAGTTTGCTGATGCGTACCTTCTGCAGCTTGTCCGGCTCATGGTGGTTCACCACAACGGCTTCTTGGTTGACTTTCAGGCATCCGTTATCTACTTTCCCCACGCCGATGCGGCCTACGTACTCATTGTAGTCAATGGTGCTGATCAGTACTTGGGTATTTGCATCAGGATCCCCTTCCGGGGCTGGGATATAGTCTAGGATTGTTTCAAATAATGCAGTCATGTCTTTCTTTTCATCCCCTAAATCTTTGACTGCATAGCCGTCCCGGGCAGACGCATAGAGGAAGGGGCAGTCAAGCTGCTCGTCGGAGGCGTCTAAATCCATAAACAGTTCCAGCACTTCGTCAATGACTTCGTCCGGCCGTGCTTCTGGGCGGTCAATTTTGTTGATGCAGACAATGACGGGGAGGTCTAAGGCAAGGGCCTTCATCAGCACGAATTTCGTCTGGGGCATAGCTCCTTCAAAAGCGTCTACCACAAGGACGACGCCATTTACCATTTTCAGCACACGTTCCACCTCGCCGCCGAAGTCGGCATGGCCCGGGGTGTCGATAATGTTGATTTTGGTGTCCTTATAAAAAACGGCAGTGTTTTTGGAAAGGATGGTGATTCCCCGCTCCCGCTCAATGTCGTTGGAATCCATGACACGCTCCTGTACCTCTTGGTTGGCGCGGAACACGCCGCTTTGCTTCAGAAGCTCGTCCACCAGCGTGGTCTTGCCATGGTCTACGTGGGCGATGATGGCGATGTTACGGATGTCCTCTCGTGTTGTTTTCATAAATAAATCCTTCTTTCTAATGTTGTAGCTGCCACAATGTGCCGCGCCATAGCTTGGAAAGCTGTGGGCAGCTTTGGCACGCCTTATGCTTTGGCAGGGCAGATGATGCGCGCTGCCGGCGCAAACCGTATCTTTCGATATTTTACCATATAATTTGCATTTGGCAAGGTTTTTCTTAGGAAACTGTGCACTAACAGCGTAGATTAGGGCAGTTTTTCATGGTTGCTTGGGTTTTCGGCATAAAATGGAAGAGCTAGTTCCATGGTTTGCAGAATATAGTCTTTTCCAGTACGGTTCAGGCGTTGGAAATTGTGAATCAGACGTTTTTCCTCAGCGGAAAGGGAGGGGACAGGTATTTGCGGCGGTTCCTCTATTCCTAGAAGCCAAGAAACAGAAACGTTTAGGACCTCGGCAAATCTGATGAGCATATTGTGGGTAGCATCTTCTACTTTGCCATGTTCATATTTTGAGATGCTTGCCTCGGATAGGCCGACTTTTTGGGCAAGTTCTTTTTGCGTAAGCCCAGTTTCTTTCCGTTTGTCTTTGATGCGATGCCCGATTGCAGTATAGTTCACATTTACCATGGGGAACCTCCTTTTTGATTTAGTCTTATTTTATATCACAAATAGGTAAAACACAACTTATTTTCATCTGGCCACATTATGTGTAACAGTGTGGAAATATTTTTCGTCTAATGGTTGATTTTCTTGTCGAAGATTGGTATAGTAAATTGTAAAACTTTCGTTTAACGAAAAATAGGAGGGATAGGATGATAGCGAATATAGAAGAATTTGAGAGGAAGTTAGTGGACAATGAGCTCAATAGAAAGCAGCTTGCTGAAAAAATGTGTCTTCCGGCATCAGTACTTACTGCAAAATTAGAGGGAAACGAGGAAGATTTTATGCTTTCTGAAATGGTAACAATTGCTCAGATTACACAAATGAGCGAAGCAGAATTCATGCTTATTTTTTTTGATGAAAAACTTTCTTTAAACGAAAGAAATGAAAAAATGGTAGTAACAGCATAATACAGGGAGGCCATATATATGACAAAGGAAAATGTTTTTTCTGGCAGGGACGCCAGTATGGATGTAGTAAAAGGTATTGGGATTATTCTTGTTGTGATAGGCCATGCAAACCGTTCTACGCTTCTGGGAAAGATGATTTATGGATTTCACATGCCATTATTTTTTATCATAGCCGGAATGTTTTATAATAAGGAAAAATGGGAGAAACTTGGAGGGATAGAATTAGTGAGAAATCGGGCAAAATCCTACTTAGTTCCATACTTTTCCATGGCTGGGATTAATCTTGTATTAAATGCAATTGATGAAATGGCGGTATATGATGTTTTTGGAGAATGGCTGGATGCACAGGTGTACCATGTTGGCTGGATTGCATATGCCACAGGTTTGTCTAAGTTATCGCCCAATTGCTCTCCCTTGTGGTTTTTACCATGTCTGTTTCTTTCTTATATTATTTTTTATTTTATTTTGCAGCTGAAGCTAAGTACCCAGATGGGGGTATGTGCATTGCTGATTCTCTTAAATAAAATGATTTTTATGGTTTTGCCAAAAATAACGCCTAAAGTCCTCCCATGGCATATGGACACGGCATTGGTGGGAGCAGTACTTATGGTGGTTGGCTACCAGATTAAAGAACAGGGATGGCAGAAGACGGCAGAAAAAAATATTTTCCTATTTTTATTGTTGCTTGGTATAGGAGGGATTGCTGGTTGGATGAATTTGGGGAAGGTAGCATTTGCGTCCAATAGAATTGGGAATCCCATTTTTATGGTGCTCTATGCCTGTTCTATGACATTAGTGCTGATTGCAGTTGGAGGGAAAATATGTAAGGCAGCAGTTGGCAGATTTTTGGTGTTTTGTGGAAATTCCACTATGGTTTTTATGGGATTTAATTATTTCTTTAACCGCCATACCGAGAGAGTATGGAAGGCAATCCCAATCCTGAATAAGTACGAATACCACTGGATTCTAAAGGTAATTGTGGTGACAATGTGCCTTTCATTTACTAGCAGTATGTGGAAAAAATGTAAAGCATGGGTTTAGGTTCTTGAAAATTTTCACCAAAATACAGGCAATGAAGGGCTGCCCTTCCTTTAAGCAAACTATTTATGGGCGTCCTTAGTGCAGGTGAAATCCACTGCTTACGGAAACTTAGGAAGGTCAGCTTTCCTGAGTTCCTTAGTTGCAGTTAGCAGTTAGTTCGCCGGAACGTTGCCCAGTTTGTGTGGGGAGGGGCAGCCCTTCATTGCCGTCCGGCTCCGAAGCCCCTCTTTTTCCTCTATCCACCCAAGAACATGTTTGACAAGCCCCCCAAAAACCCTTACAATGAAAAAGGAAACATTTACCAAAGCAAAGAACAGGAGGTATCCACTATGGCAGGTATTTTAATCAGCCCAAGCAAATATGTGCAGGGCGCAGGGGAATTAAAGAAATTGGGGGAATACGCAGAAAAATATGGCAAAAAGGCTTTAGTCCTAATCACATCATCCGGCTTCAAACGGGTTGGGGAGCTTGTAAAAGGCAGCTTCGACGGGAAAGGGGCGGAAGCTGAATTCAACTACTTTAATGGGGAGTGCAGCAAGACGGAGATTAACCGCCTGATTGGGGTAGTGGAGGAACAGGGCTGCGACATGGTAATCGGCATTGGCGGCGGCAAAATCCTAGACACTGCAAAAGCAGTTGCTTACCACAAATCCATGCCTGTATTAATTTGCCCCACCATCGCTTCGACAGACGCGCCCTGCAGCGCCCTGTCCGTAATCTACACAGACGAAGGCGTGTTTGAGGAGTATTTGTTCCTCCCAGCAAACCCAAACCTCGTCCTGATGGACACCGAGGTTATCACAAAATCCCCTGTCCGCTTAACGGTATCCGGCATGGGCGATGCGCTGGCAACGTATTTTGAGGCAAGGGCATGCAAAAACAGCGGGGCCGCAACCTGTGCCGGAGGCCTTTCCACCTCTGCGGCAATGGCGTTGGCAGAACTTTGTTTCCAGACGCTGATGGAAGAAGGCGTCAAGGCAAAAATAGCATTAAGCGCAGGTGCATGTACCCCGGCAGTGGAAAAAGTCATTGAAGCAAATACCTTGTTAAGCGGCATAGGGTTTGAAAGCGGCGGGCTTGCAGGCGCCCATGCCATCCACAACGGGCTGACGGTTTTGGAAGAGTGCCACCACATGTACCACGGGGAAAAAGTAGCCTTTGGGACAATCACGCAGCTTGTCTTAGAAAACATCCCTTCCGGGGAATTAGAGGATATCATTACATGGTGCATAGAACTGGGGCTGCCGGTTACCTTAAAGGAATTGGGCGTAGCAGAAGCCACAGACGAGAAGATTATGGCTGTTGCAACTGCCGCATGTGCAGAAACAGACACTTTGCACAATATGCCTTTTGAAGTGACTCCGGAAACCGTATGCGCTGCCATCAAGGCTGCTGATGCATATGGGCATTACTACTTAGGGGATTAGGGCAGGAACTATATTTCAGGAAAGCTTTCCGGTTGTAACAATACCGTTGGGGCATGGGTCCATAACTGTGCGGCTGTACAGTTATGGGCCCGTTTCCTTTCCAGTTTCCCCTTGTATTGGGAAATATGGTCTGCTATAATGAAACTTGAACAAAATATTTTTAACAAAATTAGCAAATATAGGAGGTACATTGTGAAAAACATCAGGAGAGGAGTTAGCCTTGCGCTTGCGCTTGCACTGTGTTTCGAACCGTGCGTGGCACAGGCGTCCGCAGCAGGGCAGCAGGAAACCACAATTCAGGAATTGGAGGCTGAAAGCCCCAAAGAGGCAGAGGGCAGGAA
Organism: uncultured Lachnospiraceae bacterium; assembly: GCA_910580195.1. Classification (GTDB taxonomy): domain Bacteria; phylum Bacillota; class Clostridia; order Lachnospirales; family Lachnospiraceae; genus Petralouisia. Next base: position 150,669 of record CAJTWA010000001.1, read on the forward strand.
GGGCAGCATGGAACCTGACGGCGCTGCCTGGGAGGAACTCCAGGAGCTTCCGGAGGAAACGGAAGAAAAGCCAGCCTATTCAGAGATTATCGGCGGGACAGGCACGCCCGGGGCAGAAATCCAGCAGGATGATCCGCAGGGAACCGGGGAGCAGGAAGAGGAGGAAGCGCCGGATCCAGCAGAATTCCTTCCGGACGGCCTGACGCTGGTAAGCGGTGCAGACGCTTTGCTGCCAGCCGTGCAGGGGCTTTCCTATGACGCAGCCAGCGGGCTCTTAACATGGCAGCCGGTGGAATTGGCAGAGGAATATCAGGTCAGCGTGACAGACAATGCAACAAAGCAGACGGTAGCAAGCACAAGTTCAAAAACCCCGCAGGCTTCCCTTGGGGAATTTAATGTGGCAATCGGCCAGCCCTACACAGTGCAGGTGACGGCACGGACGGAGCAGAGGATTACCATAGTTGGGACATCCAAAGGGGAAGATGCGTCGCTGGCCCAGCAGAGCGACAGCTTTTTTATGGATAACACCCGCGTATGGAGGTTCTACTATAAATTTGTGGAATCACCAGCTTCTGCTTTGGTTACAGTAATCAGCCCCGCTCATACGAGGACGGTGACAGCCGTTACAGAGATTTCTTGGAAACAGCAGACGGATGGATATTATGAATTTTCCGTGCTCCCAGTAACGATGCAGGATACGGAATATATCCGGGTGGAGTACTCCAACAATAAGAATTTTAAGAACAGCGGGAAATATTTTGCCTATGAAGCAGAAAAAGCAGGCGATACCATCCTTGCGTCCGTGCGGGCAGGGGACGGCCATGTGACCCGCGGCTACCACCGTTATGCGTCAAAGGATGCTACATACCGGGCATACCTTGGGTATTTTTCGCCGGGCTCCACAGTTTATGTCAGGGCAAGGATTTACAACAAAGGCTACCGCCTGCAGGAGCAGGAAGTAGCGGAGCAGAAATTTTCCAAATATAAGGTGCTGGCTTACAAAATCCCAGAAATTGAAATGGGCGCCGTAAATACGGTTGTCAGTGCAGGCAGCATTACCCTTAGGCCATCCCTCGACGCAGGATGGGTGACTGGCTATGAGTTCCAGAAAAAAGTGGGCAAGAGCTGGGTGAAGCTGGCAAAGCAGACCGGGGACGCTCCCTATGAGGACAGCGGCCTGAAGGCTGGGGAAACATATGCTTACCGTGTCCGGGGCTATGTATACAACCGGGTGGCAAAGAAAACAGCATATACCAGCTGGCAGAAGGTAAGCGCCCGCACTTGGGGAAATGCACTGCAGCTAAAGGCAGCGGCAAACGGGGAGGACTCCGTCCGCCTTACATGGAAAAAAGTGAAGGGCTGCGATGGTTATAAAATTTACCGCTGCGATACCTTAAGCAGCGGATATACGAAATCAGAAGGGAGCTATATTGAGGATTTCGCAGATTTCACATTGGCGGCAACCATTAAAAATGCATCCAAGACAAGCTATACCGACAAGAAGCTCACCCCGGGGAAACAATATCTCTACGTGGTGTGCGCATATTGGGAAAAAGACGGGCAGGACAGCTATTTGCAGGAGAGTGCAAGCATCCGCCTTTCTGCCAACGAAAAAATGGCATTTACGGAAAGTTCCTATACTTCCGCCGGGAAATATGCCGTAAAATGGAACAAAATGACAGGGATCAAAGGGTACAAGGTGCAGAAAAAAGACGCCCAGACAGGCCTTTATAAGCCGTATAAGACCTTGGGCGCTTCTGCTACAAAGTTCACATTCCCCAAAGTAAAAGCAGGGGCAGCGGAAGTTACCTACCGGATTTTCCCGTACACCAAAAAGAAGGAACTCGCGGCAAACGGGGCAGAATTTACCGTAAGCCCTACCCTTGGCATGGCAAAAAATGTGAAGGCGCAGGCAGTTTCCAATGGGATCAAAGTTTCATGGAGCAAGGTGAGCGGTGCAGACTATTATGAGGTGTACCGCTTAAGCGGGACAGATTACAGCTATGATTCCACCAGCAAGACGTATCAGGTAGATTTGGGGAAGGCAGTCTTAGTGGAAACCGTAAGCCTGCAGACAGAAAGCGCGCTGAAGGCAAAGCCAATTGACACAAACGTGGCGCCAGACGGGACCATCAGCTATGAATATGAAAATGAGGATGCATATGGGTATGCCGTGGACGCTTCCGGCCAGACCGTCCCAGCATTGTTTGATGCGAAAGAAACGGTAATCACTTCAAAAATCACAGGGACCAGCACAACAGACGCTACCGTTACAGTAAAAGGGCTGGTGCCAAAAACAGAAGAACAGCTTGTGCTCAGCAAAGATACCGGGGCATTCCGGGAGTACGCCAAAGATACCGCCGGGGTGCTTGCTACGGCAGAAGCAACCCTCCGGGAAGGGCCGAAGAAAGGGACCACATACTATTATGTAGTGCGTGCAGTTGCACAGGGGCAAAATGGCATAGCAAACGCTTACAGCGTAGGGTTTTCCAAGCCGGCGGGCGCAGTATGCACCTCTGCCAGCGTAAATGCTGCCACGAAAGTGAAGGCAAGGAACACCATGGAAGAATATGCCGTAATTTCTTATCAGGCAGCAAAAAATGCAGACGGCTATATGATATACCGTTCTGAGAAAAAGAACAGCGGCTATAAGCTCCTCGCCACCACTTCCAAGACGATTTACCGGGATGCAACCACAAAATCCGGTAAGACATATTATTACAAAATAGTCGCTTACTGCACCAACGAAAGCGGGGCAAGGGTATATTCCCAGCAGACAAAGCCGGTGAAAATCAAGATTAAAAAAGAGGACATTTCCGTGCTGGACCTGATGCTGGAACAATAGATGTCCGGGCAGCATGATAAGTGATGATGCATCATAGGAGGTTTTTTCATGGAAGGTGAAAATAACATGTTTGGCAATGAGCCGCAAGAAAAGCAGCCAGAAAGCCAGCAGGGTTCCGGGCAGCAGGGCTACAGCCAGCAGGAAGGCTACGGCGGGCAGCCGGGCTATAACGGACAAGGGTATGGCGGCCAGCAGGATTATAATGGGCAGCCCAATTATAACGGCCAGCAAGGCTACAACCAGTACTATGGGCCGGATTACAGGCCGCCCAGCATGGGCTTTGGGATAGCATCCATGGTCTGCGGGATTTTCGCGCTGGTTACTTGCTGCCTGTGGTGCACCTGCGTACCGCTGGCGGTGGTTTCCATCGTGCTTGGCATTTTGCAGATCCAGAAAAAGGCCGGAAAAGGGATGGCAATTGCAGGCATTGTGTGTTCCTCTATCGCGCTGGTCCTGTTGATTGCCGTTACCGTATGGGGCAATTACCTGAAAAGTTCAGGGCTGTTTGATGAAATTATGTGGGAATATATGCGGCAGATTGAGGGGATGCAGTAAATTGTGCTGACCCTTTTGGTGACACATTACTGCGTACTGTCCCTGTTCCAGAGCGCTGCAAGCAGCGGGTGTTAGGCCCGTGAAAGAAAAAGCCGTGCGGCTAATTTCATATGGCCGCGCGGCAAAGCTAAAGGAACGGTCCAGGAATAACTTTACAATCCGAAACTGTGTGCTTTACTAAGGAACGGTCCAGGAATAACTTTACAATCCTGAACATCCCTTAGCATAGGCGTACAGTTTTATTGAAATTCATTTCTTATTATGCAAATTTCTGCATATAAATTTCCAAATAGCGCAGATTCCGCGGCAAGCTCTAAAAAAGGCCTTTCTATGCCGTTTTTCTCACAGGAAATTTCCATGGTGCCAAGGTGGATGGCAATATCCGTAAAGCCCTCTTTTTCATGGATGGTAGCGAGGACAGATACATGGTTGTCTTCCTCAATTTCTTCCATGACAGCGGAAAGCCCATGGAGTTCTTTCAGCCTGCTTATCAGGGCAGAAGCCTTTTTCAGTTCCTCCGTATTATCGAAAACGGCCGTTTCCTGAAGGGTATTTTTCAGGGGGGCTTTTGGGATAAAGACGTCTTTTGTGCAGAGTTTTTCATTTTTGAGCAGGGCACGGATTTGCTGCCCGACGAGCTGTTCCATCTTTTCTACCCGCCATGGAGCAAACTCTTTGTTTCCACGGAAGGAAAACTGGAATCCCTGCAGGTTGATGAGTTCCCGCCGGATGGCAGGGGTAAGGAGTTCCTGCCCAATCCTTGTGAAATCATCCCCGATTTTTGGCCCATAATCCAAAAGTTTTGTGCCGATGTCGTTAAATTCTTCTTTTTCCACATAAGGGAGCATAGACAAGTTGAAATCAAAATTAGGGGCAATCCCAAGGATTTCCTGCGTTTCATTTTTCACAAGGACGCCCATATTGCCAAGGTGCCTGTCAACATTAAAGGTGACGGCGTCTAAGACAACCATTCTCTGGAATTCTTCAAGGCATCCTAATTTATGGAAAAAATCCAGCAGCCCGTCCGTTGTGGTATGGCGGCTTACCAGCTTACGCAATGGCACAAAGCCAATCTCTTCATTGGTAAAGGATTTGCATTTTGTTGCAGTTTCTTTGTGGAGCTTTACGACAGAATATTGGACGCTTTTGGGGTCTGCCTGATGGATAAGCTCAGACGCAAGGGCTTCGCAGTAGGGTTCCAGCCCGGCGTTGGATGCCCCGGAAATCCCCCTTTTGTAAAGGTAAATTTCCCCATCCTCCCTCCGCCAGCATTTGCGGAAGGAACCGTCCGTGGTAAGCTCTGGGGAGGTGCTGCTCATTTTTATGCCATACAGCCCAAGGCCTTCAAAGGCAAGCCGTGAAATTGTGCCGTTGAATTCATTCCGGTAAAAAGAAATGCCGTCCCATGACAAATTTTCCCCTTCTTCCTTTACCCAGAAGGAATCGTTGATGGAGGCGGCATGGGTGATGCGGATAAACCCTTCCGTGGTCTGGCATCCGCAGTCCATCATAAGCTGTTTTAAGTGGCGGTTGTGCTTAAATGCTTTCCGGTCTTCCAGCCAACTGTTGATTTCAAAATCCCCAATGGGGAGGGGGGCTGATATGTGGGAAAGTTCCCATCTCCCAGCCCTGTTGGTAATCTGTGCCGTGACAGTATCTTTATTCATGAAGTAGTACATAGGTTAGGCTCCTTTAAAAAATAGTTTCCAATCCAGCAGCCAAATGTTTCTTTTTCTATCTTAACGCACCTAAAACCATAGGGCAAGGAAAATCTGGCGGAATATAGCATTTTCTATGGCTGCCCATATTGGAATAAAGTAGGAAAAATAGGTGGTTTCCACAGAAAATGTTCCATTTCCCACCTTGACAAGAAGAACCCCAAGATTTATAATGGGTACAGTTTTAGGGAATAAGATATTAGGAAGACGATTATGTGACAGGCGGTAACGATGCATGGCTTCGTCCTTTTGCAGGATGAAGCCTTTTCTATGCCACATGTTTCGAAAGGAGAAATTGGCTTATGTACAGCAAAGTTGAAACCAACATGAACTTTGTGGAAAGAGAGAAGCAGACAGAACAGTTCTGGAAAGACCATGGCATCTTCAAGAAGAGCATGGAAAACCGGAAAGAAGGGGAAACCTACACCTTCTATGACGGCCCCCCAACGGCCAATGGGAAACCCCATATCGGCCATGTGCTGACCCGCGTCATCAAGGACATGATCCCAAGGTACCAGACCATGAAGGGGAAAATGGTGCCCCGGAAGGCAGGCTGGGATACCCACGGGCTCCCGGTGGAGCTGGAAGTAGAGAAACTTTTGGGCTTGGACGGGAAAGAGCAGATTGAAGAATACGGCTTAGAGCCATTTATAGATAAATGCAAGGAAAGCGTCTGGAAATACAAGGGCATGTGGGAGGATTTCTCCGGCACCGTAGGGTTCTGGGCAGACATGGAGAACCCTTACGTGACGTACCACAATGATTTCATTGAATCCGAATGGTGGGCGTTAAAGGAAATCTGGAACCGGAAACTTTTGTATAAAGGCTTTAAAATCGTGCCTTACTGCCCGCGCTGCGGGACCCCTCTTTCCGCGCAGGAAGTGGCCCAGGGGTATAAGACGGTAAAGGAACGCTCCGCCATTGTCCGCTTTCAGGCCGTAGGGGAGGACGCTTATTTCCTGGCATGGACCACCACACCCTGGACCCTGCCTTCCAACTTAGCCCTCTGCGTAAACCCAGAGGAAACCTACTGCAAAATCAAGGCAGCGGACGGGTATACCTATTACATGGCAGAAGCGCTGCTGGAAAAAGTCATGGGGACGCTTCTTTCCAAGGAACAGCAGGAGCAAGGCGTGAAAGCCTACGAAATCTTGGAAACCTACAAGGGCACAGATTTGGAATACCGGGAATATGAGCCCTTATACGAAGGGGCAAAGGCAGCAGCCGAAAAACAGCAGAAAAAGGCGCATTTTGTTACCTGCGACTCCTATGTTACTATGACGGACGGTACGGGGATTGTCCATATTGCCCCTGCTTTTGGTGAGGACGACTCCAAAGTTGGGCGCAAATACAACCTGCCGTTTGTACAGTTTGTCAATGGGAAAGGGGAGCTGATGGAAGGGGCGCCCTTCGCCGGGACCTTCTGCAAGAAGGCAGACCCCATGATTTTACAGGATTTGGAAGACCGGGGCTTATTGTTTGACGCGCCGAAGTTTGAGCATGAATACCCCCATTGCTGGCGCTGCGACACCCCATTGATTTATTATGCAAGGGAATCTTGGTTCATCAAGATGACCGAGGTGAAGGAGGATTTAATCCGCAACAACAACACCATCAACTGGATTCCGGAAAGCATTGGGAAAGGGCGGTTCGGGGACTGGCTGGAAAATGTGCAGGACTGGGGCATTTCAAGGAACCGCTATTGGGGCACGCCTTTAAATATCTGGGAATGTGGGTGCGGCCATATGCACTCCGTCGGCAGCATTGCCGAGTTAAAGGAGCTGTCGGAAAACTGCCCGGAAGAGATTGAGCTGCACCGCCCGTTTATTGACGCAGTCACCATCAAGTGCCCAAAATGCGGCAAGGAAATGCACCGGGTGCCGGAAGTCATTGACTGCTGGTTTGATTCCGGGGCAATGCCTTTTGCACAGCACCATTATCCCTTTGAGAATAAAGAACTTTTTGAGCAGCAGTTCCCGGCGGATTTTATTTCCGAGGCGGTAGACCAGACGAGGGGATGGTTTTATTCCCTGCTGGCAGAGTCTACCCTGCTGTTCAACAAAGCCCCCTATGAAAACGTCATTGTGCTGGGCCATGTACAGGATGAAAACGGCCAGAAAATGAGCAAATCCAAGGGAAATGCCATTGACCCCTTCGAGGCTTTGGAAACCTACGGGGCAGACGCCATCCGCTGGTATTTTTACACCAATTCCGCGCCGTGGCTGCCGAACCGGTTCCATGGGAAAGCCGTGCAGGAAGGCCAGCGGAAATTTATGGGGACCTTGTGGAATACCTATGCATTTTTCGTGCTGTATGCCAACATTGACCAATTTGACGCAACCAAATATGCATTGGAATATGGGAAATTATCCGTGATGGACCAGTGGCTCCTGTCCAAACTGAACACCATGGTAGCGCAGGTAGACAGCCACCTTGGCAATTACCGCATCCCAGAAGCTGCAAGGGCTTTGCAGGAGTTTGTGGAGGATATGAGCAACTGGTATGTCCGGAGGAGCCGGGAGCGGTTCTGGGCAAAAGGCATGGAGCAGGACAAAATCAACGCTTATATGTCCCTGTACACGGCCCTGGTAACAGTGAGCAAGGCAGCCGCACCCATGATTCCTTTTATGGCAGAGGACATTTACCGGAACCTTGTGTGCAGCATTGACAAATCTGCGCCGGAAAGCGTGCACCTGTGCGATTTCCCTGTGGCAGATGCGTCCATGGAAAACAAGGAACTGGAAAAAAACATGGATGCCGTGCTGAAAATCGTAGTCATGGGCCGGGCATGCCGCAACAGCGCAAACATCAAGAACCGCCAGCCCATTGGGGATATGTTTGTAAAAGCGCCATTTGAACTCCCGGAATTGTTTGCGGGCATCATCAAAGACGAGCTGAACGTCAAGAAAGTATCATTTACCGAGGATGTCAGCAGCTTTACGGACTATACCTTTAAGCCCCAGCTGCGCACCGTAGGGCCAAAATACGGCAAGTTCCTAAAGCAGATCCAGCAGGCCCTGGCAGGCCTTAACGGCAATAAAGCCATGGCGGAACTGAAAGCGAAAGGGAGCATTACCCTTGACAGCGTAAATGAAGGCGTTGTATTATGTGAAGAGGACCTTCTTATTACAATGACACAGCAGGAAGGCTATGTGACGGAAGGCGACAATGAGGTAACCGTGGTGCTGGATACCAATTTGACGCCGGAACTGGTCCAGGAAGGGTTTGTCCGGGAGCTAATCAGTAAAATCCAGACCATGCGCAAGGAAGCAGGGTTTGAGGTAATGGATAAAATCCATGTTTCTTATCAGGCAGGAGAAACAATCGGCAGAATTTTCAAGGAATATGGCAGCCAAATCCAGTCCGAAGTGCTGGCTGTGGACATCACAGGCGGCGGCGCGAAAGGCTATGGGAAGGAATGGGACATCAACGGCGAAACCGTAGCCCTTGGAGTGGAAAAGGCGTGAATGTATGGGCATATTGGGAATGGTGCACCAGAAGAGGAAGGAGATAGCAATGCAGAACAAGATGTTTGAAAAAAAGAAGTTCATCCAGGAAATCAAGGACAATGTCAAGAACCTGTACCGCAAGACGCTGGAGGAGGCCTCCCAGCAGGAAGTTTACCAAGCAGTGTCCCAAGCGGTAAAGGAAGTGATTATCGACCAGTGGCTTGCCACCCAGAAAACTTTTGAAAAGCAAGACCCCAAGATGGTATACTACATGTCCATGGAATTCCTGATGGGCCGGGCGTTGGGGAATAACCTGATTAACCTGACTGCATACCAAGAAGTAAAAGAAGCATTGGAAGAAATTGGATTTGACTTAAACGTCATTGAGGACCAAGAGCCAGACCCGGCGCTGGGCAACGGCGGCCTTGGGCGGCTGGCAGCATGTTTCTTGGAATCCCTTTCTACCCTGGGCTACCCGGCGTATGGCTGCGGCATCCGCTACCGCTATGGGCTGTTCCGCCAGAAAATTGAAAATGGTTTCCAGATGGAAGAGCCTGACAACTGGCTTAAGGACGGCTATCCCTTTGAGATGCGCCGCCCAGAGCATACCTTCCAAGTAAAATTCGGCGGGTATGTCCGTTCCGAAGGCGACGGGTATGGGAAAACAAGATTTATCCATGAGGGCTACCAGACTGTCCGCGCCGTGCCTTACGACATGCCGGTGGTAGGCTACAATAACAATATGGTAAACGTTTTAATCGCATGGGATGCAGAGCCGGAAAATTATTTCGAGCTGGATGCATTTGACAAGGGCGATTATAAGAAGGCTGTGGAGCAGGAAAACCTTGCCCGGAACTTGGTGGAAGTGCTCTACCCCAACGACAACCATATCCAAGGGAAAGAGCTGCGCTTAAAGCAGCAGTATTTCTTCGTATCCGCCAGCGTACAGCGGGCAGTGGCACGTTTTAAGAAATACCATGACGACCTGCACAAGCTGCCGGAAAAAGTGGCAATCCAGCTAAACGACACCCACCCAACCGTAGCAGTGGCAGAATTGATGCGTATCCTTCTGGATGAGGAAAATATGGAATGGGATGAGGCATGGGAAATTACCAATAAGACCTGCGCATACACCAACCACACCATTATGTCCGAAGCATTGGAAAAGTGGCCCATTGAAATTTTCTCAAGGCTACTCCCAAGGATTTACCAGATTATTGAGGAAATTAACCGCCGCTTTATCCTTGACATTGAAAAGAAATTCCCGGGCGACCATTACAAGGTAAAGAAAATGGCGATTATTTACGACGGCCAAGTAAAAATGGCCCACCTTGCCATTGCGGCAGGCTGCTCCGTCAACGGCGTGGCAAGGCTGCATACGGAAATCCTGAAAAATCAGGAACTCCATGAATTTTACCAGATGTTCCCAGAGAAATTTAACAATAAGACCAACGGGATTACCCAGAGAAGGTTCCTCTACCACGGCAACCCGCTGCTGGCAGAATGGGTCAATAAGTACATTGGGAATGACTGGGTTACAGACCTGCCCCACCTTTCCAAGCTGGCTGTTTACGCAGACGATGCCAAGGCACAGCAGGAATTTATGAACATCAAATACCAGAACAAGCTGCGCCTTGCAGCCTATATCCGCAAGCACAATGGGATTAACGTGGATCCCCGGTCCATTTTCGACGTGCAGGTAAAACGGCTCCATGAGTACAAACGGCAGCTTTTAAATATCCTGCATGTGATGTACCTCTATAATAAGATCAAAGAGCACCCGGAAATGGATTTCTACCCAAGGACATTTATCTTCGGGGCAAAGGCAGCGGCAGGCTACCGGATTGCAAAGCTTACCATTAAGCTGATTAACAGCGTGGCGGAAGTCATCAATAACGACGCTTCCATCAATGGGAAACTGAAAGTGGTATTTATTGAAGATTACAAGGTATCCACGGCAGAATGGATTTTTGCGGCGGCAGACGTGTCCGAGCAGATTTCCACCGCAAGCAAAGAGGCTTCTGGGACCGGGAACATGAAATTTATGTTAAACGGTGCTGTTACCCTCGGTACCATGGATGGGGCAAATGTGGAAATCGTAGAGGAAGTAGGGGAAGAAAATGCATTTATCTTTGGCATGAGCTCCCAAGAAGTCATTGACCATGAGCAGAAACGGGATTATGACCCCATGCAGATTTTCAACAGCGACCAAGACATCCGCCAAGTGCTGATGCAGCTGATTAATGGGATGTATTCCAAGAACGATTCTGAATTGTTCCGCCCGCTGTATAATTCCCTGCTGAATACGCAGGATACCCAGTATGCGGATACTTATTTCATCCTGAAGGATTTCCGCTCTTATGCAGAGGCGCAGGAACGGGTAGAGCAGGCGTACCGGGATGAGAAACGGTGGGCAAAGATGGCGATGCTCAATACGGCCCATGCTGGGAAGTTTACTTCTGACCGGACAATCCAGCAGTATGTGGATGATATCTGGCATTTGGATAAAGTGAAGGTGGAAATGCCGGAATAAAAATTGATAGGATATAAATGCAGATTGGCCCTGCCTTTTCCCTGTATATGGGGGAGGGGCAGGGAAATTGAATTTATTCCATTACGGGTTTGATACCTGCGGCTTGCGGCGTCCTGAAGGAGGGGGCTAGAGCCAGGTATCCTGTAGCTTGCTGTGTGGGGTTCATTTTTTCATAGGTGGATACACTGCTGCTTGCAGTGTTCTGGGAAAAGAAACTAAGGGAGGGGTGCCAAGGTGTTTGTGGCGGGGTGGTTCATATTAGCGTTGCAATAGATAGGGAGGGAAGGAAGAGGGGGGCTTTGGGGGCGGACGGCAATTCCGGGCGGCCCTTCCCTACACAAACTGGGCAACGTTCCGGCGAACTAACTGCTAACTGCAACTAAGGGCCTCAGGAAAGCCTTCGGCCCTAAGTTTCCGTAAGCAGTGGATTTCGCCTCCACTAAGGGCGCCCATGAAATGTTTGCTTAGGGGAAGGGCCGCCCGGAATTGCCTGTGTATTGGAAGCTGCCGTAAGGTGAGAAATGTTTGCAATGCCGTGGGGAAGGGCTGCCCGGGATTGCCTGTGTATTGGAAGCTGCCGTAAGGTGAGAAATGTTTGCAATGCCGTGGGGAAGGGCGTCTGGGATTGCTTGTGTATTGGAAACGGTTTACGGTAGTGCGAGGAAAGGTATTGGATGGAAAGATTGCCTTTGTATTGGAAATAGTTTATCGTAGTGCGAGGAAAGGTATTGGATGGAAAAAAGGAAAGCACAGAGATTTTGCAAGAAGAGAACTTTAATATTGCTGGCTGTGGGATTGATGGGCAGCGTGGGGCTGGCAGGGTGCCAGAACAAGGAGGCGCAGGAAAACCAGAAGGCTTACCGGCAGCTTGGGATTAATAAGATGGAAGAGGGCAGTTATGAGGAGGCGGCGGAATCTTTCCAGAAGGCCTTGGACCAGTCTGAAGCGGTGGTAGGGGATATGGAGATTGATATCTGCTATTACAAGGCGGCTGCACAGTATAAGGCTGGGGATGCCAAAGGCGCGCTTACTACTTGCAAGGCTTTGGTCGATTATGATAAAGGGAATTATAAGGCCTATTACTTGCGGGGCTGTATTTACCAGATGGAAGAGGAACGGGAACGTGCCATGAAGGATTACCGGAAAGCATTTGAAACCAGCGGAAATGACTTTTCGCTCTATGTTGCTGTATATGAAAACCTGAAAAATGCTGGGTGGGATTCCGAGGCAGGGGAAGTCTTAGAGGCTGCGTCGGGCTTGAAGGCAGATAAGCCGGAGGAGCACCGGGAACTGGGGCGCATTTATCTGTTGCAGGAGGATTATGAAAGCGCAAGGAAGGAACTGGATCAGGCAATCAACCAGAAGGATGTGAAAGCATTGCTGTATATGGCCCAGGCCTATGAAGCCGAGGGGGATACGGCGCAGGCAGATGCGCTGTATGAAAGCTATATTTCCCAGAATAATTCCGATGTGTCCACGCTGGCAGCCATGGGGGACGCACAGATGCGGGCAGGGAAATATAAAGAAGCGCTGGGGTTTTACCAGCAGGCATTGTCCGTGGAGAACCCGCCCAATGAGCAGCAGCTTCGGCGCAATGAGATTATTGCCTGTGAGCAGATGCTGGATTTTGAAGCGGCGAAAGAAAAAATGGTAGCTTACCGGAAGGATTTCCCGGAGGATACGGACGCTGAACGGGAATACATATTCCTGCAGACCCGGTAAAAAGGGAGAAAAGAAAATGCGGGGCAGTCAGGCGTCAGCACCACCCTATCATAATTATTCTTGTAAAAGGGAAGAAAAGAAAATGCGGGGCAGTCAGGAGGATGCAGATGGGAATTTATTTCAACAGTGAAACACCGTATACGCTTTATAAAAATGAAACGAAAAAGCCATATTTTGTAGATAAATCCCTGCTGCTGGAGGAATTGTTCCCCCTTGTGGAGGAAGGGGGCAATTATATCTGCATTACCCGTCCCCGGCGGTTTGGGAAAACGGTCATGGCAAATATGGTTGCGTCCTTTTTTTCCAAGGCGAAGGATGCTGCGGATATTTTTGACAGTTTGGCAATCAGCAGGGATGTCAGGTATCAGGAATTCAGGAACCAGTATGGGGTTATCCATATCAGTTTCAGCGATATTTCCGGCCAGTGCACTTCTTACCGGGAGTATATTGGGCGGATTGAACGGCGGCTGGTGAAGGACTTAAGGAAAGCATTTCCAGATGCAGAACTGGAGCAAGGAGAGCCTGCGGTGGACGCATTGATGGAGATATTTGCAGAGGACAGCAGCCAGCGGTTTATTTTCGTGTTGGACGAGTGGGATTTTCTATTCCACCAGAATTTTGCCACGGAAGAGGAGAAGCGGGAGTACCTGACGTTTTTAAGGAGCCTTTTAAAAGACAGGCCTTATGTGCTGCTTGCCTATATGACGGGGATTTTGCCGATTGCAAAGTATTCCAGCGGGTCGGAGCTGAATATGTTTGTGGAATTTACTATGGGAAAGTCACAAGCATTTTGCAATTATTTTGGTTTTACCCAGACAGAAGTAGATGATTTATACAAAAAATACCTAGCGGTGTGTGAGGAACCTCATGTTACGAGGGAAGGGCTGAGGGATTGGTATAATGGCTACCATATTGCTTCTGGTGAGCGCGTATATAATCCACGCTCTGTGGTGCATGCTTTGCGGTATAATGATTTGGCAAGTTACTGGACCAATTCCGGGCCTTATGATGAAATTTTCTATTATATTGAAAATAACGTAGCAGCAGTACGGGAAGATTTGGCATTGATGGTGTCCGGTGTGCCAGTGCCGGTAAAGCCCCGGGAATATGCGGCAGTTTCCATGGAACGAAAGACCCGGGATGAAATATTTTCCGCCATGGTGGTCTATGGCTTCTTAAGCTATGAAAATGGGAAAGTCCGTATCCCCAATAAGGAACTGATGGATAAATTTGATGAAATGCTGCAAAAGGAAGAGGCGTTAGGCTACGTCTACCGCCTAGCCAAGGAATCCAGCCGTATGCTGGAGGCTACGTTGGCGGGCGACACCGATACCATGGCCGAAATTCTGGAGCTTTTCCACGATACGGAAACGCCCCTCCTCTGCTATAACCATGAAACAGAATTGACGGCAGTTGTCAATTTGGCCTATTTGGCTGCAAGGGACTGTTACCGGGTGGAGCGGGAGGATAAGGCAGGGATTGGCTACGTAGATTTCATTTTTTATCCAGAAGCAGACAAAAGCGCAGACTGCATCCTACTAGAACTGAAAGTAGACAAAAGCCCGGAGGAGGCCATAAAGCAGATAAAGGAACGGAAATATGATTTGCGGTTCCGGGCAAAGCCGGGGGAGAAGCCCAAATATACAGGGCGGATTCTGGCGGTAGGCATTGGCTACGGGAAAGGGCACAAAAAGCATAGGTGCAAAGTGGAGGTGCTGTAGGAGGGGAAGGCTTTGCCATCATCTGGTGCTATTATGGGAAAATGGCAGATAATGTTTCAGGCTGTTTGGGTAATTTGGCACCGGAAAGAACATGGGAAGGGCATTTATGGGCTTAGCTGTGCCCATATGCGTGCTGGCACTGCCAATAGGAGGGATATTTGGCAGTGCCTTTTTACAGCCTCCTGCAAGACTGGCGTTTTACCAGCCTGCATGGAAGCTGTATTTTCATAGCCGTTGCGGGCTGTGTTTTCAGGATATTGTATACAATATTTGCCCCAAAATTCCCCATGTCATAAGCTGGGGCATGGATGGTAGTCAGCGGCGGGGCAGTGAAGGCAGACAAACTGGTATCGTCAAACCCCATCAGGGAAATATCCTCCGGCACCCGGATGCCCTTTGCCGTCAAAGCCCGGAGTGCGCCAATGGCAATGGGGTCGCTGGAGGCAATCAGGGCAGTGGGCAGATTGCCGTTCTTTAGCATCTCTTCCATCATCTGGAACCCAGATTCCACCGTAAAAGCCCCCTCCATAATAAATTCCCTGCAGCCCAGCCCATTTTTTTCGCAGTATTCTAAGAAAAGGCTTTTCCGGGTATCTGGAAACAGCGTCCCGTCTGCAAGGTATTCTTTTCCGCTTAAAAACCCAATTTTCCTATGCCCCAAATCCGTCAGGTAAGTAAGCCCGGTATGCATGGCATGTGCAAAATCCAGCGTAATTGTGGAAACGGCGATGTCGTCCACCGGCATGTCCAGAAAAATAATGCTGGAGGTAAGTTCCCGGAACTGCTGGATTTCACCGCTGCTGAATTTCCCCACGCAGACGAGGGAGTCTACCTGCTTTAAAGCGTCCATATAGTTTACGTCGGCTTTGTAGGTGCGCACCACATGGATGCAGTTCTGCATACAGAAATCCTCAATCCCTTGGCGGATGAGCAGGTAATAATTGTCCTCCAGTTCCTGCTGGGGGGAAAACCACTGGACGATGCCAAGGGTATAGGCTGATTTGCTGGATGCACGGGATTTTTTCTTGTAGTTTAGGCTGTGGGCGGTGTCTAAAACCTTCTGGCGGGTTTCGGGTGAAACGTTCAGCGTGGTGTCGTTGTTTAAAATTCTGGAAACAGTGGCGGGGGAAACCCCGGCGGACACTGCGATGTCTTTGATGGTTGTCATAGATTCCTCCGTGGTATTGGGTATTATGTTTCGTGTTGGGTGAGCCTTTGGGGGGGCGGTAGTTTTCAATGTATTCTGGTGAGGAAAATGGGGTCTTTGGGGGTGGATGGCAGTTTTTGGTGTTTTCTGGTGAGGAAAGTGGGGGTTTTTGGGGGCGGACGGCAATTCCGGGCGGCTCTTCCTCACACAAACTGGGCAACGTTCCGGCGAACTAACTGCTAACTCCGGCTAAGGAACTCAGGAAAGCCGACCTTCCTAAGTCTACGTAAGCAGTGGATTTCGCTTCCACTAAGGGCGCCCATGAACCGTTTGCTTAGAGGAAGAGCCGCCCGGAATTGCCTGTGTATTGGAATTATACCGGTTTGCTAAGGTTTGCTATGGGTTTAGTATAGCAAAAAATTACCGAAAAGTGAACTATATTTTTAGTAAATTTACTAAAATTGAATGTTTTATTGGCTTTTCTCTATGATTTGTTGTATAAAGAATGGTTGTAGGTATTGCCAGTAAAAGTCTGGACATACTAAAAATGCAACCTTTTGCGCACAAAGGTTGCATTTCTACATCTTATATATCGACCCAATGATAAAATACTTTATAGCATATTTCAAAAATCTTCCAAAAATTTAAAGTTTTCCATTTCTCTTCCTAAGAGCCGATACCTAGCCGTTCTGGGAAGTGCCCCCTCCCCTGCAAACCATTCAGGGACGCTTTTAATGGAGGTGAAATCCACTGCTTACGAAGACTTAGTGATGAAGGCTTTCCTGAATCACTTAGTCGTAGTTGGCAGTTAGTTCACCGGAATGTTGTCCCGTTTGCAGGGGAGGGGGCACTTCCCAGAACGGCGTCCCCCGCCAGTACCTAATGTCCTTTTAACGGCGTCCCCCGCCAGTAAGTACCTAATGTCCCCAGAATGGCGTCCCCCGCCAGTAAGTACCTAATCCCCCCAAAACGCACCCCTTACAAATTTATCCTCTGAAACACATCATCCTTATCATCCTGCTCAATACAAAGATACCTCTTCGTAATCTGATAAGAAGAATGGTTAAAAATATCCATAATCAATGCCGGCTGCGTCCCATTTTTCCAAGCATGGTACCCAAAAGTCTTCCGCAGTGAATGGCAGCTCACATGCTCCGGCAAATGCGCATAGACAGCAGCCTTCTTAATAATCCGGTACGCTTGGTACCTGCTGATTGGATACCCCTTCTTTTTCTGGCTCCCAAACAGGTAATCCGTCCCCTGCCCCGGCCTTTGCACCTGCCTTAAGGCCTCTAACGTTTCCCTTACCACATGGTTTAACGCAATCACGGCTTCTTTCCCCGTTTTCTGCTCAACCAAGTATAAATGGGAATGGTATCTCCCCATCCCCCAGTCATACACCATATCCCAAGTAATTTTCAAAATATCCCCAATCCGCAGCGCAGTGTTGAGCCCCAAAATAATCATGGCATAATTCCGCGGGTTCGGCTGCTGTGAAAGGTAATAATCCTTGAATTCTTCCAGCTGCTTCCGCTGCCGGATAGGCTGTGTCTTGCTCATAGCAAATTCCTCCTTTTTTCTGTCCATTCTATTCCTCCGCTGCCGAAAAGTCGACAAATTTTACCAATGGGAAGGTGGCGGCATAGCTGTGAAAATGAAACCTTTGTGCGCAAAAGGTTGCATCACCAGTAAAGGAGGAAATCAAATGAAGAGGAAGTATTTGGCAAAGAAACACATGGCAGTCCTGCTTTCCGCAGCATTAGCCGCAGGCAGCCTGTCCATGGCGCCCACAGGGTTTGCAGGCATGGCAACCGTGTATGCACAAGAGGGTACAGAGGAAGGCACGCAAGGCCCAGCCTTCCAGTTTGAAGCAGCTGGGGAAGAAGGGGCTTCAGATTTCAAATGGACAGCAGGCGAAAATGGCAGCGGCAGCCTTGCACTGGACATAGGGGCTGCACCTACCCTGAAAATCAAAGGGGAATTGGGCGAGGCACAGGTGGAATGGAAAAGCTCCGAAAGCGATAAGGATGAAAAAGAACAAATTATCAAGCTGGAGGACGCAGAAGGCGGCAAGAAAGTAACAGCGTTAAAGCCCGGCACTGCCACCATAACCGCAACTATCCCGGCAAAAGCAGAAGAGGCACAGCAGGCAGAGGAAGGCCAAGAAGCAGAGCCGCAGGCAGTGCTTACCTGTGAAGTAACCGTCCATGATTATTATCTGGCAGCTGGCGAAGGCACGGAACTGAATGAAGCAGGAGGGCTTACGCTTAACATCGGCGGCGAAGGCATCCTTGCAATCCAGGGGAAAACAGAAGGCAAGACAGTAGAATGGAAGGCAGAAGGCGGGACAGAGGAAAACCCTGTAATCCAATTAAAGAATGAAGAGGAGCAGGCAGAAGGGCAGGAAACAGCAACCGTAAAAGCCGTAGCGCCCGGCACAGCAACAGTAACCGCAACGATTACAGAAACAGAACAGCAGCAGGAAGAAGGTTCCGGCGCACAGCCAGAGCCGACCGTCCTCACTTGTGAAGTGGAAGTAAAGGATTACCACTTAAGCGCAGAGGAGTTAGACCTGAAAATAGGCGGCACACAGACCCTTACCGTCAACGGCGAACTCCCAGAAGGCGCAAAAGTTACATGGGCAAGCAAAGATGAAGAAGTAGCGTCTGTATCAGAAAGTGGGGAAGTAACAGCCCAAAAAGCAGGGGAAACAACCGTTACTGCAAGCATTTCCCAAGCAGAACAGGCAGAAGCAGGGGAAACAGAAGCGGAACCCATGAAAGTACTGGAATGTAAGGTCACCGTGGGGAATTACAGCCTTGCCCCGGCAGCCATGGAACTGGATTTGGATGAGCCAACTGCAACCCTTACTTTAACTGCAAAAGAGGAAGTGGATTTTGAAGGCGTAACTATTACCGCAGCAGGCAGCGACCCAGAAGTTGCATCTGTAGAAGAGGCCAAAGAGGCAGAAGCCGCAGAAGATGGGGAAGAAGAAACGCTCCCATCCAAGAAATTTACAGTGACAGCCAAGAAAGCAGGAGAAACTGCCATTACGGTATCCATCACAGGGGAAGGGGAAGAAGCAGCCACAGAAACCCATACCTGCACCGTAACCGTAAAAGAAAAAGCAGCTGCAAGCGTAACCATTTCCCCCAAAACTGCAACTGTAAAAGTAGGGAAAACGGTAACTTTGTCAGCAGCCGTAGCGCCGGAAAACGCATCCAACAAAGACGTCACGTGGGCAACCTCTGACGCTGGCAAGGCAACGGTAGCAAACGGTGTCGTAACAGGCGTTGCAGCAGGGGAAGTAACCATTACGGCAACCTCTGTTTCCGATGAAACCATCAAAGACACCTGCACCATAACCGTAGAAGCTGACAATACTGGTTCCGGCGATAACACAGGCGGGAATGGCAATGGCGGCAACGGAAATGGCAATGGCGGCAATACAGGCGGCAACGGGAATGGCAGCGGTGGAAATACAGGCGGCAATGGGAATGGAAACGGCACAGGCGGCAACGGCAGCACAAACAACAACCCAACAACCGTAACAGTAACCGGAATCACCCTGAATAAGACAAGCGTTTCCTTAAATAAAGGGAAAACCGTAGCGCTTATTGCAACCGTAGCGCCTGCAAACGCAACCAACAAAGCTGTAACATGGACAACCTCCAACAAAAAAGTAGCAACCGTTTCAAACGGCACGGTAAAAGCAGTGGCAAAAGGAAAAGCAACCATCACAGCCAAAGCTGGCGATAAGACTGCCACCTGCACCGTAACCGTAAAAGTCCCAGCTACAAAAGTAACCCTGAACACCAAGCAGGTTTACGTGGTAAAAGGCAAGAGCGTTACCGTAAAAGCAACCGCAGCCCCAGCCGATACCACCGACAAAATCACATGGTCTACTTCCAATAAGAAAACAGCAACCGTAAAGAACGGCAAAATCACTGCAAAGAAAACCGGGAAAGCAACCATCACAGCCAAAGCCGGGAAGAAAAAAGCAACCCTGAAGGTAACCGTTGTATCCAAGGCAAAGAAGGCCACAAAAGTAACCTTGAACAAGAAAAAAGCAACCTTAAAGGTGAAGAAAACCCTTGCCTTGAAAGCAGCCATGAAGCCCCAAGCATCTACCGACACCCTGAAATGGAGCACTTCCAACAAAAAAGTGGCAAAGGTAGACAAATTCGGGACTGTGACCGCAGTGAAAAAAGGAAAAGCAACCATCACCGTAAAAACAACCAGCGGAAAGAAAGCAACCTGCAAAATCACAGTAAAGTAGGATGGAACTGGAAAAAGATTTCAATGCAAACGTAGGGGCACGGGTCCGCAAAGTGCGGGAGGCGCACCAGATGAGCCGGGAACAGTTCGGGAAACTATGCAGCATTTCCGACAGCTTCCTTGCAGCAGTGGAACGGGGCGAGAAAAGCATCACCTCCAAGACACTGTATAAAATCAGCGCCAACGCCCATGTATCCGTGGACTACCTGATTTTTGGGGACGAAGGGGGCTGCCCGGCAGACATGGCCTTAGCCCTTCTCCGGGACATGGACAGCGCCCAGCAAGAAAGCGCCATGCGGATCCTCCGGGAATTCATGGCCGCGGTGCACCGCCCAGCCAGAACATGAAAAAGGAACCGTATATGTATGAATGTCAAAAGCCTTTGCGCTAGGGCCAATCATTTGGTATAATAAAGTCACCCAAAAATAGCAAACAAAAGGCGGTGAGGATATGACTGGGAAGGAAATTGTGAACCTTATCCGGAAATTACGGGAAAAAGGCATGAGCAGTGACGAAATATTAGCCATTATTGAGTATGTGGAAACCCACGACCCCAAAGAGCAGGAACAGTAAAAATATCCCAAAAAGCCGTAGGGCCTTTATTTGGAAAAAATAAGGGCCTTGCGGCTTTTCTGTTCTATTTTTTGTAAATATTTTACTAAATATATTGACTGTTTACTAAAAAGAATATATAATATCCCTAGAGCGTGTCTGAAAATTGCTTTCTGCAAGATGTTGGCCCAATTTGCACCAGGTTTTATGCTGAATTTCGGAGGTGCCGTGGGCTATATTGACGAAATTCAGCATGAAAGCTGGTGTGAAGTGGGGCGGCAGATTGCGGGAATGGATTTTCAGGCACACTCTGGATAGCAGGGAAAGAACCAGGCATTTACCGGCAGAAATCCTTACAGAAAAGATTTCGGTTTTTACATAATCAGAATTTTTACCGATCCCAAGTACAGCGCCGCAAAATGTTCCTTTACGTTAATGTTCCCTGCTGCATAAAACCATAATAGCCAAAACGGCGCAAAATAGGAAAGGCAGGGGCAATGGCATGAAAGACACAAGAGCATTATTGGAAGAATTTGCAGCAAACCAGCATCAGGCACGCCTACAGGAAATATACGTGGACAAAGGGGTGCTGGGCTACCAGAACGGGCGTTACCAAGAAGCAATCCGCAAATATGAGGAACTGTATGGGGCAGGCGAAGTGGAATTGTACAGCGCGGCAGGCAGGAGCGAAGTAGGGGGCAACCACACGGATCACCAGCATGGGGAAGTGCTGGCAGCTTCCATCAACCTTGACGCCATTGCAGTCGTAGGCAAAACAGGCGGGCAGGAAATCAAGCTTCTCTCAGACGGCTACCCCATGATTACCGTAGACCTCTCCCAACTGGAAAAACGGGAGGCAGAAGAAGGCACCTCCGCAGGCCTGATCCGCGGGATGGCCCATGGCCTTAAGAAGAACGGCCATGAAATCGGAGGGTTCCAGGCGTTTGTCACCAGCGATGTGCTAAACGGCGCAGGCATGTCAAGCTCCGCAGCATTTGAGGTGCTTGTAGGCACCATCCTTTCCGGCCTTTACAATGGGATGTCCATTAGCCCGGTGGAAATCGCGCAGGTAGCCCAATATGCGGAAAATGTGTACTTCGGCAAGCCCTGCGGCCTGATGGACCAGATGGCATGTTCCGTTGGGGGCTTGATCCACATTGATTTTGCAGATCCGGGGCAGCCCATCGTGGAAAAAGTAGACGTAGATTTTTCCGCATACGGCCACAGCCTCTGCATTACCGACACGAAAGGCTCCCATGCAGATTTAACGGACGATTATGCGATGATTCCGCAGGAAATGAAGAAAGTAGCAGGGTTTTTCGGGAAAGAGTACCTGCGGGAAGTAGAGCCGGAAGAATTTTACAAAAATATCCCCGGCATCCGCAAGGAGTGCGGCGACCGCCCAGTGCTGCGCGCATTGCATTTCTTTGAGGAAGATAAGCGGGTAAGGCAGGAAGTAGCTGCACTGCAGGACGGGGATTTCCAAGGGTTTTTGGATACCGTGCAGGCATCTGGGGATTCTTCCTTCAAATACCTCCAGAATATCTACACCAATAAAGACGTCCAAAACCAGAGCGTTTCCATGGGCCTTGCCTTAAGCAGCACCATCCTTCCCGGGCATGGCGTAAGCCGCGTCCACGGCGGCGGGTTTGCCGGGACCATACAGGCGTTTGTGGCAGATGATTTTGTGGAGGAATACCGCCAAGCTTTGGATCACCTCTACGGCGAAGGCTCCTGCCACGTGCTGAAGGTACGCCCCTTTGGCGGGATTAAAGTATTAGAAGGGTAATTCTGGGTTTTTCGGTATGCCCCGGAACACAGCAGCCCTAAAGCTGATAGGCTTATAGGGCAGTATTTTAAATTGCGTACTTAAGGGACAAGGAAAAAAGTCCGCAGCCACTGATAAATTTACGTAAATATTTATGGAAAGAGGGAATTTCTCATGGTAAACGAAGCCATTAAAAAATTAGTCTGCTACGGCTTAGAGCGGGGCCTGATTGGGGAAGAGGACGTCATCTTCACCACCAACCAACTGCTGGAAACCTTGCAGATAGAGGAATATGAAGAGCCAAAGGATACATATAAGGACGTAGAACTTGAGCCGGTCCTAAAAGAACTGTTGGACTATGCCTATGAAAGCGGCGTGCTGGAAGAAAACGGCGTGGTATACCGTGATCTTTTGGATACCAAGCTGATGGCAAAGCTGATGCCAAGGCCCAGCGAAATTATTGGGCGGTTCTGGGACATTTACCATAAGGACGGCCCCAAGGCAGCCACCGATTTTTACTACCAGTTAAGCCAAGACAGCGACTATATCCGCCGCTACCGGATTGCAAAGGATGTAAAATGGAAATCCCAGACCCCCTATGGGGAGATGGACATTACCATCAACCTTTCCAAGCCGGAAAAAGACCCGAAAGCCATTGCCGCAGCCAAAAATGCAAAGCAGGCCGGCTACCCCAAATGCCTCCTCTGCGTGGAAAATGAAGGGTATGCCGGGCGCATCAACCATCCTGCAAGGCAGAACCACCGGATTATCCCAGTGACAATCCAAGACAGCCAGTGGGGGTTCCAGTATTCCCCTTATGTATACTACAATGAGCACTGCATCGTGTTCAATTCCCAGCATATCCCCATGAAAATTGAGCATGGGACCTTCTGCAAGCTGTTTGATTTTGTCAAGCAGTTCCCCCATTATATCGTGGGATCCAATGCAGATTTGCCTATTGTCGGGGGCTCTATCTTAAGCCACGACCATTTCCAAGGGGGCAGCTACGAATTTGCCATGGCAAAAGCCCCGGTGGAGCGGGAATTTACCGTGAAAGGCTTTGAGGACGTGAAAGCAGGCATTGTGAAATGGCCCATGTCCGTCATCCGCATTGCCAGCGAGGACACGGAGCGGCTCATTGCATTTGCAGACAAAGTACTGGCAGCATGGCGGGGGTATACGGATGAAGATGCATTTATTTTTGCAGAAACAGACGGGGAGCCCCATAACACCATCACCCCCATTGCCAGAAAACGCGGGGAGTTGTTTGAGCTGGATTTGGTGCTGCGCAATAACATCACCACCGAGGAGCACCCCATGGGCGTGTACCATCCCCATGCGGAGCTGCACCACATCAAAAAAGAAAATATCGGCCTGATTGAAGTGATGGGCCTTGCCGTCCTCCCAGCCCGCTTAAAGGACGAAATGGAAACGCTGGCAGAGGCCATCGTAGCCAAAAAGGACATCCGCGCCGATGAAACCATCGCAAAACACGCAGACTGGGCAGAGGAATTCCTCCCCAGCTATCAGGAAGTTACAGAGGAAAATATTATGGGGATCCTGCAGAAGGAAATCGCGCTGGTATTCAGCAAAGTGCTGGAACATGCCGGGGTCTATAAGCGGGATGAGGCAGGGCAGAGAGCTTTTGATAAATTTGTGGAAAGCCTAAACCGGTAGAAGGGCAGGGGCTGCACCATGTTTGGCAGGGCAGGGGAAGATAAGGCATCCTGCCCTGCCTTTTATATGGATGAAAAAGTTAAGCTGGTTCCCATTTATGCCATTGTGGATAGCAGGAGGGGATATAAGAGCCTGATATAAGCGCATATTATTGCTGTGCGCGTTCCGGCCGGCCTTTCCTATGGAACCTTGGAATTTTTCTGGATACTGTTTCATCAATTCTTTTCTCTTTCCGCCTGCAGGTGCAGGCAGTGCCAGAGTGTGTTTGAAAATTAAAATCTGCACAAAATCCTGCGTGTAATAAATGAAAATATGAGGGAAAAACACAGATAGCAGGGACTGCATCATGTTAGGCAGGGCAGGGGAAGGCAAGATATCCTGCCCTGCTTTTCCAGAAAAAGATTAATGGCAGCCTGGAGATCCGCATCCATGGCTGCCGCAGCTTGTCCCATCCCCATGGGAGTGGCTGCCGCAGCTTGCCCCATCCCCATGGGAGTGGCTGCCGCAGCTTGCCCCGTCTTCATGGGAATGGTGGCTGCACGTGGTGTCAGGGTCATACACAAGCTGCCCCTTTAGGAAGGATTCCACCTGTGCGTCCGCATCCCCGGTAGCCCCCGGGTAAAGCTCTATCCCGGCTTCTGCCAAGGCATTCCTTGCGCCGCCGCCAATCCCGCCGCAAATCAGCACGTCCACGCCGCCGCCCAATAAGAACCCAGCCAGTGCGCCATGCCCCTGCCCGTTGGTGTCTACGATTTCCGAAGAGGTAACGGCCCCGTCCTTCACTTCATACACTTTAAACTGGCTGGTATGCCCAAAATGCTGGAATACCTGCCCATCTTCATACGTTACTGCAATTTTCATGATAATTCCTCCTTTTTCGCTGTTTTTCCCATGGCCTTGGCAGGCCTGCCCGGGGCAGAGCCAGTAGCTGCCGCCTGCAATGGTAAGGGGGGACCCTTCCACAAGGAAACGTGCTAGTTTCCGGCGCGCCTGCGTATACAGCGCTTGGACCGTGGTGCGCCCGGCGCCCATCTGGGCAGCAGCCTCCTGCTGGGTCAGCCCCTGATAATCCAAAAGCCGGATGGCCTCATATTCTTCTACGCTAAGCTGCAGGCCTTGGGGCTCTGCGGATGTTTCTGGGTTCCCGGCGTAAAAGTGGGTGCAGGCCGGCATCCGGCATACACGCCGTAGCTTGCTTGGTCGCGCCATAATGGTTCCTCCTGCTTTTTAGTGATGACAGCAGTATAATGCATTTATTAACATATGTCAATAATATTTTTTCTATAATTTTGCTAAAAGTGTGATATAATCGTTACTGTTACGGTGGGAAAATTTTATAAAAGGAGCCTTTGGGGGCGGATGGCAATAAAAGGCAGTTTTTCCCGCGCAAATTGGATAACGTTTCAGCAAACTAAGGGCGCCCGTAAAATGTTTGCTTAAGGGGAAGGGCTGCCCTAAATTGCCTGTGTATTGGAGAAGAATTGCGTTTAAGCGGTGGGAAAGGAATGGGTGATTAAGATGCAAGGGCCTTTGGAAATAGAAGAGTTGGCAGAACGAGTGATTTTGGTAGGCGTCAGCCTGCAGGAACATGATGATACGGAGGATTCTTTGGCGGAGCTAGCGGAGCTGGCCGAAACGGCTGGGGCACAAGTAGTTGGGTCTACGTTCCAGAACCGGGAATCCATCCATCCGGGCACTTATGTGGGAAAGGGAAAATTGCAGGAACTGCGGCAGATGGTGGCAGAACTGGATGCGACTGGGATTATCTGCGATGATGAACTTTCCCCGGCGCAGCTTAGGAACATGGAGGATGGGCTGGAATGTAAGGTGATGGACCGGACGCTGGTGATCTTGGATATTTTTGCGGCGAGGGCTTCTACCAGCGAAGGGAAAATACAGGTAGAGCTTGCCCAGTTAAAATACAGGCTGAGCCGCCTAGTGGGCCTTGGCACGTCCTTGTCCCGTCTGGGAGGCGGCATTGGCACAAGGGGGCCGGGGGAGAAAAAACTGGAGATGGACCGCAGGCTGGTAAAAAGCAGGATTTCCCAGCTAAACCGGGAACTGTCCCAAGTGAAAATGCACCGGGAAGTGGCAAGGGGGCAGCGGGAGAAAAGCCAAGTGAAGGTAGCGGCGATTGTGGGGTATACCAATGCCGGGAAATCCACGCTGCTGAACCGCTTAACCCATGCGTCCGTGCTGGAGGAGGACAAGCTGTTTGCCACCCTAGACCCCACCACGAGGAACTTAAAGCTGGACAGCGGGCAGGAACTTCTGCTGACGGATACGGTAGGGTTTATCCGCAAGCTGCCCCACCACCTGATAGAAGCCTTCCGCAGTACCTTGGAGGAGGCAAAATACGCCGATATCATCCTCCATGTGGTGGACGCCTCCAACCCCCAGCGGGAAAAGCAGATGCACACCGTTTACGAAACGCTGCAGAACCTAGGGGTGTCCGGCAAGAAGACGATTACCTTGTTTAACAAGCAGGATAAGCTGGAGCAGGAACAGGATGGGACAGAAAAATCCATGGAAAAAAGGCCAGCTTTCCCCAACCAGCAGGATAGGCTTTGGCAGGATGGGCCAAAATCCATAGAAAATCAGGCAGCTTTCCTCAACCAGCAGGGTAAGTTTTGGCAGGATGTACCCATAAAAGATACCCATGCGGATAAAACCCTGAAAATTTCAGCAAAGACAGGGGAGGGGATTCCAGAGCTTTTGGAAAGCTTAGAAGAAATCCTGCGGGAAGACAAGCAGCTTTTAGAAGGCATATACCCTTATGAAAAAGGCAGCCAGATTTCCGTCATCCGCAAATACGGGGAACTCCTCGAAGAAGATTACCGGGAAAATGGGATTTACGTAAAAGCTTTTGTGCCAACAGAGCTTTACCCAAATCTGGAAAAAGGGATGCGTTAGTACTGCAGCGTACAATGTTAATTAGGGAGCCATTCCCATATGCGCTTTTGCAGAGGAAAGGGGGCAGCTGGGCGCTGTGATGAAAATAATTATTTCCCCTGCGAAGAAAATGCGGCAGGACACCGATACCATGGAGTGCCATGGGCTGCCCATATTTTTGCAGGAGGCGGAAGAACTCAAAGACTATATCAAAAGCCTTACCTACCAAGAGGCAAAAAAACTCTGGAACTGCAATGACAAGATTGCAGAATTGAATTACCAGCGGTTCGCCCAGATGGAATTGCGGGCTGGCCTGACCCCCGCGCTGCTGGCCTATGAAGGCATCCAGTACCAGTACATGGCGCCGGCGGTCTTTGAGGACGGGGCGTGGGAGTATGTGGAAAACCACCTCCTGATCCTGTCAGGGCTTTACGGGGCGCTGCGCCCATTTGACGGGATTGTGCCCTACCGGCTGGAAATGCAGGCGAAAATCCATCTGGGGGATTGCAAGGGGCTTTACCGTTACTGGGGCGGGAAAATCTGCCAAGAAGCTGCCAGAGGCGCAGATACCATCTTAAACCTTGCCTCCAAGGAATACAGCAAATGCATTTCCCCCTTCCTGCCGCTGGGAACCCGGTTTTTAACCTGCCGGTTTGGGGAACTGCGGGAAGGGAAGGTAGTGGAAAAAGGCACGCAGGTAAAGATGGCCCGTGGGGAAATGGTGCGTTTCCTCGCCCAGAACCAGATTGAGGGCACGGAGGAAATTAAAAATTTCCATGGGCTGGGATATCAGTATGAGGAAGGATTTTCCGATAACAATACATATGTATTCCTGAAAGGAAAGAAGCACATAGATACGCCAAAGAAAAAGGTGGGAGATACATGGTTAGGACCGAAGGCCTGAGAAAAAATTTTGGGGGTTTCTGCGCCTTGGACGGCGTGGACATGCATGTGCCAAAAGGGGCTGTCTACGGGCTGGTAGGCCCAAACGGCGCAGGGAAAAGCACGCTGCTTCGGCACATCATGGGCATTTACCGGCAGGATGCAGGGACTGTCCTAGTGGAGGGCGTCCCCGTTTTTGAAAACAAGAAAGTAAAAGGGGAAATGATTTTTATTTCCGATGACTTGTTTTATTTCCAGCAGGCAGACACGCTGGCGATGAAACGGTTCTATCAGGGGGTTTACCCAAATTTTAACGAAAAAACTTTTGAAAAGCTGCGGGAAGTATTTAAAAATATTGATGTCAAATGCAGAATCCGCAAATTGTCCAAAGGGATGCAAAAGCAGGTGTCTTTTTGGCTGGCCTTGTGCTGCGCCCCAAAGCTTTTGGTCCTTGACGAGCCCGTGGACGGCTTGGACCCTGTGATGCGGCGGCAGATTTGGTCGCTGATTGAAGAGGAGCGGAATAAGTGGGGCACTACTGTCCTGATTTCTTCCCATAACCTGCGGGAACTGGAAGAGGTATGCGGCCATGTGGGCATTATGCACCAAGGCAAAATCAAAATGGAACGCTCCCTGCTGGAACTGCAGGGCACGGTCACCAAGGTGCAGGCGGCCTTCCAGCAAGGCATTTCTGCACTTCCGGAAAGCCTTGAGGTACTGCATATGTCAAATGCTGGGCGGGTTTACACCATGATTGTAAAAGGAGGCCCTGACAAAGCCCGGGCAGGGCTGGAAAGGCTGCATCCGCTGTTTGTGGACATCCTTCCGCTGTCGCTGGAGGAAATCTTTATTTATGAGATGGGAGGAGCCGATTATGCAGTCCAAGAAATCTTGCTTTAACTTTTTCCATACCGCGATATTTAAAAAAAACGTCACCAGCTTTTGGCCCATCTGGCTGTCCTACACCCTTGTATGCCTTTGGGTCCTGCCCATTTATTCTTGGCTGCAGATGAAATCCCTCACTTTGCCGGAAGGGGCGACGCAGGCGGAGCGGATGGAAGAATTGCTCAAAAGCGCAGTCAGCAGCCTGCATCTTGCGATACTGCCAGTCCCAGTATTTGTATTTGCAGCAGCCAGCGGGATTGCAGTCTTTTCCTATCTGTATCAGGCAAGGAGCGCAAATATGGTCCATGCCCTTCCAGTCAGCCGGAAGGAACTGTTCCTGACAAATTACTGTTCCGGGCTTTTATTCCTCTTGGCGCCCCAGTTCTTGGCGTTCTGCATAGCGGTGTTCGTCTGGTTTGGGAGCGGGGCCACGTGTCTGGAATATTTGCTCCGGTGGCTGGGGCTTGTGGCCGGCGAGGCTTTCTTTGCTTACAGCACAGCGGTTTTTGCAGCGATGCTCACTGGGCAGGCGGTCATTGCGGCAGCATGTTTTTTTGTGCTGAATTATCTGTACCAAGGGCTGGTGGCTATCGGAAATGCTGCCATGGGCATGTTGATGTACGGCATGGACCGGGGGCAGCAGGATGCATGGGGCGGATGGCTTTCCCCGGTTTCTTTTTTGATGGAAACTGTCCGGCTGGTGTATCAGGAAGAAGGGCAGGAACTGGTTTTACCGGAACTTACAGGCTTGGGCTGCGTGATTTGGTATGCCTTGGCAGCAGTTTTTTTTGCAGCATTGGCTTTCCTGCTTTACAAGAACAGAGATATAGAAACGGCATCAGACGTGGTAGCTATTTCTGCCATCAAGCCAATGTTCCGCTGGTGCGGGGGCCTGGGCGCTGCCGGGATCTGCGCCTGCCTGGTCTGGGGCAGCCTGCTGCCGGGCATGTTTGGGAATATGTTCTGGTTTATGCTGGTGTTAAGCGTCTTTGCCGGGGCAGCCGGGTTTTTCCTGTGTGAAATGCTGATGAGGAAAAAATTTTTGGTATTTACCAAAATGAGGCTTGCCGAAGGCGGGGTATTCCTCGCAATCCTTGCAATGGCCCTCATTTCCATGGAAACCGACTGGTTCGGGATTGAAAAGAGGGTGCCAAAGGCAGAGGAAGTGGCAGGGGTTTACTTAGATGGAAATTATAAATGCTATCTTGAGGAGCCAGAGGAAATCAGCCAGTGCATTGCAATCCACCAGCGCATTGTAGAAGAAAAGGATGCATACGAAGCATATTTCTGGGATAATCCCAGCAGGGAAAGACGCCCCAGCATGGCATTAAAGATATCCTACCGGCTAAAAAATGGCAGGGCCTTGGAACGGTTTTGGTATCTGCCGCTGGAAGACTGCTATTTGGAGCAAAAAGACGGGGCAGTTGGGATGCTGCTGGAATTTGAAAGGGATCCCAACCGGTACATGGAATACTTTTTTACCAGCGGGTATGAGAACCTGAAAATTGCCGAAGGGGGTACTTTCCTCCATGCTGGCGCCAGCGGGGAATACAGCCTTTCGGATCTTTCCAAAGAAGAAGCAGAACAGCTCTACCAAGCAGCCAAAAAAGATATATTGTCGGGGGATTTCTGCATTTACCCCTATGAATACCGGAAATGGGGAACGGAGCATTACGCCGATAGCATTACCTTCAGTTTCCGGGTGCCCAAGGGGGCAAGGATGTTCCAGATGGAGGACGAAGAATTTTGTCAGGGCAAATACCCAGAACTTGTGACAGTCCCATTGACCCGGGGGTGCAGGAACCTGCTGGAAACCTTGTGGGAACTGGGGATCCTTGGCGAGGGGGAAGTCCCGCTGACGGAGCGGGAGTATATGGATATTTTGGACAAGGAGGAGGGAACCGTGCCCTGACGGATGGGCATTAGAGGATTTTAAAATGATGGAGGAATTATTCGTAGTAGCATTTTTACTATGTGAAGAAATGGCAACAGAAGACGAGTACCGCAAAAGGCTGGATGAATTATTCTTAGGTAACATTGCGGATGATGGTTTCCTGTAATTTCAGAGTTTTTGAAATAGAAGAAAGCAGGGATCCCAAAGAATCCCTGCTTTCCGTTTTCGCCGGTACTTACCATCTCAAAAGCGCAGCCCCCCAAGTCAGCCCAGCCCCAAAGCCAGACAGCAGGAGCAAATCCCCCTCCGACAATTTGCCCTCCCTGTGCACCTCGTCCAGCAAAATCGGGATGCTTGCTGCAGAAGTATTCCCGCAGTGGCTTACATTGGAAGGAAACTTTTCCAGCGGCAGCTTTAACTTCCGTGCAATAGAAGCAATAATGCGGAAATTTGCCTGATGCAGCAGGTAATAAGTAACGTCGGATGCATCAAAGCCCGCTTGCTTCAGCAGGGCATTGATACATTCCGGCTCTTTTTTTACCGCAAACTTAAATACTTCCTGCCCGTCCATATACAGGAAATCCGGGTCTGTGCCTGTGGAAATGTAGGGGTTGTTGTTGGTGCGGTTTTTGCAAATCAGGATATCCCCGCCGCTGCCGTCCGAGCCTTGGAGGGAGGCAATCAGCCCTTCCTCGGCAGCCTTTACAACTACCGCCCCTGCCCCGTCCCCAAACAGTACGCAGGTGGAACGGTCTTTCCAGTCAATGATTTTCGAAAGGGTTTCCACCCCAATAATCAGGGCCGTCTGGTAAATCCCTGCCTGAAAATAAGCATCCACAGTATTTAGGGCAAACAGGAACCCAGAGCAGGCCGCATTGATGTCAAATGCAGCCGCATGGCTTGCGCCCAGTTCCTTCTGCACCATGCAGGCAGTGCTTGGGGTAATAAAATCAGAAGAAACGGTAGCCACAAGGATCAGGCCAAGCTCTTCCGGTAAGACGCCGGAATCTGCAAGGGCAGCCTTGGCGGCCTTCACAGCCAGCGTCAGGGTAGTTTCTGTTTCCGAGGATACCAGATGCCGCTCCCGGATGCCTGTCCGGCTCTTTATCCACTCATCGCTGGTGTCCATAATGGTAGAAAGGTATTCATTTGTCACGCATCTATCCGGAAGGCAGCTTCCGGTTCCAATAATTTTTGCTCTCATCACTCATCCCTGCCTTATTAGTTTGACAATCAAAATAATTACATGTTTACTATACCCGCAGAAGGAGGATTTGTCAATGGGAACTTTTCTTCCCATGCCAATGCCCATCCAGCAAGGACAGGCGTGTTGCTTATTTGGGGAAAAGCAGGAAATCATGGTTTGACAATTTCATCTCCAGATGTATATAATGAAAACAGAAAGAAACCGCCCATCCACGGAAAGGGCATCCAATATGGAAACCATGGAGATGATGGGCATCAGGCCGCTTTTCATGGCAGCCCAGCCCCACGCCGGAAAAACCAATGCAAGTCCTAAAGAGCCCCAAGAGGGGATGCCTGTTACGGAGGCTAAGCAAAGGGAACCAAGCATGGAGGGGAATGGGCCTGCTAGGGGGCTAAGAAAGGGGAAGGATATGGGCAGCATAGAGATTGCATACCAGAATAAGGATATTACCAGCAAGATGCTGGCAGAGAACTTGAAAGGGAAATCATTCCGCGTCTATGGGCTGGATCTTCCGGAAATCCGCCATGTATTGCCCACCAACATCCCAACTGTGAAGGCAAACGAACTCCGCTTGGACAATATCTTTGAACTTGCGGACGGGACGGCGGCAATTGTGGATTATGAAAGCGCATACAAGGACGAGGATAAGGTAAAATACCTGCATTACATGGCTGGAATTGCCAGCCGTTACCTAAAAGAAAAGCAGCCCTGCCCAAACTTACGCATGGTTGTAATTTATACGGGGGACATTGAACGGAAACAGGTGTCCATGGAATATGATATTGGGGCAGTGAAAATGTCATTGGAATGTGCCTTCCTTTCAGAACTGGATTCCAAAGGGATTTTCCAACACCTAAAGCAAAAGGTAAAGAAAAATGAGCGGCTGGACGATGAGGAACTGATGGAAGTCATTATACTTCCCCTGTCCTACCGGAATGTGGAAGAGAAACAGCAGAAAATCCGGGAAAGCGTGGAACTTGCAGCGCAAATCCAAGACCATGGGCAGCAGCTCTTCGCCCTCTCCGGAATTCTGGCATTTACAGATAAAGTCATAGACCGCGAAACGGCGGATAAAATAAGGAGGGCGATTGAAATGACACAGGTAGCGCAGATATTTGAAGAAGAAAAGCAGCAGGCGCTGCTTAAGGTTACGCAAATTTTTGAAGAAGAGAAGAGGCAGGCATTGCAGCAGGCCACACAAATTTTTGAAGAAGAGAAGAGGCAGGCATTGCAGCAGGCCACACAAATGTATGAGGAAGAGAAGAGGCAGGCATTGCAGCAGGCCACACAGATGCATGAGGAAGAGAAGAGGCAGGCGTTGGAAAAAACCGCAAAGCAGATTGTAACACGTATGATAAAAAAGAACTATCCTGCAGAGGAAATTGTATCTCTGGTGCCCAGCTATTCCCAAAATGATGTAGAAGCATTGCGCATAGAACTTGATGCAGCAGAAGATAAAAATTAATGAGGCTGAAAATCCACAGGGCAGAGAATTGCAGTCCTGTGGATTTTTGCAGGAAGGGGACGTAAAGAAGGCTATAGATTCTATACTGGAAAAGGAAACTTCTATTGCCCAGTGCATATGATAAAGGAAAATGTTGCTGTTCACAGCATTGATAGCCCGTACAGCCAGCTGGGACAGTAACAGGAAAAGATTTGTTTGTGCCAAATTGGGCACAGGAAGGAGAAACCATGGCAGTTACAATTATATTAGATGCAGGGCACGGCGGATATTAGTTGCGCAGGTAAATAAATAATAAAATACGCAGAGAAAGGAAGCTGCTGTACTTGCATCAAATGAAACATGTGTTACTGAGAACAGAGTAAACAGTAACAAACATGTGTGAGGGGGGACAAGCCTTATCTTAGATAAGCCAGAATTAGTGTTGCTGAAAGCTGTAACAGAAGTTATAATATGAATAAGCCGATAACAAGAAAGAGGGTGGGTGTTTGAGCGATGCAGTAAAGCTGAATGGTGAGGAAGAAAATTTAGGGCTGTTGGAAGGATTTACCCTTCTGGATGACGAGTTTATGACAATTGTGTTTGACAGAAACACGGAGGCAACGGAACTTCTTTTAAACATTATTCTTGGCAGGAACGATATGGAAGTCACGGAAGTGGTGGCACAGAGGGAATATAAGAATCCGGTCACAGGAGGACGCTCTATCAAGCTTGATATTTATGCCAAGGGTTCTGACGGAAAAGTGTATGATATTGAAGTACAAAATGAGAATGCTGGGGCAGACGTTCACAGAGCCAGATTTCACAGCAGCATGTTAGATACGAAGATGCTGAAAGAAAAACAGAAATTCAAAGAAATTCATGAATCCTATGTGATATTCATTACAAAGAATGACTATATGAAAATGGGATTGCCGCTATACCATGTGGAAAGGACGATACAAGAATCAGGGGCGTTATTTGGGGATGGCGCGCATATTATTTATGTGAATGGCAGCTATAAAAATGATAGTGACCCCGTAGGGAAACTGATGCATGATTTCCGCTGTACAAGTGCAGTCGATATGTTTTATCAGGAACTTGCAAAGTCGGTAAGGCATTTCAAAGAAACGGAAGGAGGCCGAAGCCAAATGAGTAAGGCAATGGAGGAAAGGATTAACAGAGAAAAAGACAAGGAAAGAATTGATAATTCATTTGAGCATATTAAAAATCTTATGGAGGCCATGAAGATGACAGCAGAACAGGCAATGTCTATTTTAAAAATCCCAGATGCGGATAGGGCTGTTTTATCCAAAAGATTTTAGCGAATATTGAGAAAAAGAGCAATATGTGGAATAAAGTTGAGATATTTAGGCGGGCCAGTGATGGCTCGTCTTTTTGTATATCTAAGGACACTCTTTGAGGCCGCCGTGCCATTCGGCTGTTTCATACGGTATAAATGGCACTGATAAATGCCATGAGCAGGGAGTTTACCATGAAATTTTATCTCGGCGGGCTGGGGATTCTTGCCGGACACATCCATAGCCTGGCCTGCATTCCGCTGAGCATCCGGCTCCATGGCGGCCTGCAAGCACTCTGCAATTGGGATTCTTCCTGTATTTCCAACGCATCCCACGTAGTACAGATGGCAGAAGACGCTTATCAGGCAGCAAAAGTTTTTGGCGTTCCTCTGCGCCTGCTTGACTGGTATTTTCTTTCCGTCCCGGCTCTTACGGGGCTTCGGGAACTTACCTTGGAAGGATCTGTCCATATCTCCGAATAAATCCGCTACCAACGTACTCCATCAAAAGGGAAAGTATCGGAAGGAGCCATGATGCGTTATCTGCGGAAATATATTTTTCATTTTATGGGCCAAAGTCCCGAATTGCGCATAACACAATTAATGCAGGAAATGCCAGTAATTGATAAGGATTTACTGGCTTCTTAAGCATACAAACTTTTTACTGTTCAGAAAATATAATAGTTCCATGAAATAAGAATAAATGAAATGGGCGGCGGATAAGCATATCACTTTGACGGGAAATACCGACAGGCAATACATATAGGAAAAGCCTATGAGCATATGTTGGAAAAACAGTAATTTTAACAGGGGGACAGACAAATTTGAAAGAGAAAAAATCAGTCCAATATACAGTGGAAAGGGAATATTTAGCAAAGTTTTCCGTAGAGGAACTGCTGATCCGCATTATGAAAGCCCATCTGGACCAAGATATTGCAAAAAAAGATATGGCAAAGTGAAGCAAACGCAGAAATGAACTGGAAAACAAAATATGGTATGATGCTGTTTACAAGTACAGCAGCCGCATAGGTGAGGAAATGAAAAAATCAGAATTATTTTACACGGCTGTTTATATCAGGTTATCAAGGGAAGACGGCGATAAGGAGGAAAGTGACAGCGTAGGGAACCAGAGGAAACTTTTGACAGAATATGTTTCAAAAGTGGAAAACCTTATCATTTATGACGTCTATGTGGACGACGGGTATACAGGCACCAATTTTGACCGTCCCAGTTTTAAGAGAATGATTACAGATATAGAGGAAGGGAGGGTGAATTGTGTTGTTGTAAAGGATTTATCCAGATTTGGACGGGATTATATTGACACAGGGCGTTATTTGGAGCGGGTATTTCCAGAATTGGGGGTGCGGTTTATTTCTGTGTCAGACGGGATTGACAGCATCCGGCAGGCGTATGACATGCTTCTGCCCATTAAAAATATTTTCAATGAACAGTATGCCAGGGATATTTCCAAAAAAGTCCAGGCAACAGTAAAATCAAAGCAGAAAGCGGGGGAGTTTATCGGTTCGTTCACCAGTTACGGTTATAAGAAATCGCCTGCAGACAAGAATAAGCTTATCATTGACGAATACGCTGCAGAGGTGGTGAGGAAGGTATTCCGTTTATATGTAGGGGGAATGGGGAAACTGAGCATTGCCAAGCTTTTAAATGCAGAAGGAATCCTCTGCCCGTCCGAGTATAAAATGGCAAACGGTTTAAATTACAAGAACTGCAACCGTCTGGAAAGTACTTCTTATTGGACATATTCTACCATCAACATCATGCTGAAGAATGAGATGTACCGGGGGAATATGGTGCAGGGAAAAAAGCACCAGAGAATGAAGGGCAAGCAGAAATTGGTGGATAAAGAAGGCTGGATTGTGGTCAAAGGCACCCATGAGTCAATCATTGACTTGGAAACATGGGAAAAGACACAGAAGCTTTTGTCAAAACGCCATAGGGATATGGGGCTGGAAGAAAATAAGAACATTTTTGCCGGATTTATCATATGCGCAGATTGTGGCAGGGCTATGATGAAGAATTTTTGGAAACGCACAGATGGGAGTAAAGCATATTCTTTTTACTGTGGGACATATAAACGTCATGGAAAAGGGTACTGTACGCCGCATACATTGCCATTCCATGTGCTGGAGGAAATTATACTAAATGATTTAAGGACAATCATTCAGAACGTCAATGATATACAAAGGCTTGTGGAGAATCCGTCTTTTCATCATCCCAAAGCAGAGGAAATCGTCCGGAAAGAGCTTGTCAGGGTAAAAGCTGAATTAGGGCGGGTGCAGAAGTTAAAGAAATCAGCCTATGAAGATTATAAAGAGGGGATAATTTCAAAAGAAGAATTTTTTACTTACCGTGAAGATTACCTGAAAAAAGAAGAGTTTTATAAAAAACAGACAGAAACATTGGAAGGAAAAGTGAAAGAAAGCGTTACGGAGGACGTATTTCAGATGCCGTGGCTGAAAAGACTGCTGGAGATGAAAGACATTGAAAAGCTGGATAGAGAAGTGATTGTAGAGATGGTA
This sequence comes from uncultured Lachnospiraceae bacterium, assembly GCA_910580195.1. GTDB lineage: Bacteria > Bacillota > Clostridia > Lachnospirales > Lachnospiraceae > Petralouisia. The sequence goes on from CAJTWA010000001.1 coordinate 187,675, forward strand.
GACCAGATTGTTGTGTATGAGAATCACAAAATTAAAATCAAATATAATTTTGGAAACGAATTGGAACATTTGTTTTCTGATTTTTTTCAGGAAGGTAAAGCAGTTTAAATGTAGCACATATGGAAAGTATTTGCGCATACAACATCCGGCACATGGGGGCTATGATAATGGCGCTTCTTACAATGGAAGGAAGGAAAAAGACGATGCCCTGCGCGTAACCCTTGCAGTTGGGAAGAAGCTGGAGGATGCAGGCTATAACGTGCTCTACACAAGGACCACGGACCGTTACGACTCCCCTTTTGAAAAAGCACAGATTGCCAACCGCTCCGGCGCCGATTATTTTATTTCTTTCCACCGGAATTCCGGGATAAACCCCAATACTTACAGCGGAACGCAGGCTTTGGTGTATGAAACAGGGACGGAGGCCGCAAGGCTTGGGGAGGCCATTAACCAAGAACTTGTGGATTTTGGGTTTAAAGACCTCGGGGTAGTGGAACGGCCCGGGCTTGTGGTGCTGCGGAGGACCCAGATGCCGGCGGTCCTGATGGAACTTGGCTTTATCAACAATGAAGCGGACAATGCATTGTTTGACCAGCAGTTTAACCAGATGGTAGATGCTATCGTGGCTGGCGTGGAGAAGGCAGTCCCTTTGGCGCCGCCTGCCAGAAAATATGGCGTGCAGGTAGGCTTGTACCGCTATGAGTCCAATGCGCAATACCTGAAAGAACAGTTGGAGGACCAAGGGTATTTTGTATCCATACGCTGGGAAGACCCTTACTATGCAGTAATTGTAGGCAGGGAAGACAGCTTGGAGGGCGCCATGGAGCTTCAGGCCCAGCTGCGCCAAGATGGGTACGACACCTTAGTCGTAAGCATGTGAGAATCTGAAATTTTCACGAAATTTCTAATAAATAGATGAAGAAACTAAAGTTTTTCTAAATATTTAGAAAAAGCATTTACAAACCCGGCAGGCCCGTGTATGATGAACATATCTTTTGTTCAATGTGCAATTGTCTTTGCGCGGAATTTCTAAATGTGCAGCAATTATGGTCCGTTTGAATCCCTGAACCCAAACTATCTGTCAGTGAGGACTCCTTTTTCCAATTTGCGGGAATAATAAGGAGAGATATCATGAAAATAGCATTTTGGAGTGAAGAAAACCAAGTGGAAACAGCTTTCCATATGTCACTTGTGGCTTGTGCATCCGCATGGATGTACCCAATCTCCGTGGCAGCCATTTCTGGCGGCTACCAAGGGGAAGAATTGGAAAAAAGCTTGGTGGGAGGCCGTTATAAAAGCAATACCGTCCGGAATTTTCCGGATAACCGGGAAAAGGAAGAACTGCAAAGAAAGAAAAAAGGGAGCAGGCAGGAAAAGGGAAAATTTGCAAGGAACCGTCCAGATAGAGGATGCCACACCCCTGTTTCAGGGCCATTTTCAGGCATTGGAAATGAGGATGCAGGGGGGATTCTTCTGGCAGCGGGACAGCAAGATGCAAGGCGGAGCTTGCTGTCAGCGGGACAGCCGGATGCAGGGGGGATCTTGCTGACAGCAGAACAGCAGGATTATTTTGCAGCCAGCGGGCTGGACTGCCTGCTGGGAAAGCGGCGGGAAGAACTGACAAAACAAGCAGTTTTAGCCAATATGCAGCCAGTCATCGAAGATAAGATGTACTGCCTGCCCGGCAGCAGGAGGCCGGAGCAGGAGTGGTGGCACATAGATCCGCTGTTTACTGGGTTACGGCAGGTTCTGGATGCAGTGGAGGAATGTTTTGACGTGGTATTTGTGGACTGCGGGAGCAGGAAAGACGATTTTGCCCAAGGCGTCCTAAGGGAAGCCGATATCTGCGTCCTGAACATGGACCAGGAATCGGAATTGGTTGGGGACTATTACCGGAACCCGCCGAAGCTCCGTGGGAAAGTATTTTTCCTTGTTGGGAATTATTTTGAGGATGGCCTGTATACCAGACGGAACCTAGAACGCCTTTACCGGGTAGATGGGGAACTGCTGGGAGCCATCCCCTGCCACCCTCAGGTCAAAGAAGCTGTTAGGGCTGGCAAGACGGGGGCAGTGGCAAGGAATTATGCCAAGAGGGACAGGGCGCCAAGCTACACCAAGTTTGGACAGGAACTGCAGAGGGCTGTAAGGCTTATTTTGAAGCTGGCAGGGATAGGGGGTTAGCCCGCTGCCAGAAAGAAGGAACCGCCCTGCTGCCAGCAATGGGGCGGTTCCTCCAAAGCTTCACTTCCCGTAGCGTTTCAGGCTGCGGGCTTACACCGTTTCAGGCTGCGGGCTTACACCGTTCCAGGCTGCGGGCTTACACCGTTCCATGCTGCGGGCTTACACCGTTTCAGGCTGCGGGTATTCCACCCCAAAGCAGTCTACCGTCACCCGTTTCATTACCTGCGGCTCCATAGGCCTGTCTGAATAATCGGTAGCAGTTTCTGCAATCCGGTTGACTGCCTCCATGCCTTCCGTTACTTTCCCGAAGGCGGCGTAAGCCCCGTCCAGATGCGGGGAATCCTGATGCATGATGAAGAACTGGGAGCCAGCAGAATCCGGTGCCATTGCCCTGGCCATGGAAAGGACGCCTGCGGTGTGCTTCAACCCATTGGGGAAGCCGTTCTGGGAAAATTCCCCCCGGATGCTGTAGCCGGGGCCTCCCATCCCGTTCCCGTCCGGGCAGCCGCCCTGGACCATGAAGCCTTTTATGACACGGTGGAAGATAAGGCCGTCATAGTAGCCCTTGCTGGCAAGGCTGATGAAATTATTTACGGTGTTCGGTGCAATTTCAGGATACAGCTCCGCTTTTATGGTGTCGCCGTTTTCCATCTCAAATGTTACAATTGGGTTTTGGGCCATTGTGTTTACCTCTTTCCAGATTTTTTAATTTTGCAGCATTTTTGCCTATTTTTGCTTATTCCAGCACGTTTCAGCATGGGGCAGGGCATGCATGCCCAAGGGCCGGATGGGCAAATGTTTTTTCCAAACATGCTGCTTGTATTATTATATCCCGAAGAGGGGATTTCGTAAAGACTAAATCCTGTCGACAGGAACTGCGAATATTTTTAGGCGCCCAATGGTATTCTTTTAAAAAAATTCATACGTCATCGATTTGCCGTCGATATACGAAAGGGGACTAATACTCATGGCAGATAAAATTTTTGAAAACAATCAGGTTACAATTACTGGTGAGATCGTTTCAGATTTCCAGTATAGTCACGAGGTATTCGGGGAAGGCTTCTATATGGTGGAAGTGTCTGTGAACCGGCTGAGCAATTTTGCAGACATCATCCCAATGATGATTTCCGAACGACTGATTGATACGCAGCATAGTTATATTGGGCAGTATATCCGGGTGGACGGCCAGTTCCGTTCTTACAACAGGCACGAAGAGAAAAGGAACCGTCTGGTCCTGTCTGTATTTGTGCGGGAACTGGAATTTGTGGATGAAATCCCGGAAGGGGAGAAAAGCAACCAGATTTTTCTGGACGGCTATATCTGCAAGGAGCCTATTTACCGGAAAACGCCCCTTGGGAGGGAAATTGCAGACCTGCTGATTGCGGTTAACCGCTCTTATGGGAAATCCGATTACATACCATGCATCTGCTGGGGCAGGAATGCCAGATATGCCTCTGGCTTTGAGGTTGGGGGGCATGTGCAGGTGTATGGGAGAATCCAGAGCAGGGAGTATGTAAAAAAACTTTCGGAAACAGAGGTAGAGCACAGGGTTGCCTATGAAGTTTCTGTAAGCAAGGTGGAATATCTTGAATAGACGGAATACAAGGGGAGTTTTTTGAAAGAAATGAGGGTACATACTGCAAAATACACAATTTAAAAACAACGATTTGACAAAAATTTGCATTTTCCGAAGGTATGTGGTATTTTAAAAAAAGGCTTTGTATAAAAGAAAGGAAAATGGCATGTGTAAAGAAATGGTTACTGTTTATTGCGGGGAGGGAAAAGGGAAAACGGCGGCGGCCCTTGGCTATGCCGTCCAGTCTGCGGCATTAGGGAGCAGCGCAATCATCATCCAGTTCCTGAAAGGGAAAAAAGATGAGGAACTGGACTTTTTGCAGAGGCTGGAACCGGAGATAAAATTCTTCAGTTTTGCGAGGTTTGAGAAAGATTTTGCCGAACTCTCCGAAGAGGAGCAGAAGGAAGAAAGCATGAATATCCGCAATGGGTTTAACTTTGCGAAGAAAGTCCTGGTGACAGGGGAATGTAACCTCTTAATCTTGGACAGTTTTTTAGAGCTTTTGGATAACCACATGGTTTCTGAAGAGGATTTGCAGGTACTGATGAAATCCAAGTCTGAAGATACAGAACTTATGCTGACCGGAAAACATGTAAATGAGGCATTGGGCAAGTATGCCCTGAAAATCTATGAAATCCATGCAGATTGACGAATCCTTGTTGACTTTGCAGCTGGAAAATGCTATATTAGCGTTATACTTAAGCGTTGATGTATTTGCCAAATGATTTGCTGTTTCCCTTGGGGCTGCAGGACCATGGGGACATATTGGCAAACCATTTGGCTTACAGGTATCACAGGAACAGAACATAGATAGAGGTTGCGTGGTTCATAAGTAGTTTACTGGATGTGGCAGGCACAGGTGACAGTAAATGAAAGGGAAGGGCGCCGAAAGAATTTCCTTTCCTGAAAAGGGGTTCTTGGGCATATAGTGAACAATTATATGACTGTCATCTTACGATGGATGGAGAGCTATCAGGTTTATGAGCAGGGAACATGGTTTTTTGCAAATGTCAGAGTCTTTAAGCCGGCTTATCCAGCCGGCTTTTTATTCATGGTAATAGAAAGTCCGCAGAGCGTACGTTCTATTTCTGAGCAAACAAGGAGGAAGGTATATGGCACTTTTTAAAGGCGCGGGTGTTGCGCTCGTTACACCGATGAAGGAAAATCTGGACGTGGATTATGGCAAATTAGAAGAGATTTTAGAAGACCAGATAAAGAACGGGACAGACAGCATTATAATCACAGGCACTACAGGCGAAGCCTCCACCCTTACGGTAGATGAGCACCTTGAGGTGATAGGGGCTGCAGTTTCCATCGTAAATAAGCGGATCCCAGTGATTGCAGGGACTGGTTCCAACTGCACCAAGACGGCAGTAGAGCTGTCCCACAAAGCACAGCTTGCAGGGGCGGACGGCCTATTGGTTGTGACGCCTTATTACAACAAAGCAACCCAAAAAGGGTTGGTTGGTTATTATACCCAAGTGGCAAAAAGTGTGGATATCCCCATTATCATGTACAATATCCCGGGCAGGACGGGCTGCAAGATTGAGGCAGCGACAGCAGCGGCTTTAAACAGGGACGTTGAAAACATTGTTGGCATGAAGGATGCCGTGGGTGATATTTCTTATACCCTGAAAGTGATGGAGCTGACCCAAGGGGATTTTGACGTGTATTCCGGTGAGGACGGGCAGGTGATCCCGCTCCTTTCCTGCGGCGGGATTGGGGTGATTTCCGTGCTCTCCAATATTGCGCCGAAGTTTACCCATGACATGGTGATGAATTACTTAAATGGGAACCATGAGGAGGCGCTTAAGATGCAGCTTCAGGCGCTCCCTCTGGTAGATGCGCTGTTTTGCGAGGTGAACCCGATACCGGTTAAGGCTGCCATGAACCTGATGGGATGGAAGGTTGGGTCCCTGCGGGCGCCCTTAGGCGACATGGAGCCTGAAAATGTAGAAAAATTAGCGAAAGCAATGAAGGAGTTTGGGATTTCCTTAGCGCAAGAGTAAATGGGCTGGATAGGCCTTTGGGGACGGAAATTGTGGGATGCCCATAGGCTGTTTGCTTAAATGGAGGGCGTCCTAGGATTTCCTGCGTACAGAAAGGTGGCTCGTTTGCCCTCAGTTAGGCTGCATAAGATATAAGGGGTTGCCACATGGAGGATATGGATGATAGAATATAAGGGCATTGGCGTGCCGCCGTGCCTTACAGTCCCGTTACCTCCATGGGGCAGCCCTATCATTGCTAGGGTACTTGCTGGATGATAGTTAGGCATTTTCTGTTTCTAGGGCAAGGATGGATAAATATTCCCAAAGTATGGGAAAGCATAATTTACATAGGAGGAAACAGACATGGTGAAAATGATTATGCATGGGTGCAATGGGAAAATGGGGCAGGTGATTTCCGCTATCTGCCGGGAGGATGAAGGGATAGAGATTGTGGCAGGGATTGACCCCTATCAAGGGGTGGAAAACCCCTACCCGGTGTTTGGCAAGATAGAGGAGTGTAAAATTAAGGCCGATGTGGTAGTGGATTTTGCGGCAGCCCCTGCAGTGGATGGCCTGCTGGATTACTGCACAGCCAACCAGCTGCCTGTGGTCCTGTGCACGACAGGGCTCAGCGGGGAGCAGCTTGGGAAGGTGGAAGAAGCCAGCAAGCAGGTAGCCGTGCTGAAATCTGCGAATATGTCCCTTGGCATTAATGTGCTTATGGACCTATTGAAGAAGGCAGCAAATATACTTGCCCCTGCGGGGTTTGACATGGAAATCGTGGAAAAGCACCATAACCAGAAGGTGGACGCGCCCAGCGGGACAGCTTTGGCGCTGGCGGATGCTATAAACAGCGCCTTGGGGGACAGCTATGGGTACACCTATGACCGGACAAAGGAACAAAAGAAGCGGGAGAAAAAGGAAATCGGGATCCAGTCAGTCCGGGGCGGCAGCATTGTAGGGGAACATGAGGTGATTTTTGCTGGGCTGGACGAAGTCATTGAGATTAGGCATACTGCTTACTCCAAGGGGATTTTTGGGAAAGGCGCCGTGGAGGCAGCGAAATTCTTGGCAGGAAAGCCTGCTGGGATGTATGGCATGAAAGATGTAATTGGCGCATCCTAGGATAGGATTTAGGCATGGAACCATTAAATAGCCTGATGCCAGAAAGGGCTGTCAGGCATCCATGCAGCCAGGAACAGTACTGGGCAGTGAATGATGGCAGC
>CAJTWA010000001.1:194745-234995 GCA_910580195.1 uncultured Lachnospiraceae bacterium
GGCTGTCAGGCATCCATGCAGCCAGGAACAGTACTGGGCAGTGAATGATGGCAGCCTGATGCCAGAAAAGGCTGGCAGGATAACAATGTGTAACACAAAGGAGTTTTTAGGAGAAAACAGGGAGATAGCAGAATGGAAGCAGGAGAAATCAGGTATTTAAAAGGGCTGGCGAAGCAATACCCCACGATTCCGGCAGCAGCCACAGAAATCGTAAATCTGCAGGCAATTTTAAGCCTGCCCAAAGGGACGGAGCATTTTATCACAGATATCCATGGGGAATATGACCAGTTCCAGCATGTGATGAAGAATGGATCTGGGGCCATCAAACGGAAAATTGAGGATGAATTCGGGAACAGCCTTTCCGTGGCAGAGAAAAAGGGCATTGCCATATTAATTTACTACCCGGAACTAAAGCTGAAGCAGGTGCTGAAAACAGAGGACAATTTGGAGGATTGGTACAAAGTTACCCTGTACCGCTTAATCCGCATCTGCAAATGCGCTTCATCGAAATATACCCGCTCCAAAGTCCGCAAGGCATTGCCCAAGGATTTTGCCTATGTCATTGAAGAGCTCCTGACTGGCCGCCCAGACGTGTCGGACCAGGAGGCATATTACAATGAGATTATCAATTCTGTGATCCGCACGGGGCGGGCGTCGGAACTGGTGGTTGCATTCTGCAACCTGATAAGGCGGCTGATTGTGGACCATCTCCATGTAGTGGGGGATATTTACGACCGGGGGCCGTACCCGAACTTGATTATGGATACGCTGATGGAGCACCATTCGGTGGACATCCAGTGGGGCAACCACGATGTGCTGTGGATGGGGGCAGCGGCCGGCAACCCTGCGTGCATTGCAAATGTTATCCGTATTTCCGCAAAATACGGGAACCTGAATACCTTGGAAGATGGGTATGGGATTAACCTGATCCCCTTGGTGCGGTTTGCGCTGGAGCGGTATGATAAAGATCCCTGCGATGTGTTCCATCTGGATTACCGGGAAGAAGAATACGATGTAAAAGATGTCCAGTTGGATGAAAAGATGCACAAGGCCATCACCATTATCCAGTTTAAGCTGGAAGGGCAGCTAATAAAAAGGCATCCGGAATTTGCCATGGACCATCGGCTCCTTTTGGATAAAATGGATTTGGAAAAAGGGACAGTTACCGTAGAGGGAAAAACATATCCCCTCAAAGACACCTGCTTCCCCACCATTGACCGGAAGAATCCCTATGAGCTGTCCCCAGAGGAGGCCGACGTGGTGGACCGTCTGGTGACGGCATTTATCAACTGCGAAAAATTGCAGAAGCATATCCGGTTCCTGTATACCAAGGGAAGCCTGTATAAAGTTTACAACGGGAACCTTCTGTACCACGGCTGCGTGCCTTTTAACGAGGACGGCAGCTTTAAAAAGGTGCGCGTCTATGACGGGGAGTACAGCGGCAAGGAACTTTATGACGTGCTGGAGCATTATGCAAGGAAAGGTTATTATTCCATTGACCCGGCAGAAAAACAGAAGGGCTTGGACATCCTGTGGTTCATCTGGCAGAACGCCAATTCCCCGGTATTTGGGAAATCTAAAATGACTACTTTTGAGCGGTATTTCATTGCGGACAAAGCAACCCACAAGGAGCCCAAGAACCCGTATTACCACCTGCTGGAGCAGGAAGAAATCGTGAATAAAATCCTGCGGGAATTTGGCCTTAAGGATGAGGATTCCCATATCATCAACGGCCATGTGCCGGTGGAAACCAAGCGGGGGGAATCTCCGGTGAAATGCAATGGGAAACTTTTGATTATTGACGGGGGCTTTTCCAAGGCATACCAGCCGAAAACAGGGATTGCAGGCTATACCTTGATCTATAATTCCTACGGCCTCCTCCTTGCTGCCCACCAGCCTTTTGAATCTGTGGAGAAAGCGGTACAGAATGGGAGCGACATCCATTCCCACATGATGCTGGTGCAGCATGTGAACCTGCGGAGGACCGTGGCAGATACGGATGTGGGCAAGGAAATCAAAGAGAGCATTGTAGATTTGGAAAAACTGCTGTGCGCATACCGGGAAGGCACGATTGTGGAACGGCAGTAACATGTTTGCTGGGAGCTGTGGGCGCCGTCCATGGCTCCCAGCTTCTATTGTCAGGGATTAGGCAGGTGGGTTACTGAGCAGATTGAAATAATTGGGAAATCTGCTATAATAAACGTATGCTGGCAAGAAAGAAGATCTTGGGATGAGTTTGGATTTACGTATCACAGGCATGGCAGGTGCAAGGCCGGAACATTCTGCCGTGACTGTTAATTTTATTTCTGCAGTCAGGGCGCAGCTGCTCCATAGTACATGTTATGTATTTTCAGATAATGTGCCATATAAATGGCGTACAAAAGATGGGAAAGAAAAAGTTGTTATGCCAGACGCATCCATCAATTGCAGGGTGAAAGCCCGGAAAGAAAATTCTTTCTTAGATGTCCCGCGGTTTGCCATGGAGGTCTTAAGCCCTTCAACGGAACAATATGACCGGAGAGAAAAGATGGAGTTATACTGCCAGCAGGAAGTGGATGAATATTGGATTGTAAATTGGAAAGATAGAAAAGTAGAGATTTATAATCTTGATTATGATGAGAACCAGGAACCACGATATTATTTGTGGAAAGTGGTAACAGAAAAAAATAAGGAAGAATTAAAAATTGTGCATTTTTAGAATTTGCAGATTACGTTTAAACAATTATCTGCAGAAGTTGATTTGTGGTTGGGATAAGGATAAATAAACAATAGAAGAATTCAGTAATTGGTAAATGATTTAGAAGATTACAAAAGCAGGGAGAAAAGACAAATGGAAGCACTCGTAGGCTATACAGGTTTTGTAGGGAGTAATTTATATCAGAAAGGGCAGTTTGACGCAGTTTATAATTCAAAAAATATCACGGAGGCTTATGGGACAAGGCCGGATTTATTGGTTTATGCTGGGCTTCGGGCTGAAAAATATTTGGCGAATAATGATCCGGAAAAAGATATGGAACTGATTTTACAGGCAGAAGAAAATATCAGGAGTATCCAACCAAAGGAGTTGGTTCTGATTTCTACCATTGATGTATTCAAAGTGCCAAAAGGGGTGGATGAAAGCTCAAAAATTGACCTGGAAGGCCTCCACGCTTATGGTTACAACCGTTACCAATTGGAAGAGTGGGTGCGGGAGCAGTACCAAGATGCCTTAATTATCCGGCTTCCGGGATTGTTTGGGAAAAATATCAAGAAAAATTTTATATATGATTATATTAATGTTATTCCGTTTATGTTGAAGCAGGAAAAGATGAAAGAATTAGCGGGGGAAGATCCAGAGCTGTTACCCTATTATCAGGTTCAGGATAATGGGTTTTATAAAGTAAAGGAGCTGCAGGAAAAGGAGAGAAATATGCTGAAAAGGAAATTCCGGTCTTTGGGGTTTTCTGCATTGAATTTTACGGACAGCAGGAGCATTTACCAATTTTATCCACTGATGCGTTTGTGGGATGATATCAAAACTGCGCGGAAAAATGGCATTAAGCTGTGGCATCCTGCAACGGAGCCGGTTTCTTCTGGAGAGATTTACCAATACCTCTCTGGAAAAGAATTTGTTAATGAATTGTCAGGGATTCCGGCAGATTATGATTACCGGACGGTCTGGGATCATGTTTTTGGCGGGAAACAAGGATATGTGATGGGGAAGGGAGCAGTATTGGAAGAAATTAAAAAGTTTGTGGATGAAGGGGAGGAGGCGTGTTGAAGAATTCCCTGTATGAAAAAAGTGGTGCTTGTCATTTTGGCCTTGTGCGCGTTCCTAAGGATTATTTACATTGTTACATTTGGTGAAGTGGAACGGCAGTATTATAACATCAGCCAACATAGAAACAGATGGAATGTAGGAAATCCCATGCACGAAAGCCATTCAGGAATTTGTATCAGGAAAAGAACGGCTGCCCTTGTGGAGCACAGAATCTTTGTATATCCACTAAATCTGGGAGTTACGTTGCAAGATTGGCAAAGCTAGTATTGGATGAAGAAGAGGGGAAGATGGTATGTTTATTTGGAATTGGCTGTTGCGTTGTCAGGAATATATTTTTACCGGGAAAATAGAATTGAGGCATTTCTTAATGATAGCTGCAGCGATGCTGCTTTTGCTGTATAAAAATGTGAAAGTAATCGGTACATTGGCAATGGTAGTGGCAATGATTGCCTTAGTGAAAGGGCTGGCTTATCTTTATTTTGGAGTAGTAGATCCCGGGCGGCATGGAATGTAATATTGGGTTAAGCCAAGATATTTTGGGTGTGTATTATGCTGGCGGCGAGGTTTCGGAAGGAACATTGCAGATGGTATATATCATGACAGAAAATAATAATGCAGAGTATAGTTATAATCCTACAGGGTCTTTGCAGTCCTATGATTTAGCAGTTGAACCGGTAGATTTTATAAAAAATTATATCCAAACATTCCTGCGGAATCCAGTAATAATGGCTAGGGCAGTAATTGTAAGGTAGGATGCGGTATGGGATATTTTCCTTGACGGGGGAGCAACCCTGAATGTCGTGAATTATATGGTTATTTTGGCACCATCCATTGGCCACATGTTAAGCTTTATATTGTCTACAGGATGGGCTGATTTTAGATATTTTTGGCCATTATATTTGATTAATACATTTATTCTGCTGTTTGTAATGATATTATTGCACCAGAAAAATAGTGGATAAAATGGCTTAATCCTGATTAGCAGGGAATAAGAGGGAAAACAGAAAGGGAGTGGGTTTATGAAACAGGCAATTTCCGTTGGCAGGAAATATGGCATTTGGCTTTTCAAAGCCATGTTCCTGCTGGCGCTTTTGTTGGGCGGCGGGAAGGCACAGATGTTTTGGGAAAGAGGGCTGGGCCAGCTGTTTGGCTACCAGAATATTTTCTTCTATGCCCTGATGGCGGCGGCCTTGGGTTATGCAGTTTGCAGATTTGGGGATTTGTACCGTTCCTTCCAAAAATCGGAGCGGAAACAAGGAATCTGGTATGCCGTTTACTTTTCCGTTTCCTTCACGCTGTTTTATTGCCCATTGGACAGCGGGCTGAACCAGATGGCAGAATTCCGCCGGATGATTGGGAGGGGCGTGCTGTCCGGCGTGGATGTGTCCAAAAGGATACAGAATTTCCATAGCTGGATTTTGTTCTTTGCAGTTTCTTTTGTGCTGTTTTTCCTGTTGGCGAATGACGTCCTGCAAAAAGACAGGGTGCGGGAGAGCCGGCGTATTTTAGAATTTGCAGGCCATTTCATTGTGCTGGCGGACGTACATCTTGTGTTCCGGTGCATCCTGTTTTTTGGGGATATGGAACAGGATTCGTCTGTGCTTGCCTATTCCACGAATTTGGTGATGCTGGTCCTTATGGCCTTGGCAGCTTATTTGCTGCTGCACCTGGAAAAAAATATGATGGCGGAGGAATATGCCCAGCTATTGTCCGTAGGGCTGTCGGTGAGCATCCCGGCAGCCAGCGTGGCGGGGGCTGGCTGGCAGGAGGGAAAACTGCTGGTCGGCATACAGACCTTATTCTGCATAGTTTGTATCGTCCTTGCAAAAATTGGGAAAAAGCAGTTCCAAGACAAGAGGGTAAAGGCTTTCCTTGCCTGCAGCGCAATTTTTTCTTCCACGGTTCCTTTCCTGACATCTTTCTATATTGAACTTGTCAATATCTTGAACCAATATGGGGTTTTTGTGGTGCAGCTGCGGGGGTTTTATGGCGTGGTTTTATTCTGTGCAGCCGCGGCATGCGCAGTGTGCTCTGTGCTGGCATACCGGAAGAGGTGGGCGCTGCGGTGGTGGAAACGTCTGGCATACCCGATGTTAGCCTTTGGCATTTCCTGCCTGTATGTGCAGGCGCCGTTGGAGGGTTCTTATGGCGCGGATATGTTTGGAACGGCCAGCCGCAGCGTGCTGATTGGGGATTTTCTGAATTTTGGCTCTCTCCCGCTGGCAGAACATATCAGCGGGCATATGATGGCGGGTGTATGGGAAGGGATTCTTTATGGGATTCTGAACCAAGATGCGGCAGGTGCAATTTTCAGCCCTTATGCAGGGTATTTGCAGCCGTTGCTTGCTGTTTTGTTTTTTTATCTTGTGAAATGCGCGTGGGATGAACATGCAGCCCTGTTTGCCTCGCTTCTGTTCCCGTTTGGGGAATATTGGAATGAATATGGCCTTGGGCTGCTCATATGCCTTGCAGTGGCAGCGTTTGTGAAAAAAAGTTCATGGCAGCGGGCAGCGCTTGTATGGTTTGCGGTTCTCTGGTGCGCCTTATACCGGTTAGAAACCGGAGCGGCGTTTGGGATTGCATGTGCCGTTTCATTGGCGGTTTATCTGGCTGTTTACCGGAAATGGAATATGGTAAAACCCTTGGCTGCCACTTTGGCGGGCTGGGCAGCGGCCGTGGCAGCGGCGTGGTTTGGGGCCTGCGTGGCAAAAGGGATCCGTCCGGCAGAAAGGCTGCGGGAATTTTTTTCCTTAGCGATGTCTGGCGCAAATTGGGCTTATGCAGATCTTGGGGATGCTGGGCAGGCCCAATTTGCATGGGCATACATATTCCTTCCCTTTGCAGCAGCGGCCTGCCTGCTCGTTACTGTGTTTTCCAGAAAGCTACGGGAACAGGCAGGGGCGGAACGGTGGCTTTGGCTGCTGCTGTTAGGGACAGCCTACTTTGGATTTTTTTCAAGGGGGCTGGCCTATGGTCCGCTGGAAGAAGGGGCTAGCGGGGCTTATTACGCCATAGGGTGCCCGGCATTTTTGTTTTTTGCCCTGTTTTTTAGCTGCCTGAAAAATAACCGGAGGCTTTTCCTGCCTGTTTTTACAGGGCTTATTTTGTACAATAATATGTTCTTCCAAGTGGAAAGTTTCCATGCAGGCACGGTTGCAGATGGGGCAGCAGCCCAGATGGGAAAACATACGGATGCATGGAAAATCCCAGAGCCGGCGGAAAGCCCGGAGGGGCAGCCAAAGACGTATTGGGAAAACATACGGGAAAAGGGAGAGCCTGTAAAGCGCGTGGCATGGGAGGATTGCCTGAAGGAAACAATACGCCACTATCAGGAGGTAATAGATGTTCTGCTCAATGAGGATGAAACTTTTGTAGATTTCACCAACCAGGCCTTTTTGTATCCTGCCCTTGGGAGGAAAAATCCAGCCTATGTGTCACAGCCGCCCTTACAGCTTGCTGGGGAATATGCCCAAGGGCGGTTTATAGAGGAAATGGAGGGCGTCCCTATCGTCCTGATGCCTATGGAAAGCAGTTTTGTATTGGATGGGATTGTGAATGAGTGCCGCTATTATAAAGTGGCAGAATACATTTATCAAAATTATGTTCCCCTGTGCAAGTATGGGGACTCTTTTGCCGTGTGGTGCCTGTCTGGGCGGCGGGATGAAATGGCAGGCAAAGTACGGGGAAAATTAAGCCATCCTTATGGGCTGGTAAGCTATGGCTATGACGGCCCAGAGGTTTTGGGAAAGGAATCCCGCGGCCCGGAAGTTTCTTATCAAAAATTTGCCCACAATTATTCCATCGGCCTTTTGCCAAAACTGTGGGCAAGTTCCGACAGGGAAAAAGCGGCGGAAAACCCGGTGGCGGTTGAATTAGTGGAAAAAGATGGAGTTTACCAATTTAGCAGGGATAAGTTATTCCGCCCGTGCGAGGATGGAAATTACCTTTTGCTGGAGGTATGTTATGGCAGCAAAGAGCTGGATCCGGGACAGGAAGAGGGGACGGCCGAGGCGGAACTGAAGCTTGGCATAGATAAGAAAGGGAAATTTGCAGAAAAATATAAATTTACATTTACCCTCCGGGAAGGGCAGCACAGCTACCTGTTCCGTGTCAGCAGCGATTATTACTGGTACTCGGAAAATATCAATGCAGCGGCCCTTACGGCAGAAAATGCGCATGATATTAGGATGCGCATTTTAGAAGGAGATTGAGGGCGGCAGAAAACTTGTGCAAAAAAGCGCATAGATGTCTTTTTTGCACAAAGGAAAGAACCGTGAAATACATAAAAAAGAAAAGCTAAAAAATGGCAATAGAAGGGCGCATTGTGTATCTTTTGCGCTTAAGGAAAGGAATAGAAGGACTATGAATTTATCAATATCTAACATTGGATGGGAATTAGGGCAAGACATCCAAGTATATGCTTTGATGGAAAAATATGGATATTCAGGCTTAGAAATTGCCCCCACCCGGATTTTCCCGGAAGCTCCTTACAGCAGGATTCCAGAGGCAGAAGAATGGAGCCGAGCGATGAAACAGGAGCATGGCTTCGTAGTTTCGTCCATGCAGTCTATTTGGTTTGGCCGTCAGGAAAAGCTGTTTGGATCTGTGGAGGAGAGGGAGGCTTTGGTGGATTACACCAAGCAAGCCATTGATTTTGCAGCGGCTATTGGGTGCGGGAATCTTGTATTTGGATGCCCAAGGAACCGGAATTTGCCAGAGGGTGCAGAACCTGACACCGCCATTTCATTTTTCCGTGAGATTGGGGATTATGCTGCTTCGAAAGGGACAGTGGTTGGCATGGAGGCAAACCCGCCCATTTACCATACAAATTATATCAATGACACGGCTTCGGCCTTGGCTCTCATCCGGAAGGTTGGTTCCCCGGGATTTCTCCTGAACTTGGACGTAGGGACGATGATCCAGAATGGGGAAGATGTGTCACTGTTGGCAGGGCAGATAGGTTCTATCACCCATGTGCACATCAGTGAACCGGGGCTTAAGCCTGTCGGGCAAAGGGAATTGCACAAGGAGTTAAGGGAACTTTTGCTGTCAGAAGGCTATAGCAAATTTATTTCCATAGAAATGGGAAAGACAGGGGATCTTGTAGCAATTGAACATACGCTGGAATATGTACAGGAGGTATTTGGATAAATGGAAACATCAACCATATATCAAAAGCAGCAAGGGGTACCTGAATTTTCCTGTATGGAATTTCAGGGGAAAACAAAAGATTATGCAGTCCTCATCCCTATTATCAATGAAGGGGACAGGATTATAAAGGAGCTCAAACGCGCTTACAAACATAAAGTATTTGATGTGGCGGATATTGTAATCTGCGACGGAGGTTCTACAGACGGGTGCACGGAAAGAAGCCGCCTGCAGAAGTTAAGGGTGAATACCCTGCTGGTGAAACAAGATGAAGGGAAGCAGGGCGCACAGCTGCGTATGGGTTTTTTTTGGGCGTTAAAGCGGGGCTACAAAGGCATTGTCACCATTGATGGGAATAATAAAGACAGCATTGAAGATGTGCCGCGTTTTATTGAAAAATTAGAAGAGGGCTATGGGTTGGTGCAGGGTTCCCGTTTTATCAAAGGGGGACGTGCTATCCATACGCCGCCCCTGCGGCTGGTTTCCGTGAAATTAATCCACGCCCCGGTGATATCTATTACAGCCCGCCAGCGTTTTACCGACACCACCAACGCTTACCGGGCTTATTCTGCAAGATATTTAAAAGACAGCAGGGTACAGCCTTTCAGGGATATTTTTATGGGGTATGAGCTGCTGGCGTACCTGTCTGTCCGGGCGTCCCAGTTAGGGTACCGGGCTTGTGAAATCCCAGTCACAAGGGCGTATCCAAAAGCTGGGAAGACCCCGACAAAAATCAGCTTTTTGAAAGGAAACAGCCAGTTAATGAAAATTTTACTGAAAAATATGTTTGGTGCATATAAGCCCAAAAAGCAATGATGGCCTATGCTTTTTGAAAACATAAGCCATTGGTGGAAAGAGGCAGGTAAGCCCAAAAGGGAAGGTTAGCCCAAGGTTTTCAGTTTTGCCCCAACATCAAACAAAAGAGTTCGATAAGCTCCAAAAGAAAGGAAAACATATGACAGAATCATTTCAGAAAAACAAAAAAGGAATCCTCCTCATGCTGGTTTCCTCCATCTGCGTCTGCATCGGCCAGCTCCTATGGAAACTGTCCGCCAAGGAAGGGATCCTCGTGCTGCTGGCCGGGTTTGCCTTCTACGGGGTGGGGGCAATGGTGATGATACTTGCCTACCGCTTTGGGAAGCTGTCCGTCCTCCAGCCTATGCTGAGCCTGAATTATGTGCTCAGCATCTTGTTGGCCGCCGTGGTGCTGAAGGAGGAAATCACCCTCTTAAAATGCGCCGGCGTGCTTATCATTATTGCCGGGGTGATCCTAATTGCAGGAGGTGACGAAGAATGATATTTTATCTTGCAGTGCTCATCGTAATGACGCTCCTTGGGGCATCCGCCTCTCTCTTTTTAAAGAAGGCCTCTGGCTCCGAGGGGATATTTGGCCTTATCAAAAATGTGAACTTCTATGCCGGGGGCATACTCTATCTCCTTGCGGCACTTTTAAACATTTACATCCTTAAGTTCCTTGACTATTCCGTAGTCCTGCCCCTGACGTCCTTCACCTATATCTGGACCATGGCCCTGTCCTACTTTGTCTTAAAGGAAAAAATCACGGGCAGGAAATTGGTAGGCGTAGCCTTGATTTTAGCAGGCGCAGTAGCCGTATCCATGTAAAGGCAGGAAAGAAAGCCCTGTGAAGAAGCAGTTGCCCAGATTAGCAGGAGGATGTATGGGGAGGAATTGCAGGAGGGTTATGCCGAGGGTATCTGCTATGGGGTTGCTTTTTACAAAAAGCGGTGCTTGGCTCAAAGGAAACGCACAAAGTAATTGAAATTTCATAGGAAGTATATTAGAATAGTACGGAAAGCAACCAACAAGGAAAACAGGAAACCCCAAGATTTCCCAACTACCTAAAAGATGAAATAATCGGAGGTTAAAACATGTATCCAATCGTAAAAAAGAAAAAGCTGGCAGACAAGATTTTTCTTATGGACGTCAAAGCCCCACGGGTGGCAAAGTCCTGCCTGCCGGGCCAGTTCGTAATTGTGAAAATGGATGAGGAAGGCGAGCGGATTCCCCTTACCATCTGTGACTATGACAAGGAAGCAGGGACCATCACCATTGTATTCCAGACCGTAGGCGCATCCACCCAGCGGATGGAGTCCTTGGAGGAAGGGGACGCGTTCCAAGATTTCGTAGGCCCCTTGGGCTGCGCTTCAGAGCTGACGGAAACGCCAATCGAAGAGCTGAAGCAGAAAAAAATCGTATTTATCGCCGGCGGCGTAGGCACTGCCCCGGTGTACCCGCAGGTAAAATGGCTCCACGGGCAGGGGGTAAGCTGCGACGTGATTATGGGCTCTAAGACAAAGGACCTGCTGATTTTGGAAGAGGAAATGAAGGAAGTGGCAGGGAACCTTTACGTGACTACCGACGACGGTAGCTACGGGTTCCACGGCATGGGGACCAACCAGTTAGAAGAGCTGGTAAACAACGGGAATACATATGATTTATGCATCGCCATCGGCCCCATGGTTATGATGAAATTCGTCTGCCTCCTTACGAAAAAATTAAATATCCCGACGGTTGTTTCCCTAAACCCCATTATGGTGGACGGGACTGGGATGTGCGGCGCGTGCCGGGTAACGGTAGGGGACAAGGTGAAATTTGCCTGCGTGGACGGCCCGGAATTTGACGGCCATCTGGTAGATTTCGATCAAGCCATGAAACGCCAGCAGATGTATAAGACAGAAGAAGGAAGAAGCATGTTAAAGCTAGCCGAGGGGGATACCCACCACGGCGGATGCGGGCAATGCGGAGGTGACAAATAATGGATGTATTGAAAAAAGTCCCGGTAAGGGAACAGGAGCCACAGGTACGGGCCAAGAATTTTGGGGAAGTATGCCTTGGCTATAACAAAGAAGAAGCCATGGAAGAAGCAGAAAGGTGCTTAAACTGCAAAAATGCCCAGTGCGTCAAGGGCTGCCCGGTAGCCATTGACATCCCGGGTTTTGTAGGCCAGATCAAAGAAGGGAAATTCGAAGAAGCTTACCAGACCTTAAGCAAATCCAGCGCACTCCCGGCAGTCTGCGGCCGCGTCTGCCCGCAGGAAAGCCAGTGCGAGGGGAAATGCATCCGGGGCATTAAGGGCGAGCCCGTATCCATCGGCAAGCTGGAGCGGTTTGCCGCAGACTGGGCAAGGGAAAATAACATCAAGCCCCAGCCCGCAGCAGAAAAAAATGGCCGCAAGGTGGCGGTCATCGGTTCCGGCCCCGCCGGCCTTACCTGCGCCGGGGATTTGGCAAAAATGGGTTATGACGTGACAATTTTTGAAGCCCTCCATGAGCCGGGCGGCGTACTGATTTACGGGATCCCGGAATTCCGCCTTCCTAAGAGCGAGGTAGTAGCAAAGGAAATTGAAAACGTAAAATCCCTTGGGGTAAAAATTGAAACAAACGTAGTCATCGGGAAAGCAGGGACCATTGACGAACTGATGGACGAAGAAGGCTTTGAAGCAGTATTTATCGGCTCCGGGGCAGGGCTCCCAAGGTTTATGGGGATTCCCGGCGAACAGGCCAACGGGGTATTTTCTGCCAATGAATTCCTTACAAGGAATAACTTGATGAAAGCGTTCCAAGAAGAATATGACACCCCCATTATGCGTGGGAAGAAGGTTGCAGTGGTAGGCGGCGGGAACGTAGCCATGGACGCGGCAAGGACAGCCCTTAGGCTTGGGGCAGAAGTCCACGTGGTATACAGAAGGAGCGAAGCAGAGCTCCCGGCCCGTGTGGAGGAAGTGCACCATGCCAAGGAGGAAGGCATTATTTTCGACTTGCTGACAAACCCAACGGAGATTCTGGTAGACGAAAACGGCTGGGTCAAGGGCATGACTTGCATCCGCATGGAATTGGGCGAGCCGGATGAATCCGGCAGGCGCAGCCCTGTGGAGATTCCGGGTTCCGAGTTTGATCTGGAGCTGGATACGGTTATCATGTCCCTTGGGACATCCCCGAACCCGCTGATTTCTTCCACCACCAAGGGCTTGGAAGTAAACCGTAGGAAATGCATTGTGGCAGAAGAGGAAAACGGCGCAACCAGCAAGCCCGGCGTATTTGCAGGGGGCGATGCAGTGACAGGCGCGGCAACGGTCATCCTTGCCATGGGCGCAGGGAAGGCTGCTGCAAAAGGGATTGACGAATACCTGTCTGGCAAATAGAAAAGGACTTTTTAATTTCAGAAGGTTTAGGAGGAAATTTCGTATGAAAGACGTAACAATTACAGATAATATTGTGTATATCGGGGCAGATGACAAAGATTTGGACCTGTTCGAGAGCCAATACGTTATCCCCAACGGGGTAAGCTACAATTCTTATGTGATTTTGGATGAAAAAGTAGCTGTTATGGACACCGTGGATGCAAGGCGGCGGGAAGAATGGCTTGGGAATTTGGAACAGGCGCTGGCTGGCCGCACGGTGGATTACCTTGTGGTTTCCCATATGGAGCCGGACCATGCAGCCAACATCCAAGTCCTTGCAGAAAAATACCCCGACATGCAGGTAGTGGGCAATGCCAAGACTTTCCCCATGCTCCAGCAGTTCTTTGATATTGACTTGACAGGCCGTACCGTCGTGGTAAAGGAAGGGGATACCCTGAATTTAGGCAGCCATGAACTTGTATTTGTGATGGCGCCCATGGTGCATTGGCCGGAAGTCATGGTTTCCTATGAAAAATCAGAAAAAATCCTTTTTTCCGCAGACGGCTTTGGGAAATTCGGTGCGCTGGACGCAGAAGAAGACTGGGCATGCGAGGCAAGGCGTTATTATTTCAATATCGTAGGAAAATACGGCGCACAGGTACAGGCGCTGCTGAAAAAGGCAGTAAACCTTGACATTGCCATGATCTGCCCCCTGCACGGCCCCATTTTAAAAGAAAACTTGGGCTATTACCTTGGGAAATATGAAACTTGGAGCAGCTACCAGCCAGAGGACGAAGGGATTTTGGTGGCCTATGCCTCCATCCATGGAAATACGAAAAAAGCAGCCATCAAGATGAAAGAAATCTTGGAGGCAAAAGGCGCGAAGAAAGTGGCGATTACCGACCTGTCCCGGGACGATATGGCAGAAGCCATTGAAGATGCGTTCCGCTATGATAAAATGGTGCTTGCCGCAGCTACTTATGACGGCGGCGTATTCCCCTGCATGGAAGATTTCCTCCATCATTTGAAGAGCAAGAATTTCCAGAAACGGGCCGTAGCCTTAATAGAAAATGGCTCATGGGCGCCGATGGCAGCGAAAACGATGAAAGGCTTACTGGAACAGATGAAGGAAATTACCATCTGCGATAAGGTGGTTTCCATCAAATCCGCCCTGAAAGAAGCAGCCATCCCAGAGATGGAGGCGCTTGCAGACGAACTGCTTGCAAAATAGGAGAAAAGAATGAATTTATTTGATATCGTAGGGCCAATCATGGTTGGCCCTTCCAGTTCCCATACGGCTGGGGCAGTGCGGATTGGCCGGATTGGCTGGCGGCTTTTAAACGAGCCGGTGGCAAAAGCAGAGATTTACCTCCACGGCTCTTTTCTGGCAACCGGAAAAGGCCATGGGACAGACCGTGCGCTGGTAGCGGGGCTTTTGGGCCTTACAGCGGACGACAGCCGGATTCCGGACAGCTTTGCCTTGGCAAAGGAACGGGGGATGGAATATTCTTTCGCAGGGGCTGAACTCCGCGACGCCCACCCTAATTCCGTGCTGATGAAGCTGACAGGGGCAAAAGGCAGGAAACTGGAAATGATTGCCGCGTCGCTGGGAGGCGGGCGGATTAAGGTCTGCGAGATTGATGGCTTAGAGGCCAATTTCTGCGGGGATTACCCCACCCTGATTGTCCGCAACCAGGACCAGCCGGGGCACGTAGCAGAAGTTACTTCCATGCTGTCCCACAAATCGGTAAACATTGCAACCATGCAGCTTTACCGGGATAAGCGGGGCGGCAGCGCCGTCCTTGTGGTGGAATGTGACAAGGAAGTCCCAAGGGAAGGCATCCGGTGGCTGGAAAAGCTAGAGGGAATCTACAAGGTGACATACTTAAGCCTGGAGGAACAGAATCCCGGCAGGTAAGGGAGCGATGGTATGCCCCAGAATTCAGCCCAGCAAAAAGAAATGGAGAATCACAATGAGTTTTCAGTCATTAAAAGAAATTGCCACATCTGCCGCGGAGCAGGATAAACCTTTTTTCCGCATTATCTTAGAAGACGATATGTCAGAGCGGATGGTGTCTGAGGAAGAGTCTTTTTCCACCATGCAAAACATGTACCGGACCATGCGCGAAGCAGACGAGTCTTATGACGGGACGATGGAATCGGCCAGCGGCCTTGTGGGGAAAGACGGCCAGAAAATGGAAGACGCCCTGAAGGCCGGGAAAACGGTTTCCGGCACTTTCGTCGGGGAAGTCATGGTTCGCGCCCTGAAAATGGGGGAGTCCAACGCCTGCATGAAGCGGATTGTGGCAGCCCCCACCGCAGGCTCCTGCGGCGTTATGCCAGCCGTGTTCCTCACTTACCAGAAGCATTTCGGCGTTTCCGATGAGAAAATGGCAGAAGCCATGTTTACGGCTGCAGGTATTGGGGCAGTCATTGCCGAACGTGCCTTTATTGCAGGGGCAACGGGCGGGTGCCAGGCGGAAATCGGCAGCGCCAGCGCCATGGCGGCCGGCGGCCTTGCCTATTTAATGGGGGGCGGGCTGCAGGAAATCACCCATGCCAGCGCCATTGCCTTAAAGAGCCTGTTAGGGCTGGTCTGCGATCCCGTAGCGGGCCTTGTGGAAGTGCCCTGCGTCAAACGGAATGTGATTGGCGCTGTGAATGCTGTTACCAGTGCAGATATGGCAATGGCAGGCATTACCAGCCGTATCCCGCCGGATGAGGTTATTGACGCTATGCGCACCATTGGGATGGCTTTGCCTTGTTCCCTGCGGGAAACTGGGGAAGGCGGGCTGGCGGCAACGGCTACAGGGGTGGAGATTAGCAAAAAGCTGATATCTAGCTTTTAGGGCGGCAGCGGGTTTTGCAAATGTAATGGTGAGGTTTTTGGAGCCAATCAGGCCAGCCCTTCCCCACGCAAACTGGGCAACGTTCCGGCGAACTAACTGCTAACTTCGACTATGGAAGAATCCAAAAATAACTTTGCCACCTTGCTTGTCTATTTCTCCGGCTGCACGGGGCAAAAATACTCAACATAGCCCGCTAGGGTCTGCCCCAGCAAAGCGAGGGCATGCCTCCGTTTTTTGCCCCGCACACCCGAAGAAATATCCGGCGCAATTTGGCAAAGTTATTTTTAGATTCTTCCTCGGGATTTCGGGAAAGCCCTCATCCCTAAGTCTGCGTAAGCAGTGGATTTCGCCTCCACTAAGGGCGCCCATGAAGTGTTTGCGTGGGGAAGGGTTGGCCTGATTTGCCTGTGTATTGAAAAAAGTTTGCTGTAGTATTAGGCGTGTCGGGAAAATTGTTTCCGCTATCTGCACTTTTTGCTTTACGGGGATTTGCTCCAAATTTATTTCATTCCTTCACAGGTCGAATACCCCGCTGCTTGCAGCGTTCTGAAGGAGGAAGTTAGAGCTAGATACCTTGTAGCTTGCTGCAGGGTGGTTCATTTTTTTCACGGGTTTAATCCTCCATTGCCTGTAGTGTTTTTTGGGAAGAAGCTAGGATAAAGTTCCCAATAGTTTGCAGTGGTCTTTGGGAAGAAACTAGGATAAAGTTCCCCGTTACTTTCAGTGTTCTGAGAAGAGAAACTAGAATAAGCCCTCCTGTTGTTTGCAGGAGGGCACTGAAAAGTCGCTTTTTATCAAATGCAAACACACTGATAGTTATTTTGCAATACAAATTACAAAATAAAGAATTTCTCTTTGCCTACTTTAAGCTGTTTCCGTGCCCATGCTTGCATTAAGGCGGCTCATTCCCAATACACAGGCAATTTGGGCCAGTCCTTCCCCTAAGCAAACACTTCATGGGCGCTTTTAGTGGAGGCGAAATCCACTGCTTACGCAGACTTAGGAACGAGGGCTTTCCCGAGTTCCTTAGCCGGAGTTAGCAGTTAGTTCGCCGGAACGTTGCCCAGTTTGCGTGGGGAAGGGCTGGCCCAAATTGCCGTCCGGTTCCAACCCCCCCTCCCATCCCCCTCCCAAGCATGTGCCGCCCAGCCCCAAAGCCCTCCCCCATACTTGTGCCGCCCCTCTCCAATCATTGCCCTCTTCCCCAAACCTTTCATTAGCTGTAAGTATCCAATCCCATCTCCTTGTGCTATGATAAGGCCAGAAGCAAAGGAGGCAATGAGATGAAACCTATTCTTGAAATCGAATCACTGAAAAAATACTATGGAAAATCCAAAAACCAGACAAAAGCATTAGACGGCATCACCTTCCAAGTAATGCCCGGCGAATTCCTAGGGATTATGGGGAGCAGCGGTTCCGGGAAATCCACCCTCTTAAACTGCATCGCCGCCGTAATACAGCCAAGCAGCGGCACAATTTCCATGGACGGCAGGCAGATCCAAGCCCTGAAAGGGGCAGCATTAGCCGATTACCGTGGAAAAGAAATCGGCTACCTGTTCCAGAATTTTGAATTGCTGGATAACCTGACCGGCCGGGAAAATATCCTCCTCCCCCTATCCCTCCACGGCGTGCCAGAACAGGAAAGCAAAAAACGGCTGGAACAGCTAGCGTCCTATCTGGAAGTAAAAGACGTTTTGGGAAAATTCCCCGCCCAAATGTCAGGCGGGCAGAAACAGCGGATTGCGGCCGCAAGGGCCTTGATTTTAAACCCCGGCATTATCCTCGCAGATGAGCCCACCGGGGCCTTGGATTCCAAAAATGCAAAATCCCTGATGGAAAAGCTATTGGGCTTAAACCAAAACGCAAACGCCACCATCCTCATGGTAACCCACGATTCCAATGCTGCCAGCTACTGCAGGCGTATCCTCTTTATTCAGGATGGCGCCATTTTCCATGAACTTAGGCGGAATGTCCCAGAGGAATCCCAGCAGGAATTTTATGCGCGGATTTTAAAAGTGATGGCACAGTTAGGAGGTGGCAGCGCAAATGTTCTTTAAATTGGTTTCCCGGAACAGCAAAAGGGACCGGAAGGAGAACGGCTTGTTTTTCGGCTCCCTGCTAGTTTCTATTGTAGCATTTTACATTATCCTGTCTTTGTCCCGCCAGGACGTCATGGTGTTCCTATCCAAGATGGAAAGCGACGCTGTAGACAAGCTGCTGGCTATGATACCGGCCTTTTACGGCATGGCCCTTTTGATTTTATTTTTCTTGGTTTACTATGCCAGCAAATTCCAGCTGGAACGGCGCAGGCATGAGTTTGGGGTATACCTGATGATGGGGATGCGCCGGGGACGTCTGTTTGTTATGCTTCTTTTGGAGGATTTTAGGAACAGCGTCCTTTCCCTGCTGATTGGGCTGCCAACGGCGGTTTTGCTGTCCGAGCTCATTAGCTTGGTGACGGCGCGGCTGGTAGGCCTTGGGATTGTGGGGCATAAGATATCCTTTTCCTTGGAGGGCGTTTTATGGACGGCGGCTGGGTTTTTGCTTATTAAACTGATAGCGTTCCTCATCCTCAGCGGGAAGATTAGCCGGCAGGAAATCGGCTCCCTCCTGACGGAAACGCCCGAAGGGGTAAAAAAGCAGATGCACCCCCTTGTATATGCAGCGTCTATGTCCGCTGGCATTGCCTGCCTTGCCGCTGCTTATGCCATGGCAATCCGCGGGGATGCATGGGCAGATTTAAAAACCATGGGAATTGCCCTTATCCTTGGGTTTTTGGGGACATCCCTGCTGTTCTGGGGGCTTCGGTTCCCCATTGGCCTTGCGGTAAGGCTTGGGAAGGGCGGGCGGCTCCATGTATTTAATTTCCGCCAGATACAGGAAACCGTCATCCGCCGTTCCGGGACCCTTGCCATTTGCTCCCTCCTGATCTTAGCGGCTTTATGCTGCTTTGGGGCCGGCGTGGCAATTTCCCAATTTTACGGCTCCGCAGGGCAGCATGTGTTGGACTATACCTTCGAGGGAAAAGAGGATACAGAGCCCAGCCAGCAAATATATGCAGAAAGTGGGGACGCAGAACCCGGCCAACAGGAATTTGGGGAAAATGAAAATGCAGAACCCGGCCAACAGGAATTTGGGGAAAATGAAAATGCAGAACCTGGCCAACAGGAATTTGGGGAAAATGAAAATGCAGAACCCAGCCAACAGGAATTTGGGGAAAATGAAAATATAGCAGCCATCCGGAAGACATTGGCAGAATATAACCTAGAGGGCCATTTTTCCCATTTATTTGAAATGAAAGTGGGGCACATCAACACAACAGACGACATGGAACATGCGTTCCAAATGGAGCCTGTCATGTCTGCCCTGCAGGAATTGGAGCCGTCAAAAGGCAGGGACGTGCTGCTGAACAACCTTTCCTATACCACCTACCCGTATGTGGTTTCCTTAGGCAGCTATAACCAGCTTATGGATGCCGCAGGCTTGGAAAAGCTGGAATTAGGGGAAAGCGAAGCCGCCGTTTACATGGACAGCGAGTATGCCTCCTTTGGAGGGGGCAAGGAATTGTTGGACATCATTTTAGGGGCAGCCCCAAAGGCATGGCTGGACGGGAAAGAACTTTCCCTGACAGGAGAAGTGCAGACAACGGATTTAGTTACGGACCGTTCTATTACCCTGTCCTTTGCGCTGATATTGCCAGATGAATTATTTGCTTACTATACGCGGGGGGATTATACAGGCTACTTGAACGGCGTTTTGGAAAAAAGCGCGTCAGGGGACGCCAGTTTGATGTCTGCCATTTCAGACATGAACCAAAAGCTGGACGAAACAGGCTTAGCCTATGAAAGCTACCTGCAGAATATGGGGCGCAAACTGTTTTATATGGTAGCCTCCAGCTATATTACCATGTACCTTGCAATTATTTTCCTGATTGTGGCAAATACCATGGTCGGCGTCCAGTTCCTGATCAGCCAGCAGAAATCAAGCCGCCGCTACCGGGCATTGATCCATCTGGGGGCTGCATACCGGGCATTGTGCAAATCCGCTAGAAAACAGATTAATTGGTATTTTGGGATACCTGCCGCAGTTGCCATGTTCAGCAGCCTGTTTGGGATACGCGCGCTGTTTACCGGGATCCTGCCCTCCAGTGCAAAAACGGATTTGCCTAGGATGATGGCTGTTTCTGCCGCCATGGTTTTTGCGCTGTGCATAGCGGAATATATTTACATTGCCGCAGTCAAACGGTCCAGCGACCACTATCTTTTGGGGCTGATGGTGCCGGAACGGGAAGAATAGTTGGAAATTTTTTAACAGAAAGGGGGATTGCCCCATGAAACGGATTGCAGTCGTGGAGGATGAAATCCTGATGCGGGAGGAATTATTGGATATGCTGCAAAAAGCAGGCTATCAGGCGGAAGGGATCTGTGATTTTGAAGATGTGGCGGGGCAGGTGATAAGCCTTTCCCCAGATTTGGCTCTGCTGGATCTGAACCTGCCGGGAGCCAGCGGTTTTTTGGCCTGCCGGGAGCTGAAGCAAAAAAGCGGGATCCCAGTCCTAGTCCTCACCTCCCGGGACCAGCTGCGGGATGAGCTGCGCGCGCTGGATTTCGGGGCAGACGAATACCTGACAAAGCCATGCAGGAAGGAGCGGCTCCTAGCCCGCGTGGCAAACGTGCTGAAACGGTATGAGGGAAGGCAGAACCTGCTGGAAGGCCCGGGGTTTTTATTAGACCGCCAGACCTATACCCTGTATATCCACAGCCATTCCGCCATCCTCCCGAAAAATCAGGGGAAAATCCTAGAAGCTCTCTTAACCCATGGGACAGGACCCGTCCCCAAAGAAGAACTGTGCCTAGCGCTCTGGGGGACGACGGAATTCATTGATGAAAATGCCCTCCAAGTCAACCTGACACGGCTGAAAAAGACCATGGCAAGCCTAGGCATGGGGCAGCAGGTTGTCCCAGTCCGCGGGGTTGGCTACCGCCTTGTCCCGGAAGGGGAAAAGTGAAAGGGACAGCGGAAATAAAAGGAAGAACCGTACAATCTGCTGAGCCATAGGGCCGATGTGGAAAGAAAGGGACGGTTCCGTGCAATCTGCTGAGCCATAGGGCCGATGTGGGAAGAAAGGGACGGTTCCGTGCAATCTGCTGAGCTATAGGGCTCGTGGGGGAAAGACTGGGAAAGGAACTGCGGAAGTTATGAAAGATTTTATGAAGCATTTTTTTGTACATATCACCTATTTTTACACACATATCGTGCAGTATGCCCCATGGCTCCTGCTGTTGCTGGGCGTAGATGCATTTGCAGCCCTGCTCCTGTGGCTGGCAGACGCACAGGCATTTTACGCACTGGCGGCTGTGGTGGTGCTTGCCACGGCGCTTTTGTTCTTGGCGTTGTGCCTTGTGCTGTTTTATCTGGAGCGGAAAAGGGAGCAGGCATTTTTACAGTTCCTTTCCAACCCAGACGAATACCACGAAAAGCTGTTGCAAGAAACTGTCAGCAAGCCCCAAAGGGAATACATTGCCCTCCTTGGGAACACCCTGCGGGGGAACCATGCCGCGTATGCCAAACTGAACATGCAGCTAAGCGAGTACGAGGAATATGTGGAATCATGGGCGCATGAAACGAAAACCCCACTCTCCCTGCTGACGCTGCTCCTTGACAACCGCAGGGAGGAATTCCCCAAAGATGCAGCCTTCAAGCTGGACTATGCCAGGAACCGCATGCAGGAATCCATCAGCCAGATGCTGTTTTACGCCCGGCTAAAGGGCACAAGGAAAGACTATCTCTTTGAGCATATCCGTCTGCGCCCATGCATCGAGGAAGTTTTGGAAGATTACCAGCCCCTGCTGGAAGAAAAAAAGTTCCAAGTCAGCCTCTGCCTCCCAGAGGACGCCGTTTACTCTGACCGGAGGGGCTTATCCTTCCTGCTTTGCCAAATCATCAGCAATGCCATCAAGTATTCCGGCAAGGACCCAAAACTTAAGCTGGAATCCTGCCAAAAAGATGGCCGTTACCTCCTAAAGATCCAAGACAACGGCATTGGCGTCCCCCTCTGCGACCTGCCCTATATTTTTGAAAAAGGCTTTACCGGTGGCTCCGGTGAAGGCCGCAAAAAAGCCACCGGCATGGGGCTATACCTTGCAAAAGAAATCGCAAAGGAACTGAACATAAGCTTACATGCAGGTTCCCCGGAAGGCCAAGGCTTTGAAATGCAGGTTTCTTTCCCAATCGTAAAGGAAGAATAGCCATATCCCCAAGCCCGCTGCGCTTACACGCTTAAGCAAAGATTTTTGCAATCTGTATGGTTGTTTTGAAACCCAAAGCCCGCTGTGCCTGCACGCTTAAGCAAAGGGGAAATTAGGATGGATGGTGCAGAAGGGCTCTTTGGGGACGGGCGGCATTTGCACACAGTATGCGGAAATTAAAACAGACATTCCCCTAAATATTTGTCATGCGGGGCAATTAAGCATTTTTCAATGGGTTTCCAATAGCTGTTGTAAAGGTTTTTCTGTGCTGCCCCATAGCTTTCTTTCGTATCAAATTCCCAGTAGAGCATATATTTCACGCTCTTTACAATGCGGGTGAGTTTCAGGGGCGGGAGCCCCTCTTTGATTTGCTCCATGTCTATGCGGTACCCTCTTTTGGAAAGCCGGAGGAAAAGCAATCCCTCCTGTTGTTCCAAAAGGCTTTTCGCTTCAAGCATTAATGTTTCAAATTCTTCTGTTTTTTGCGGTTTGACTTGGTAAATACAGATTTCAGTAAATGGCATATCCCATTCCTCCTTTGTTTCATTTTGCCATCCGGAATACGGCGGCAAGCATGCCCCATTCTGCTGCTTATTTTCATAGTACCATGAAATGATGAGTTATATTTTCCAAAACGTGATACCGTTCTGGAAAGCACGATTTTCATAGTACCATGGAATGATGATTTATATTTTGCGGCAGGGGGTTTTGCGGCGCGCCTTTTTGGAAAAATAGTATGCTATAATTATATACAGGCGTTTGGATGATTGCAATGGTTAAAAATATTTTCAAAATTTGAAGAAATCCTGTTCCCAGCCTCGTTATAAGTATTGACAGGTAGTGGAACACGGAAAGGAGGCGGATAAAATCGATAAAGAAGCATATTTCGGTTATCTGTTGGATACATACGGAAGGTTGGTATATTCCATCTGCTTTAAAATGACAGGCAACCAGTTTGACGCAGAAGATTTGACACAGGAAACTTTTTTATCTGTTTACAAAAATCTTGCCACTTTCCAGAAAGACTATGAAAAGGCATGGATTTGCAAGATTGCAACGAACAAAGGGCTGGATTTCAAAAAAAGCGCCAAGCGGCGCACCGAGCCAAAGGAAGATACGTATTTTGTGGAGCTGAAGGATGAAAAGGCAAGCCCGGAAGAAGCGTACCTGCGGCAGGAATCCAAAGAATATGTCTACACTATCTGCCAGAGTTTGAAAAGCCCCTATAAGGAAGTTGCTACAGAACATTTTTACCGGGAGAAAACGGCAAAGGAAATTGCCGAAGAAACTGACAAAGGAATCAAGACAGTCCAGACCCAGATTTACCGGGCAAAAGCAATGATTCGGAAAATAATGGAAGGGAGGGCGGCCGGATGATAAGAAAAGATAGGGAAAAAAAGGAATATGCGAAAGAGCAAACATGGATAGAAAAGCTGGATCCTGCAGAAAGGGATTCCCATGCGGCAGGGCAGGGGCCAGCGCAAACCAGCAGAGACTTGCCCAATAGCTGGCAGGAAGGGAAACCCCGTATGCCAGAGCGGGAACCAGCGCATATCAGCAGGGACTTATTCAGTGGCTGGAAAGAAGGGAAACCCCATATGCCAGAGCAGAAGCCAGCGCATATCAGCAGGGACTTATTCAGTGGCTGGAAAGAAGGGAAACCCCATATGCCAGAGCAGAAGCCAGCGCATATCAGCAGGGACTTATTCTGCGACTGGCAGGAAGGGAAGCTGAAAACGCCGGAGGAAACCGATTTTTTCACCCATATCGGCGCCTGCACCTTCTGCGCGGAGCAGTTTGCCAATTGGATGGAAGAAGAGATTTTGGATGAGGGGGAATTTGCCCCAGGGCCAGAGCTTTTGGATATCCCGGAACTTGCCCAAGGGCCAGAACTTTTGGATATTTCGGAATTTGCCCCAGGGCCAGAGCCTCTGGATATCCCGGAACTTGCCCAAGGGCCAGGGTCTTTGGATATTCCGGAATTTGGCCTGAAGAACAGGCAGCAGGCAGGAACGGCGCTGGATGGGAAATTCTGCAGCCAAGGAGGGGAAGGCGCTTTATGGAAAGAACCTCCCCGGTATTTAAAAGAAGAAATATTAACCAGGACCCGCCAGCTGGATGTGAAGGCTGCCGTAAAACTAAAAGAAACCTCAAGGCAGGTACAGCTTATGGTTTACAGCCTGAAAGTCGGGTTTGCAGTCGTAGCGTCAATTTTCCTGCTGACAATTACGGCTGACATCCAAAACATGAACCCAGAACTGATAGGGAACCAGCAGCCGGGGCAAGCCGTGGAGCTGCAAGGAAACCAGACATCTGGGCAGGAGCAAGGGATGGAAGAAAGCCAGCTATCCGGCCAGAAGCAAGGGATGGGAGAAAGCCAGACATCTGGGCAGGCGCAGGGATTGCCGGAAAACCAGAAAGCTGGGCAGGCAGAAGGCAGGAAGGACGGTGGGGACATTGTCAGCAGGCTGCGGCGGGGGAGCAAGGAAATTACAAGCCTGTTAAATGAACTGAGCAACGGGCTGTTCCGCGTAGAGTAGGGATGGCCGTTCTGGAAATAAAAGAAATCAGGAGGTAACAAGATGACAAGAAAGAAGAATGGATTTTTAACCCTGTGCTGTTCCCTCGTGCCCGGAGCCGGGGAAATGTATATGGGCTTTATGAAACAGGGGCTTAGCATTATGTCAGTGTTCTGGATGCTGATTTTCTTAGCGGCGTTTCTGAACATTGGGCCGGTGCTTTTTATCCTGCCAATCCTGTGGTGCTACAGCTTTTTCAATGTGCATAACTTAAGGGGGCTGCCCGACGAGGAATTTTATGCGCTGGAAGATGATTACCTGTTCCATCTGGACAAAATCCTTCCGGAAGGGCGTTGGAACAAGCGGCGGAATAACTTGCTGGCAGGGGCGTTGATTTTTGTGGGGGCAGCCATGCTGTGGGATTATATGATGGATTATTTAAGGTGGCTCCTGCCGGACCAGATTTACTGGAACATGATGGATTCTGTCCCCCGGGTGGGCGTCAGCCTGGCTCTGATTTTCGGAGGGTTATATTTAATCCGCGGCAAGAAGCGGGAATTAGATGAGAAAGAGCGGGAGGAGCTGATGAAATGAGAGAGAGAAGAGTTGGCAGCATCACATGCGGAATCCTGATGATTGTGTTTGGGACACTGTTTTTGGTGCACATGTTTTACCCGCCCCTTTCCTTGGGGACCATTATGAAGCTGTGGCCTGTCATCCTGATTGCCTTAGGCGGGGAGATGATAGCCGCCAACCGGAAACAGGAAGGGGATGGGGATGAAGTCCTTAAATATGACAAGGGCGCGGTATTCCTTATGTTCCTGCTGGCCTGTTTTGCAGCAGGGATGGGGGTGCTTGAGTATTTTATGGATTTTTATGCCCAATATGGGGTAGTATACTACTAAAAAATGGGGCAGGACGCGGTAAAAAATTAGGATATTCCAAACTATCAGAACAGGCGCTTGGCAAGTCCGGCGCCTGTTTTGCCATGTGCAGGAATTGTGCAGGCTGCCCATGGGCAGCCAGTGGCCCTGGCATCGCGGCGGGCAAGAAAAAGGGCGTGTGATGCCCGGCTCCCTGACAGCCGCTGACGAGGTAAGGCATCGCGGCGGGCAAGAAAAAGGGCGTGTGATGCCTGCTGCATCAAATTTAGCAAAAATGTTGCATTTATCCAGCCTAGTTGGTATTATATTAGTGTATGTGGGATTTGGGGCTGGGCTTGCATGCTTATGTTTTGCAGGTGCGGCTCCGCGGGCATTTTGTGCCCGGCAACAATACCAAATATTTGAAACAGGACTGCAGCAGTGCCGCGCCCGTGTGAAGCGGAACGCGGAAATAGCATAGCAGAAGAGCGGCTGGAACGCTGCGCCAATGGACGGAATCATGTGGTTCCATCTGGTACAGGGGGAAAGCGTAAAAAATAGATGTGCCATTATAGGAGGGAACTGTCATGCGCAGCAGCGGAGTATTAATGCATATTTCTTCCCTGCCATCCCCTTACGGGATTGGGACTATGGGAAAAGAATCAAGGAAATTCGTAGATTTTCTGGTAAAGGCAAAACAAAGTTTCTGGCAGGTGCTGCCAATCTGCCCTACCAGCTATGGGGATTCCCCGTACCAGTCTTTTTCCAGTTTTGCGGGGAACCCGTATTTTATTGATTTGGAGAAACTTTGCAGCGAAAAGCTCCTGACAAGGAAGGAGTGCCAGTCCTACCAGTGGGGGAAAAAGCCTGGGGAGGTGGATTACGGGATCCTCTACCAGAACCGCTATCCCCTGTTACATAAAGCATTTGCAAGGTTCCAGAAAAAAATACCGGAGGGTTACTTTGAATTTTGCAGGGAGCAGGAAGATTGGCTGGAGGACTATGCCCTGTTCATGGCCTTGAAGGATACCCATGATGGGAAAGCATGGATGGAATGGGAGCCGGAGTTAAAAGAGCGTAAGCCCGAGGCCATGGCCCAGGCAAAAGCGGATTTAGCCGATGAGGTTGATTTTTGGAAAATGCTCCAGTACCTGTTCTACCAGCAGTGGGGGGAACTGAAATCTTATGCCAATGGGCATGGAATCCGCATGATTGGGGACGTGCCCATTTATGTTGCCATGGACAGCGCGGATGTGTGGGCAGCCCCCTCCCAGTTTTACCTCAATGGGAATTTAGAGCCCATTGACGTGGCTGGGTGCCCGCCGGACGCCTTTTCCGACGACGGGCAGCTTTGGGGGAACCCGCTGTTTCGGTGGGACGTGATGGAGCAGGACAATTACCGCTGGTGGACCAAGCGGCTTTCTAAGATGTCAAAGCTTTTTGACGTGGTGCGGATTGACCATTTCCGTGGCTTTGAGTCCTACTATGCCATCCCCTATGGGGACAAAACTGCCAAGAACGGGCAATGGCGCAAGGGACCTGGCATTGGGCTGTTCCGTGCCATGGAACAAGAGCTGGGCAGGCTCCATATCATTGCGGAGGATTTAGGGTTCCTCACCGAAGCCGTCCATGAAATGTTAAAAGAGTCCGGTTATCCCGGTATGAAGGTGCTCCAGTTTGCCTTTGACACAAGAGAGGACGGGGATTACCTGCCCCACAATTACAATACGAATTCCGTGGCTTATGCAGGGACCCATGACAATGACACCATCCTTGGCTGGCTGAAGCATGCGCCGAAACCCTGCGTTGCCTTTGCAAAGGAATACTTAAACCTGCAGCAGGAGGAAGGCTACAACTGGGGCGTCATGCGGGCGGCATGGTCCAGCGTCAGCGATACGGCAGTGGTGACAATGCAGGATTTGCTGGGGATAGGGAGCAAAGGGCGGATGAATACCCCGTCTACCTTGGGCTGCAACTGGACGTGGCGCATGGAGCCGGGAGCCATTGACGCCAAATTAATCCGGCGCATCAGCAAGCAGATGGATCTGTATGGAAGGGCGCCGAAGGAAAGGGCTATGGCATAAAACGATGTATTATTTTATTGTAAATGCCGCATCTAGGACGGGAAAAGGCAAAAAAATCTGGCGTCGGCTGAAATTGGAGCTGGAAAGGGAGCATGTCCCTTACCGGGCTTACCTTACAAAATACCAAGGCCATGCCGGCGAACTGGCAGAAAAATTAACGGAAAAGCACAGGGGGGAAACCATTTCCCTTGTGGTAGTGGGCGGCGACGGGACGGCCAACGAAGCCGTAAACGGAATCCGGGACTTTAGCATGGTCCGGTTCGGCTATATCCCCACTGGTTCCGGGAACGATCTGGGCAGGGGGCTTGGCCTGCCCAAAGACCCGCTGGCAGCCTTGCGGCTGATCCTTGCGTCCAAGGAGCTGTATGCCATGGATTTAGGGAAAGTGTCTTGGGGCCGGAGGCTGGAGCGGAGCGCATATTTTAACATCAGCTCCGGCATTGGGATGGATGCGCAGGTGTGCAGGCGCGTCAACGGCGATGGGCTGAAAGTATTCTTGAACAAGCTGCATTTGGGCAAGCTGTCTTATTTCATTAAAACCATGCAGACACTGGCAGAACTGCCTAAGGTCCGGGCAAGGGTCCGGTTTGGGGATGGGGAAAAGGAACGGGTGCACAGCCTGATGTGCATGGCGGTGATGAACCAGAAATATGAAGGCGGCGGCCTGCCCATGGCGCCGGGGGCCTCGGACCAGGATGGGAAGTTATCCATCTGTTATATCCATGGGGTGAAGAAGATAAAAGCCCTGTGCGCGCTGGCTGCCTTGGTGAAAGGGAAACACGTGGGGTTTTCCGGGATTGAGATCCAAGCGTGCAGTTCCTGTGAGGTTTGGCTGCAGGAGCCTATGGCAGGGCATATGGATGGGGAGGATTTGGGGGATTTGGTGCGCCTTCGGTATGAGTGTTTGCCGGGGGCTTTGCAGGTGATGAAGTGAAAATTGCCGGGCTGGGCATTTTAAATGTGTTCCACTGTTGGTATTTGGGTTAGAGGTTTCCGGCCGTAGAAACAGAAAAGCTTGCATGGCTTCAAACAGCGTAGGGCAAAAAAGAGATGACATATTGCAATGGAAAAACAGGGAGATTATGGATGGTTCAGAGTTGTTTCCCTGTTTTTTGTATTATTAAGGGGGATGCGAAAGGCAGTAGATTAGGCATCCAAAGTTCACCCCCTAACGGGAAAAAGAGGAAAATGGAAAGGAGGGGCTTTGCCATAAGCAAAGAATTGGTATGGAAATGTTTAAAATTTTAATTGTAGAAGACGATGTGCAAATGAACCAGGCATTGAAGCTGTTTTTTACAAAAAACGGCTATCAGGTATTCCAAGCAAAGAATTGCCGTGAAGCAGGGCAAATGATAGACAGGCAACCTGATATCATAGTTGCGGACATCGGGTTGCCGGATGGGAGTGGTACTGGTTGGTATCAAGTCCTATGTAGTGCTAAAAAAATCCCTACTATTTTTTTGACAGCAAAAGATGAGGAAGAGGACATCTTGGCAGGCTATGAAGCAGGATGCGAGGAGTACGTCACAAAACCAATTTCGCCCAAAATACTGTTGAAAAAAGTAGAGGTGATTTTGAAGAGGAATACGGATTCTGGGGACATGCTGCATTATAAGGATCTAAAGATTGATTACGGGAAGAAAAGGGCATGGGTTGGAGAAAAAGAAATAAAGCTTACGCCAAAGGAATGGAAACTGCTGGAACTGTTATCTAGGAACAAGGGGAGGATTATAACGAAAGATTTATTATTAAGCAAAATTTGGGATATAGACGGGGATTTTGCACAGGAGCATGTAGTTACGGTTTCCATTAACCGCCTGAGGAAGAAAATCGGGAAGGGTACAGGGGTCGTTTATATAAAAAATATCTTCGGACTCGGCTATACCTTTGGGGAATAAACCCATGGAACGCAGGGCAATTTCTGTTATATGTGCATAGGATGGAGGATAAAGATGAAAATCAATATAGTTTCAGCAGGAGCCTGGACGGAGGGCAGCATAGTGCTATGCATATTGGCTCTTAGAAGGGAATGGGGTTTATTCTTTGGGGTGCTGCTGCTGGCTGTTTTATTATTTTGCCGCCAAAAATATGTGGGTCAAGTTTATGTGAAGGAATTAGAGAAGATTACAGATGCATTGGATCAGATGTTCCTGCAAAAAGAAATAAGCATCCGGGTGGAATATGCAGATACTTTACCTGCTAAAATTTTGGCGCAGATCCACCGGATCAATGCGGCCAACCGTGGATACCAGAGCTTATTGCAGCAGGAAAAAGAGGGGATAAAAAAACTTTTGGCAGAAGTTTCGCATCAGCTGAGGACGCCTCTTGCAAATATGGAATCCTATTTGGATTTACTGGACGATGAGATCCGTGGGGTAGGACAGAGGGAATACCTTGAGGCCATAAAATGTTCGGAAGAGAAAATAAAATTTTTGACAGAACGGTTTATTTTAGCAGCCAGAATGGAGCATAAAATTATTCAGATACATAAAATGCCATCCGATTTAAAGGAAACCGTGGCAAGGGCAGTCTTTCAGGTTTATAAAAAGGCAGAAAAAAAGGGAATATTCATTGAAGTTGTGGATGGGAGAACTGGCAGATGCATAGTAAGGCATGATGCAAATTGGTTATCGGAGGCTGTTTATAATCTCTTGGATAACAGCGTGAAATATTCCCCGAAGAATACATGCATAAAAATTTTTTTACGCACAAATGAAATGTTTTCTGAAATTTGTGTGGAAGATGAGGGGATAGGTATTGAAAAAGATGAGGAAAATAAGATTTTCCAACTCTATTACAGAGGAAGAAATAAAGCGGGGGAAGAAGGTTCTGGCATGGGGCTGTTTATTACTAGGGAAATCATAGAGAAGCATGGTGGATTCCTAAAGGCAAAAAGAAAAAAGCCGGGGCTCTCCATATCAATATTTTTACCAAAAACGGGAACTAGTTAAAATAGTTCCCGTTTTGTGACTAATTTGTTAGATTTAGCTGGTAAAATGATATTTAGGTTCAAAGACATACTTATTTGCTAAATTATGGCTATGGAAAGGAATGGGCAGAAAAATGAGGATTGCGGTGGCAGAGGGATTATATAAAATTTACCGGAATGGGGATCGGGAACTTTATGCCCTTGCAGATGTGGGGTTCCAAGTGGAAGAAGGAGAATTTGTTGCAATCGTCGGGACCTCTGGCAGCGGAAAGTCAACGCTGATGAACATATTAGGGGGATTAGACAGGCCAACAAAGGGAAATGTAAGGGTTGGGGGATTTGAACTGACAGAAATGTCCCAAGATGAACTTACGGTTTTCAGGCGGAGGAATATAGGGTTTATTTTCCAAAATTTTAACCTGGTTCCCGTACTCAATGCATATGAAAACATGGTATTGCCACTGAAGCTGGACGGGGCAAAAGTTGATTCCGGGTTTGCGGAAATGGTGGTTCAGTCGTTGGGCTTAAAAGAAAAAGTATTCCAGCTGCCCAATACCCTTTCTGGAGGACAACAGCAAAGGGTAGCAATTGCCCGTGCATTGCTTGCAAAGCCAGCACTTATTTTAGCGGATGAGCCTACGGGCAGCCTAGATTCCCGCACAGGCATGGAGGTAATGGGGCTTATGAAGATACTATCAGATAAATTCCATCAGGCACTTGTGGTTGTAACACATAATGAGGAAATTGCACAGTTGGCGGATCGTATTGTACGGATTGAAGACGGGAAGATTTTTTCTGGGGAGG
The DNA here is from genome assembly GCA_910580195.1 of uncultured Lachnospiraceae bacterium. GTDB lineage: Bacteria > Bacillota > Clostridia > Lachnospirales > Lachnospiraceae > Petralouisia. The sequence goes on from CAJTWA010000001.1 coordinate 226,091, forward strand.
AGGGCGCAACGTATGGATATCCAGAATAATAACAAGAAAATCATCCGGGAACTGGCTGCTGCCTATGGGAAAGAGAATAAAAGCAGGAACCGTATCTTGGTTTTGGCTATTATGGTATCCATATTTTTATTATATTCTTCTTTTTCTATCGCATCCGGTAAAATAGAGGCAGATTATCTTCTGGATGTGAGGGGTATGGGAACTCTTGCAACGGTATCTTTGGAAAATGGGAGCAGCAGACAGTATAAGAAGATGAAGGCCTTGCCATATCTAAAAGCAGTAGGGATCAAACAGGTTGCAGCCAGCGGAAAGGTACAGGGAAATTGGAGCGGCAGCCTTATTTTCCTAGATCCGGATGCATATAGGAAGATTATGTGCCCGGCATATACGGATATTAAAGGGGAATATCCGCAAAAAGAACATGAAGTTATGATGTCAGAAAGATGCCTAAGGCAATTAGGGATTGAAAAACCGCAGCTTGGCATGGATATCCCTATGGATGTTGAATTTAAGAATGGGGCTAAAGAAGAAAAATGCTTCCAACTTTCCGGTTTCTATGTAGATTATACAGATTCTGTAGTGGAGGAACTAGAGGCCTTCATCTCTAAGGAATTTTTAGAAAAGAACAAAATCCCCATGTTCCCTGCATCTAAAATTTTAGCAGTGCACAAGGATTTACAGACAGGAGCCCAAATAGAGCAGGAGTTGTACCGGGCATTGGAAATGGAATATGATGCGCAGCAGGTGGTTGGTGAAAACCCAATGGTGATGCAAAGTGTCCGTGGGATGTTTGGGAGCATTACGATTGCTGTAATCAGCGGGTGCATTGTGGCCTTATGCGCTTATATGGTGATTTATAATGTGGTTTCTATTTCTTTTGGCAGGGATATCAGACAGTATGGGCTATTGAAAGCATTAGGGACAACAAACCGGCAGTTACGGGACATCACGTATCGGCAAAACATGATAATCTTGGGAAAGGGGATTTTGTTTGGAGGGATTAGCGGGGGAATTTTTGTAAAACTGTCCTTGACTAAGATTTTAAGCGGGCTGTTTATGCGTGGGTTTGGGGAATGTGAGGTATCTGGATTCTATCCATGTTATCTTCTGGCAGCGTTTTTTTTGGCTATTCTTGTGTGTTATTGTTCCACGGCAATGGCGCTCCGGTGGGTAAGCCAGCGGAATGTTATTGAGGCTATGCGTTATATAGAAGCAGATGGAAATATAAATACGGGGAGAATGGAAACATTGGATCAGATGACATTGCCAAGATTGGCATGGAGGAATATTTCAAGGTCAAAGAAAAAATTGTGCCTGACAGCCCTGTCGCTTATTTTGGGCTGTTTTACCGCAATGGGTTCTGTGGTAATTATGGCAGGGATAGATACGACATATGCGCTGATGCAGAACCCCGATTTTCAAATGGGGATTTTAACGGGAATTTTCCGGTATCCAGAGAAAGTGCCAGAAGAAATTGGCGACAATACACCTGTGGTTTCCCAGAGGGCAATTGATGCAATACAAAAGATTGGAGGGATAAAGGAAGATACCATTCTTTTTACAAAAGGGAGTTATGCAATGATAAATTTTGGCAAGGATCAGGCCTTGCTGCCGCGGAAAGAATCTTTGGGCAGCGATGTAATGGAGCTTTCCTTTGCAACCTTGCAGATTGTAGACAGGGCATTTATTGGGCAGCTGGAAGGTTATGTACGGGAATACAACCTTCCAGTTGATATGGAAAGCCTGAAGGATGGGACAGGTGCCGTATTAATCCATCACCATGAACTGTCGCAGGCTTTGGAGGAAAAAGCAGCTAAAGGTAGGGGCTTGCCAATACATTTTTATTCACTGGAGGCGAACGGGCAGGAAAATGTGGGAAAATATTTAAAAGGCACTCTAAGCTGCGCCGGATATTTAGATAGGACGGACGAGTATTTTCCAAATTTGCAGACCACGTCCCTTGGAAATAAAATAAATTATTTTCTTATGTCCGAGGAAGCATTTTCAAGTTTGGGGTTTCAGGAAAAATGCTTTGATTTGTCCTTTGACGCAGAAGAAGGCGAAGAACCCTTTATCCATCAAAAACTGATGCAGATTATCCAAAAAGAAAACCAGTCCGGCCAAAACATGGATACGCTTTACCTGAATGCGAATTCTGATTTATTAAAGGAAAAAAGAGAGGAAATCCAGACGGCAAACCTAATATTGGGCGTATTAAGCGCCATGGTTTTCTTTGTAGGCGTGATGAATTATTTCAATACTATTTTAACAAGCTTGGTGGGAAGAGCGAAGGAATTTGCAGTACTGGAGGGTATTGGGCTGACTAGGGTTCAGCTTTGGAAAATGCTGCTTTGGGAAGGCGTCTATTATTGGCTTATCATTGTAGGGGCAATGGTAACGGTAGGTTCTGTACTGCTTTGGGTACTTGGCATGTTAATAAAAAAGAAACTGTTCTATTTCCAATTTATTTACCCTTGGCAGGCGATGCTTTTTATGGCGCTGCTGTTGCTTTTGTCTTGTGTTGTGCTGTCTGCGTTTATGTACCGGAAAAGCAGGGAGCAAAGTGTAGCAGAAAGGTTAAAGAGATATATAGATTGATTTTCTGATATGGAAAAAGAGGAAGGTGGTAGGATTTCATGTATAAATTGGCAATTTGTGATAATTGTAACCAGTTCTTACAAAATTTGAATAAAGAAATATCAATAGTGTTAAAGGAATTAAATTGGGAATATGAGGTGTTTATTTATAAGAATGGAAATATTTTTTTACAGGAATTTCAGAGACATAAATTTGATTTAGTTTTTCTTGATCTGGAATGGTTAGGAAGAGTTGGGTTTGACATAACAGAGAAACTGGTGAACTGGAAACCATATCCTTTAATAATTTTTTGTTCCAACAATGAAAAATTAGTGTTTGATTGTTTTAAGTATCAACCTTTTTGGTTTTTATGTAAGGACAAATATAAAATAGCATTAAAGAATATTTTTGTAACTGCGTGTAAAAAAATGTGTCGGAGATATAGTTATTATAATTTTAAAAATAAAGGTGAAATTTATTCAGTGAAAATATCTGATATACAATATTTTGATGTTTTAAATCATAGAATATACGTTCATTTAAGTCAGATGCAAAGCTTTTCATTTAGAGAAAAAATTGAATGGATAGAACATGAATTTAAAGAATTTGGATTTGCAAGAATTAATAGTGGATGTGTTGTGAATTTGAGATGGATAGAATATCTGACTTCAAAAGAAATTATTTTAAGGGATGGAACTGTCTTTCCTATAAGCCGCTCGAGAAAAAATTTAGTGAAGGAGCAATTTAACCTATATGTAGGTAAAGTCATATAAAGTAGTCTTGTAGTTTTTGGAAAATAATGTCAAAATAAGTTTGTTTTAAGACAGAACAGGACAAATCATTGTAAAGTTTTTCAAGATATTGTATAACTTTTTATAGGGATTATGTTTATGAAATCTGTTGATTTTGAAGATTGATGAAAATCGCAGATTTTATAAAAATAAATAAACAAAAAGAGAAAGGAGTAACTGGTATGAGGCGAGTATCAAGGAATGAGCAGAAAACAATAAAAGGAGGGGGACATTATCATTGGAAATGTTCAGTTACACCGTTTATAACGCCTACAAAATTTGGTACAGCTAATGATGCATGGTATTATGCAGGTGTTCACGCAGAAAAATATGGACATCATGGAAAAATGTCCGTCTTTTATTGCAACTGTATTTAATCTAAAATAAAAGTTAGATTTGAATTGTAGTAAAGTAAGAAGTATTGGGCTGGCATAATGCCAGCCCAAACACTTTAGGTAGAGTGTACGTTAAAAATATATTACACAAGAATTGAAGAATAGAAAAGAGAGAAGGATAATGGGTGCATTTGGAATTAGGCAACATGATATTCGTGATTGTGGAGCAGCGTGTTTAGCTTCAATATGTAAATACTATGGGTTAAATATTCCATTAGCTAAAGTACGTGAATATATGAAAGTAGATAAAAATGGATCAAGCATATATTCAATAACGAAAGTAGCAGAGTATTTTGCTTTAAAAACCAGTGTGTTACAAGGCACATTTGATGAATTAATAGTGGGTATAAGAAATAAAGAATTGAAATTGCCACTTATTGCACATTTGGATTGTGAAAATTATGGCCATTATATTATAATACGAAAAATATCTTCACAAAAAATTAAGGTGTTTGATCCAAGCAAAGGAAATTGTATATGGGGGGTAGATGATTTTTGTGGGAAATGGACTGGGTATATAATTTTAATTGAAAAAGGTGAAAGTTTTCAACAAAAGAATTTATGTAAAGATGAATTGAAAAAATATTTTAATATCTTCAAGCAAGAAAAATGGACATTATTTCAGATTTTAGTCATTTCTTTATTTTTGACAATAATAATGCTTGTTTCTGCCTTATCATACCAAAGGATAATAGATGAATTTATATTAAGGAAAGAAACACAGGAGATTTTTTATAAAAGTGATATAAAGTTTCTTAATAAGCTAATAGAAGGTATAAATAGTATTGTTAATGAATTTCATTATTTTTTCTGTGCATTGGTAGGTCTGTATTTTGTACAGATGTTTTTAAACATAATTAGGGGGATGGCTATTGCTAAAATTTCTAATCGCATAAATCAAAAATTGATAGATAAGTTTGTAAAAAAAGTATTATTTTTACCTATAAATTTTTTTAAAGATAGGGAAACAGGTGAAATACTTTCAAGATTTTCAGATATAGGGGAAATAAAACAGTTTTTAGCGGAAGGCGGGGTAACAATTGTAATAAATATTTTTATGGTATTTACTGGAGCTTATATATTAGTTTCTATAAATACATGGATGTTTTTTGGGGTACTACTAATTATAATTTTATATGCATTAATTGTTTTAGTTTTTAAAAGTCAGATTTATACTGTTAAACAAAATATTTTTGAAGAAAATAGCCAGCTTATTACAAAATTAAAGGAGTCGATAGATAATATAGAGAGTGTTAGGAACCTATGTAGGGAAGAGAAAGAATATGGGATATTAAGTCAGAAAAATGCAAATGTTTTAAATTATTTATACAAAGGGGAAGTGATATCTAAAGTTCAAAGTGCCCTTCTGGAAAATATTGAAGGAATCGGAGCCTTGTGTATTTTATGGTTCGGGAGTTTTTTAGTTATACATGGTAAATTATCATTAGGAGATTTAATCTCTTTTCAGAGTTTAATGCGATTTTTTATTGAACCTTTTCGGCAATTAATAGAATTGCAACTACAAGTACAAGGTGCTTTGATAGCAATGGATAGGCTTAATGACGTTTTGGATATTTGTTCTGAAGATGAAATTTATATAGGAACTGAAAAGCCTAATTTTAAAAATAGTAATCTCGTTTTTAAAAATGTAGAATTTGGATATAATTTTGATAATGTGGTGTTACATAATATTGATTTAAACTTAAAAAGTGGAAAAAAATATGCTATTGTAGGGAAAAGTGGAAGTGGAAAGTCAACATTAATGCGTCTGTTAGTACAACATTACAAATACGAACAGGGAAAAATTTATGTTGGAAATAGCGAATTAAATAATATTTCTTTAAAATATTTAAGAAGTAAAGTGAAATTTGTATCTTCTGAGGGAAAATTGTTTGCAGGAAGTATATTGGAGAATTTGTTGAATTCAAAAGAGTTAGATAAGAAAAAAGTTGAAGAAGTTATTATAGGATGTAAACTGGAATCACTTCTTTCCGAACTCCCATTTGGAATAGAAACCAGAATTAGTGAAGGAGGCAGTGAATTGTCAAGTGGGCAGCGGCAAAGGATATTTTTAGCTCAAGCATTATTAGAAAATCCAGAGGTTTTGATATTAGATGAGGGAACTAGCCATTTGGATGAGAGTAGTGAACGAGAAGTGTTTAATTTTATAAAAGTGTACTGCAAAGATATCACATGCATTTTTATTTTGCACAACTTAATATTGGCTGCAGAATGTGATGAAATTATTGTTATGGAAAATGGGAAGGTTATAGAATATGGTTCAAAAAATAGTTTATTAAAAAAGAATGGATTATATAAACAGATGTTATGTGGTGAAAAGTGTGACAAATTGTATTACAAGGGGAATATTGTTTAGTTTGGGTAGATTGACTTGGCTACAATTTTAATTATATAGAATTATAGGAAACCTATTAAAAATAAAACTACCGAATTTAGTCTGAGTATGTTTCCATTTCCAGCAAGCCGGGTTATAATAACTAAGCGGTTAATGGGAATATTTGGGGGGTGTCAGAATTCAGAATTTTCCTGTAAGCATTTGCATAATGCCTGATTTATGGGATTTTGTGAATAACTTGCACAGAAATTCTGATACTCCCGAATATTCACGTAATTTACTTACAGAATTTAAGTGGAAAGACATTAGAATATCCCCTTAACTTACTTACACAGTTTAAACGCAAAGCCATCTTGTATGCTATTTCTGTATCTTCTTTAATCCTGCCTTATTGGAAAGCTTGTACTTTTTATACTTTGAGAATTTCTTCCTGCCTTTGACATATTTCTTATAAATGCTGTAATATGCTGATTTTGTCCTCTGGACTGCGGTGCAGCCGCCATTTCGGTCAGTCTGATAGTTGCAGCCTAGGATGTCGATATAATATTTTTCCTGGATGACAGTATTGTTTACTTGGTAAATGACATATTCTTTTTTGCCGGATCCGCCTACCCCATGTCAGTGGCCTTTGACAACTAAAGCGTTTTCTTTCCAGTTTGTCTTGTAATAATATAACTGCCGGTTTCTGTCAATTGCCTTTGTACAATTATTATCATGGACTGCAAATTTCCTGCATATACTGATAACAGTAGAACAGGAGGTTTTTTTATGGAAAACATTAATACTGGTACATATAATATTTACAAAGATATCAGTGCAAGGACGAACGGGGATATCTACATCGGGGTGGTGGGGCCGGTGCGGACTGGGAAATCCACCTTTATCAAGCGGTTCATGGACGTGATGGTGCTGCCGGAAATGGAGGACGCCCACAGCCGGGAGCGGGCCACCGACGAGCTGCCCCAGTCGGCGCAGGGCAAGACCATCATGACGACAGAGCCGAAATTTGTCCCCAAGGAGGCCGCCAAAATCAGGCTGAACGAGGATTTGGAGGTCAGCGTCCGGCTCATTGACTGCGTGGGCTTCATGGTAGACGGAGCAACGGGACATATGGAAGAGGGGGCGGAGCGGATGGTGAAAACCCCGTGGTTCGACTATGAAATCCCCTTTACCCAAGCCGCGGAAATCGGCACCCAGAAGGTCATCCGGGAACATTCCAATATTGGGATCGTGATTACCACCGACGGCTCCATCACGGAACTCCCCCGGGAAAGCTATATCCCCGCGGAGGAAAAGACCATCGCCGGCCTAAAGAAGCTGGGGAAGCCTTTTATCCTGCTCCTGAATACCCAAAAACCTTACGGGGCGGAAAGCCAGAAGCTGGCGGAGGAGCTTTCGGAAAAATATGGGGTTTCCACATTGCCCGTCAACTGCGAGCAGCTTAGGAAGGATGATATTTTCCGTATTTTGGAAGGAATCCTCTATGAATTCCCTATTGAGCGGGTGGATTTCTTCCTGCCTAAATGGGTGGAAATGCTGGAAAATACACACAAAATCAAAGAGAACATCATCACAAATGCCATGCAGATTTTAAAGAAATTTACCTTTGCCAAGGACGTGCGGAACACGGAGCTTGTGCCGGAGGGGGAATACATCCGCAGGATGAAGCTGGATAAGGTGGAGCTTTCCCGGGGCTGCGTGCAGATTGTGTTTGACATCGACCAGAAATATTATTATGAAAATATGAGCGAGCTGACAGGCGTCCCGATTGCCGGGGAATACCAGTTAATTTCCATGATTAAGGAGCTCTCTGCCATGAAGCGGGAGTACGACAAGGTAGGGAGCGCCATGGAGGCCGTCAAGCAGAAAGGGTACGGCGTGGTGACGCCCCAGCTTACGGACATTGAGATTGAGGAGCCGGTGCTCATCCGCCATGGGAATAAGTTCGGCGTGAAAATCAAGGCCCAATCCCCCTCGATCCACATGATTAAAGCAAATGTGGAAACCGAGATAGCCCCGATTATCGGCAGCGAGGAGCAGGCCCAGGACTTGATTGGGTATATTAAGACCTCACGGGAACAGGAAGAAGGGATTTGGCAGACCAATATTTTCGGGAAATCCATTGGGGAGCTGGTGGAGGATGGGATCCGCAGCAAGATTACCATGATGGATGATGAAAGCCAAGTCAAATTGCAGGATACCATGCAAAAAATTGTCAATGACAGCAATGGGGGGCTGGTGTGCATTATTATCTGAACAGGCAGGGACATGGGCGGGAAGGGCCGGTGTCCCTGTTTTTTTCTTTCATAGGAAAGTACGTCCTATAAAAGAAAAGTGCTTTGGGCAATGATACCCTCGCTTCGCTGGGGCAGACCCTGCGCAGTTTCGCGTGCGGAACAAAAGCTGCGCTTGCCGGAGAAGTTGGACGCGGGAGTGTGTGGAGCGCACTTTCGTTCCCATAAGTTGGGGAAAACGGAGGCGTGTGAGGAGGTAGTGTGGAAAAAGTTTTTCATTGCTATTTGTACCTGAGTGGAATAAAGGGCATGGGCGATTATTATGGGACTCCGAAAAGTACCGATTGATTCAAAAGGTGTTTCAGGGTATAATAGAAATAGCTATTATACCGCCCGGAGCGAAGCGGAGTGGCATAGGTAGCCATAGTTTATCACGAAGTGATTATGGTATAAATACAGTCAGATTTAATGCGAGGAGGACGGATGTGGACACGGAGATAAAAAAGTCAATCAGCGCGGCAGGCATGGATGCGCAGTATGATGAAAAGGCAA
>CAJTWA010000002.1 GCA_910580195.1 uncultured Lachnospiraceae bacterium
TATAAAATAGGACATTATAGCGATTTTTTTGTTGCTAAACTGTCAAAGATGAGATTTTACCATACCAGAAATCCTGTGTAAACGCAGAAAGATTTTTCTTGCAGAATTCTTTTTGCCGGTATACAATCAGTAAGAAGGAAGGAGCAATGATTATGCCACAGAAAAATACAATTATTTTTGACTTAGACGGAACTTTACTGGATACCTTAACAGATTTGACAAACAGCGTGAACTTTGCTTTAAGGCGGTACGGGCTCCCTGCCCACCCTGAGGATGCAGTGCGCCAGATGGTAGGCAACGGCGTTGCAGTCCTGATGGAACGGGCAATCCCCGGCGGCCGGGCGTTCCCAGAATTTGAAAGCTGCCTGAGAGATTTTCAGGAACATTATGAGCTCCACAAAAAAGACTTTACCAAGCCCTTCCCCGGCGTGATGGAATTCCTAAAAGAAGCTTCGGAAAAAGGGTTCCGCCTTGCTGTTGTTTCCAATAAATTCGACCTTGCGGTAAAAGGGCTTTGCAAAGATTTCTTTTCCCCATATGTTACCACCGCCATTGGGGAATCCCCGCAGGTTGCACGCAAGCCGGCCCCTGACACAGTATTTGCCGCAATGGAAGAACTGGGTGCGAAAGCGGGGCAATGCGTCTATGTCGGGGATTCCGACGTAGACCTTGCCACTGCCAAAAACGCTGGGATTCCCTGCATCAGCGTAAGCTGGGGGTTCCGCAGCCGGGAATTTCTGCTGGAGCATGGGGCTTTGCAGATTGCAGATAAGATAGAGGAGCTTTGGGAATTCCTCCCCTGAGGCTGTATGCCGATGGATGAAAAAATCCCATTGAACCCAAAGAAAATAGTTGGGAAATACATCAGGAAAAGTATGCAACGGCTGCTTAAAAACGGCCAGAAACTTTTCCAAAAGCCGCCTGCAACGGACAGCTAAAAACCCTATCAAAAAAAGAAGGTGTTAAGCCAGATTTCAGGCCCTGCACCTTCTTTGCAAGAATAAAGTGGGCAAGCGCAGCTTTTGTTCCGCGCGAAGCTGCGCATCCATTGCCCGAATGGCTTTAGACGCCTGCCCTACAGCAGCCCCGGCAGCATCGCCGCCAAAGCCGCCAGCCCCAGCACAACCGTAATCCCGCCGAAGACACAGCTTATTTTCCAATACCGCTTTTGCTTCTCCCGGTTTCCCTTATTCTGATACCCCAAAATAAAGGGGACCGCCGCCATCAGCACAGAAACCCCCAGCGCTGTCCCCAAATAATCCGCCAAACCCATAACATCCCTCCTCTACTTTTGCCTGCCGCTTAATTCAGCCCCCGGAACCCTTTCCCGATAATCTCGCTGCTATTGGTAATCATCATAAAAGCCCCCGGCTCATTCTGCCGGATGTAATTCCGAAGCTGCACCGCCTGCCCCCGCTTCATCACCGTCAAAATCACATATTTCCGGTTATGGGTATACGTACCCTCCGCTTGGAAAATCGTCGCGCTCCGGGTAAGCTCTTCATGGATGAAATCACAGATTGGGTCAGGGTCGTCGCAGACAATGGTGAAATATTTACACAGATTAATATTTTCAATGGCGCTGTCAATCACCAGCGATTTCGCCATCAGCCCGCAGAAGGAAAACAGCCCGGTCTGGGCATCGAAAATAAAACATGCCGCCACCGTAATCATCAAATCCACCAAGAACAATGCCGTGCCGATATTTACGGTACTGTACTTTTTCAAGACCATCGCCACAATGTCCGTGCCCCCGCCGCATGTCCCAATATTAAATAAAATCGCAGAACTTAAGGCCGGCAGCACAATTGCAAAAATCAGTTCCAGCACCGGTTCCCCCGTCAAAGGCCGCGCCATAGGGAAATATTTTTCCAGCCCGCTCAGCCCCACGGAAACCAGCACGCTTACATACACGGTCTTTATCCCGAACTCCCGCCCAAAGAAAAAGAACCCAACCACTAGAAGCGCCATATTAATGACAAAGTTAATGTCCCCAGCGCTAAACGGCGTCACGGCGCTTAGCACAATGGCTATGCCCGTAACGCCCCCAAATGAAAAATTATTTGGAAATTTGAAAAAATATACGCCTACCACCAGCAAAAGGACTGCCAGGGTAATCATGGTATATTCAAACACTGCAAGCTTTACACTTTTTTTCATCTCGTACTCTGCCCCATTCCACTCTTGTACAATTCCGTCATTTCCTTACCTGCCACACGCTTGTACATTCCTGCCGTTATCTTATCTGCCACGTTCCTGCACATTCCCGCCATTTTCTTGCTACGTTCCTGCACATTCCCGCCATTTTCTTGCCACGTTCCTGCACATTCCCGCGGTTCCTTACTTGCCGCGCTACTGTGCGCTGCTGTGGTTTTCTTCCTCGTGGGCGGGATCCCCATGGGTTTCTTCCCCGTGGATTTCCTCTGTGCTGTCATGGGGCTCCGTATCCAGCAGATGGCTGTCGGTCCCATCCGTCCCGTTGACGTCGAGGACATCATTTAAGTCCTCCTCTGACCGCCTTCCGTCCGTGATTTCCCCGTCTGTCCCTTCGCCGTCTTCCTCCTCGGCATCTTCTTCGCTTTGTGCATCCTCCGTGCCTTCTTCTTCGTTATCTTCCTCGCCGCTGTCATAATACTCTTCCTGCGACACTTTCTCTATCTCTGCGTTTTCATACAGGAAATCCACGACTTTGCCACGGACAAGCTGGGTGATAATGGATATTTTCCCAAAATCAGCTTCAAAATCCTCCATGGATTCGTATTCATTCTCTTCCATCAAGGCCTTTGCCTCTTCCTGATAGCTCTCTTCCGTAACCGCCAGCCCTTCCTTCTCTGCAATTGCCTGTGCTACCAGAAATTCATTAACCTGCGCCAACGCCGCTTCTTCCACGGCACCGTCCCCCATCTGCTCCATGAATTCCTCATACTCCATCCCAAACATTTCCGCAAAGGACTGGTAGCCTACGATGGTTTCATCATAATAAAAATCATACAGCTCCTGCGGGTAGCCCTCCACGGTAGCATTTTCCACCGCAAGGCCTAAGGCTTCTTCCCCTGCTGCAGAAATGGCCTCTGCTTCGCCGGCAGCCAGCAAATCTTCTTTTATGTATTTCTCATACTCTTCCTTTGTAGTGTAATCCGATACCTTTGCCACAAATTCATCCGTGTATTCCGGTACATTGGCCTCGCTGATTTTATTGATAGTGGCTGTAAATTCTACGGTTTTCCCGCCCAATTCCTCGTCATAATCTTCCGGGAAAGTCACGGGGAACGTCGTGGCCTCATTGGCGTTTTTCCCAATTAATCCCTGTTCAAATTCGTCCAGAAATTCCCCTTCGCCTAACGTGAACTCATAATCCGTATCGCTCCCGCCATCAAAGGCCTCCCCGTCAAGGACGCCTGTATAGTCAATGTTGATAGTATCCCCATTCTGTGCCGGGCGGCCTGTAATTTCCTTATACTCTGTATGCTCCTCCAGCGCTTCCTGAACGGCGAAATCCACATCCTCCTGCGTAACCTCCGGGATCGGGTACTGTACCTTCAGTTTTTTGTAATCCCCCAGCTCCACATAATCCCCGACCTTGAAATCCAGCGCATTGTCATGGGAAGAGCTGCCTTCTTCCTGAATTTCATCTAGGCTCGCTTCTTCATTCCCCTCTTTTGCATCCGCCGCCTGTTCTTTCTTCTCGTTCCCGCAGCCTGTAAATGCCATTGCCCCGGCAAGCAGCAGGGCTGCCGCCAAATATCTTCTTTTTTTCATTGCAAAGTTACCTCCAAACAACTAATTTTCTACAATATTTATCGTATGACAACGGTATTTTATCATATGATAGTGAAGAAATCATGAAAAATACATAAAAAAAACGAAAATCAAGAAAAAGTTTTTTGCCCCATACGCCAAGCAAGGCTGCCTCCCCATGTTTCCATAGAGAAACAGCCTTGCGCCGCCCTTATACTTCTTTTTCCCAATTGCAAGGCCCGCAGTAGGGCGCAAGCTCAAGGCGCACATACCAGCCCTGCTCATGGCCGCAGACCGGGCAGTTCATGGGGACTTCTTTCCCTTCATAGATATTCCCGCATTTTAAGCACATCCATTTCGTTTCCACCTTAGAAACAAATAGCTGGTTTTCCTCCAGAAGCCTTGCAAATGCGCCGAACCGGTCCCCATGCATTTTTTCCACTTCCGCAATTTTGTGGAATTTCATGGCAGCCTGCCCAAAGCCTTCCTCTTGGGCCTTGTCCCCAAAATGCTTATATACGTCGTCATGCTCCTCGTACTCATTGTGCTGCGCCATTTTTAAGAGTTCTGGCATATTCGGGCTTAAGTCCACCGGATATGTGCCGTCAATGGCAATGGTTTCCCCTGCCAATTCCTTTAACTGGTTGTAAAACACCTCTGCGTGTTCCCTCTCTTGGTCTGCAGTAAATTTAAATACCTGCTCCAACACAAACAGCCCCTGCTGGTGGGCTTGGTATGACGCAAAGGTGTAACGGTTCCTTGCCTGGCTTTCCCCGGCAAATGCGCGCATTAAGTTTTTCATGGTTTCGCTCTGCTTAAAATCTGTTGCCATAGTTGGTTTCCTGCCTTTCTTTTTCTGGGTTGTCGGCGAACAGCCAAGGGGGTTCCCCTTCCAAGCCATTCTTTACGGAAAAAGTATGTGCAGGAATGGAAATTTTATGCAAGGAAAGTTCTGGCATAGCATCCCATCCAAATGATTCCCCAAACCGCAACGGCTGATTAGACTGCAGAGCCGCAGCCTTTCACGCCGCCTTCTCCTCAAACCCATGGAGCCAGTCTGCTTTAAGGAAATATACCAGAAAAATAATGGAACTTAAGCTCCAAGTCAGGGGATACGCCCAGAATACTGTCCGTATCACCGGGACAAACTTCACGGCAAGGGTAATGTAGCTAATCCGCACCACGCACCAGCAGGCCAGCATCACGACCATGGGGACGACTGATTTCCCGGCCCCGCGGAAAATCCCTGCAAGGCAATGGGAAAAGGCCAGCAGGAAATAGAACAGCGTCACCGTCCTTGCCTGCGTAATCCCATAGCGGATGACTTCCGGGTTGCTGTCAAAGGCCTGTATCAAGTACGGGATAAAGATGTAAATAAAAACCCCCACCAGCTCTGCGGTAATAATGGAGCAGAAAATCCCAAATTTTGCGCCCTTTTTCGCCCTCCCATATTCCTTCGCCCCAAGGTTCTGGCTGATAAAGGTCGTCAGGGACAGGGCGAAGCAGGTAATGGGCAAAAACCCAAAGCCTTCGATTTTCGAGTATGCGCCGCACCCGGCCACCGCAGTCATGCCAAAGACATTGATGTTGGACTGGACAACCACGTTTGCCAGCGCAATAATGGAATTCTGCACCCCGGCAGGAAAACCGTTGGAAATAATCTGGCGCATCATGTTCCGGTCAAACTGGATTTCCTTTAACACAATCCGGTAATCCTCCTCCGCCCGCATGAGGCGGATTAAGCACAGGATGGCGCTGGCAAACTGGGATATTACAGTTGCAAATGCCGCCGCCCCAACCCCCATGCCCATCACTGCAATAAACAGCAAATCCAGAGCCACATTGGTAACGGAAGAAATAATAAGGTACATCAGCGGATGCTTGCTGTCCCCAATGGACTGGAGAATCCCCACAAAAACATTGTACATCACAAACCCAAGGGACCCTGCAAAGTAAATCCTGAAATACAGCACAGATTTGGGGAACACCGATTCCGGCGTCCCCATCCACTTTAAAATCTGCGGGGTAACAAGCACCCCTGCAATTGTCAGTATTACCCCTGCCGCCAGCCCAAAGGCCGTCAGGGTATGCACCGCCAAGGATACTTCCTTCCCGCTCCTTGCCCCATAATACCTTGCAATCACCACCCCTGCGCCCATGGCAATCCCGCTGAAAAAACCTACCATCAGGAAAATCAGGTTGCCGGAAGAGCTGACTGCAGCAAGGGCGTCGCTGCCTACAAAATTCCCTACAATCAAGGAATCTGCCGTATTATAAAGCTGCTGGAACAAGTTCCCCAGAAAAATGGGGATGGCAAATGCAATGATTTTTTTCCATATGCTGCCCTCTGTCAGCAGCGTTGCCGGTTTCTCATTCCCCATAAGGATTACACGCTTCCTGCTTAAACAATCTGTATTTTACAAGAACCTCTCATCTTCAGCGGGCATTCGTAAGTGCTCTCGGAACCATGGGGATTTATGTAGGAAATGGGGCACCTGCGGCAGTCCCCTACATTGAATTCCTCCAAAACCTCAAATTCCAGCACCGCTTTCCGTTTCCCGTTGGGGGATGATTTCTGGTTAATGTTTTTCCAGCTTAAAATCTGGCTGCATCCTGCGCATTTGTCCATCCCCAGCGAAACCATCCTGCCGCATGTGGGGCAGGAATAATACATCTGGTTCATGGAGCCTTTCTGTTCCAAAACCTCCGCTGGGAACTGCCTGATTAATTGTGCTTTAATGTCGTCGCTATGCATATCCATTCCTCCTGTTCTCTGCTTTGATTTTCTCCTGAATCCTGCTTTCTGGAATTATACCACAACTTTCCTGTTTACTCAAGATACCCTAAAAATGAATTTCCAGCTTCTTCAAACATGGTATTGGTATCCTGCCGCCCCATTTTCCGCACCACGTTCAAATCAGGCTGGTACAGCAGCGTATTGTGTTCGTCATAGCCCACAATCAGGACTGCTTCTTGGTTCACCATGGCAAAGATGGGCGTTTCCAGATTGACATAATACAAGACCTGTTCTACGCCGCACCCAGTCAGGTCAATGACTTTGCGGCCGCTTAAAGCCTCCGTCAGAATCTGCTTGGGAGTTTCCCCTTGGGAAATCAGGTCGTCCACGTCAATATTGATTTCCTCGTTCCGCAAAAGGTACGTCAGGCAGCGGGCAGTTGCATTGCCGCTTACCCCTTCCAATTCCACGGTCCCTGCCCCAATGATGGGCTGGATGTTTTTCCGGCCGCGCCGCCAAATGTATTTCTGTTCTTCCCCAATCACGACGCCCATATTCTGGTCTGCGGAAACGATTGCTTCTGTCAGGGAAGTTGTAGACAGCACAATTTTCCCGCCGCTGTAAACGTAATAATTCCCTTGGTTTTTCTTGGTTTCCAGCTTCACGGTGCGCTTTTCCTCCAGCGCGATTTCCTTTGGCACTACCACTTGGAGTTTTTTCACCGTAGTTCCCGCTTCGCCGCCCAGCACAATCTGTACCTGAGCCTGCTTGGGCTCCGTCTGGGCCGTTTCCACGGTAATCTTGCGGGCAGACTCTAACTGCTGGTTTTTAATGGTATCCTGCTCCGCATCTGCGTACCCAGCCTCCGTCCTGATTTCCCGGTCCAGGAAAATCGTGTCATGCTCCACATAAGCCTTGGACACATAGAACCCGTCTTTCTGGTACTCTTTTACCACTTTAGAATCTTTATCCACAATGGTGACACGGTACATGGGGAACTGGATATTCCCTGCGGCGTCCGTCACCACGTCCTGCGGGCGGGCTGCCCCATAGACAAAATCGCTTTCCACGAACCCTACCGGCTTAAGGTAAGCCCCTTGGCCGTTGTCAATGGTGCGGGTTTCTTCCCCCTCCAGATCCATGATTTTTAAGACTTCCGTCCGGTCCGTGTCCTTCCCTTCCTGCCATGCAATATTCCTGCCATCCACAGAAACCGCATAATTCCCGGGCTTTAGCCCTTCAATGAGCTGCTGTGTTTCCCGGGCGTACAAATCGATCCTGTATAGGGTATCTTCCACCAAAAGATAGAAAATATTCCCTTCACTGACGTAAAACAGCCTGCCCCATTCCGCCTTCAGCATTTCATAAGATTTATCCGAAGGGATGAACAATTCTTCCTCAATGGTGTTCCCCACGCTGTCATAATGGAACACATTGATCCCCGTCTGCCCCTCGTGGTTCCCGCGGTTCATATAGCCGTACACTACAAAATCCATGCTGCCCGTTTCATCAATTTTCATAATCTTAATCTGGTGCTGGGGGTTATTTTCCCTGTCGGAAATCCCCTCCGGGCTGCGGAAACTATAAATCTGGGACAGGGCGTTGGTGTCGCTGTTGTAACTCCAAAGCTCCCCTTCTTGGACAAATGCAATGATATTGCCCTGCTCACTTGCAATATATTCTACGTCCCCGGAACGTATGCCAAGCATCAGGCGGTTCTGGTCCACCGTCCCATTCTCCCCCCGGAAAATCTGGTTCATGGTCCGCTCATAATTTAGGAGGTACATCCTCCCCACCGCTTGGTCGAAGCGGACCCGGTAATATTCCTCTACATTGTAGTACTCTACCTCCCGGTTTTCCCCCTCAGACGTCACCACATACCGCAGGACAATGGTGTTGTAGGAGCTCCCCATTTCCTTGATGGAGGGCACCGGGGGTTCCAGCCGTTCCCCTTGGAAATCGGCCCAGCTTACCTGCCGCAGGCTGGAATGGATGGACACCCTCTGGAGCGTGGTGTTATCCTCTAGGTTATCCGGCTCCAGATAAGTGGCAAGGCTGTCCGAATGTTCCTTGTCAAAGGTCTGCTCGTGGAAATTCTTGACAAATTCCAGCGATTCTTCCATAAAATAGTCGCTTTCCCGGGCAATCCGGGTATAATAATAGGCCTGTTTCCCGGAATATTTTATGGAAAGCACCAGCATGTACTCGGTTTCTTCCTCCAAGATATTTTGGAAATGCAGGGTGAATTTTACCTCCCCATTTTTAGGGGCAAGCCTGTCTTGGGCGCCATTTTCAATCAGGCGCTCCATGTCCATGGTGCGGACTTCATACTTCACTTCTTCAATCTGGTTCTCGTAAGATTTGATGACCACGGGCAGGGATAAGTTTTCCCCAAGGGGCGTAATGGTGTCCCGCATCCCTGTCCCGTCCATTTCCGAGGTATAGCCGTACAGCCCGTTAATCCTCGTCTGCCCCTGCTGCAGATATACCACGGGCAGGGTGGCTGGGGACATTTCCGAGGTCATGTCTGTGCTGCCCTGCTGGCTGAACCCCTCCATCACTGCAATTGTCGTGCAGAACACTGCTAGTAACACACATATCTTGATTATGCCTTTACGCATCCCTTGCCTTCCTTTCCATTTTGTAAAACTCCCGTGACAGGGGCTGGTTCTTCTGGGCTTTTTTCCTGCGGGCCTAGTGCATGTCCCTGTACCCTCTCTTCTGCTGTATTTCCTTCTTGCAGCTTAACCAGCGTAGGCATTACGTGCAGGAATTCCATCACTTCCCTATAAGCCTTGCCGTCTTTTGGCTTACCTGCCTTGACTGCGCGGATTAATATGTTCTTCGGGGTATGTTCCATGTCGATAAATTCCAAGATCTGCACTTGGTAGCCCTTGCTTTCCAGTATCTGTGCCCGCAGTGCGTCCGTAACAAGCGCAGCCATCCGCTCCTTAATCAGCCCATAGCCCAGCAAAGGCTTTAACAGCCCATTTTCCATCTGCTGGTTCAGCTCATGCTGGCAGCAGGGCACGGACAGGATGACTTTTGCACCCCAGCGGATAGCCTTGTCCAAGGCGTAGTCCGTGGCCGTGTCACAGGCGTGGAGGGTTACTACCATATCTACTTGTTCCACGCCCCCAAACCCTGCAATATCCCCAACTTGGAACGTAAGCCCCTGATACCCGTATTTTTCCGCCAGCCTGTTACACTCCCCAATTACGTCTTCCTTCAGGTCCAAGCCGGTAATACGGATCGGATACCCTTTCAGTACCTTCAGATAGTGGTACATGGCAAAAGTCAGGTAGGATTTCCCGCACCCAAAATCCAGTATCACCACTTCCCGCCCTTTGGGGAGCTTTGGGAGGATATCCTCAATAAATTCCAAAAAACGGTTGATTTGCCGGAACTTATCATACTTGGCGCTGATAATCTTCCCATCCTTGGCCTGCACCCCCAAATCCACCAGAAACCCTACTGGCTTTGCCGGGTCTAAAATATAATTCTTTTTCCTATTATGGGATAAATCTACCTCTTTTAGACAGGCTGCGCATGGCTTTTCCTTAATCTTCACGTTTCCCTTCTTGCCCACTAAGGCGGTGGCCCCACCAAG
Organism: uncultured Lachnospiraceae bacterium; assembly: GCA_910580195.1. Taxonomy (GTDB): domain Bacteria; phylum Bacillota; class Clostridia; order Lachnospirales; family Lachnospiraceae; genus Petralouisia. The sequence continues at coordinate 10,086 of CAJTWA010000002.1, forward strand.
CTGGGAGGAAACCTCAAGCTGCCGGTAGCCTGCCATGTGCCCCAGAATCCCTGCAATGGCCTCTTCCTTGCCATAATTTTTGTGGAATACCTTTTTTTCATGGTATTCGCTTGCCTGAAATGCCAGCCCGCCTTTCATCTGTATGGGGCGGAACGTAATTTTTCTGGGGTTGCTGCGGCTTCTTGGGCTGCTGATGATAAGGTGGGCCAGTTGTCCGTTTAAGTATTTCCCTAACAGGCGCTGTAGTTCTTCCATGTTCTCTCTATTCCTTTCGCTTAAGCGCAAACTTTCAAAATATGGGGATTTTTTCACTGTCACCATTATACAAACTTGCCCATGCAAATGCAATCCATTTTTTATCTTAAGTACACACCATCAGAAAATTAAAACAAGAAAATTAATGTGGGCTTGCCCACTTTGTTCTCTTCTAGGAAAAACACACCACTTGTCCCTTTCTGGGAAAGGACGTGCCGCTGCGAAGTCCAAAAGCCCATGCCTTTTCGAGAAGAGAAAGCCCTCAAAATTGAGGGGATAGGGGAGCAGAAATAGGCTGCCCCTCTGCCCTTCAGGCAAAGCAAACTCCCTGCAAAACCTCCCATTCCCAGTTTTGCAAGGAGTTATCTTTTCCTACCACCAGCGGCGGCAGCGTTTGTGGCGGCAGCGCCTTTGGTACATTTCATTGAACAGCAGCACTTCTATCAAGTTCTGCAGCCCGTTGCCGCCCTGTGGCGGCCTTCCCGGCGGTGGCCCCCAGCCTGGCCCTGGCGGTGGCGGCGGCGGTCCCCAGCCCGGTTTTGGCGGCGGCCCCCAGCCCGGTGGCGGTGGCGGCGTCCCGGGCCCCCAGCCTGGCCCTGGCGGCCTTCCTTGGCTTACCAATTTCCCCTCCAGCGGAAGCTCTTCCGCCTGCATGTCGTCTTCCTTGCCAGCTTTGTCCCCATACTGCTCTGGCTGGTACAGTTCCGGCTCGTACTGTTCAGCTTCATAGGGGCTTGCCTCAAAGCCTTGGATATTCATCTGCCCTCCGACTGCCCCGTCGTAAATCCGGTTTACAATCTGGCGGAGCATCAGTTTATCTGGATATTCGTCAAACATCAAGCTGCCTTCATATTCCATTTTATCACATTCTTCTTCCACCAGCGCTTGGATGGATTTGACTTCTTTGGGATATAAATCTTTTAATTTCTGCATATCCCGCTCGTATTCCAGTTCCTCCAGATATACGTTCTGCATGGGGTATGCCATATAAAAGGGCATTTTGGGCATATTCCGGTCTGGCATCCGGTAAAACATTTCCTGTTTATAATCCACAGCTTTACTCCCATTTTCTCTATCCCTATACTATATGCCCCGTTTCCTGTTCTGCTACACTGGCAGCAAAAATCCATCCGGCAAAATATGGTTTTGGGCAGGCCTTCCCGCCTCCTGCCCTGTTTTGCCCACTGCCGCGCTGGCAGAAAAATCTATTGCTCCGCCGGAGTCATAGATACCGTAGCAGGCGGAAATTTGTATTTCCTGCTTTGCCGCACCGGATGCAGAAACCCATCCTGTAAACGCATGGCACTTGAGAAACCCATCCTGTAAACGCATGGCATTTGACCTTCCCCATCCTACCAAACGCATGGCACTTGAGAAACCCATCTAGTAAACGCATGGCATTTGACCTTCCCCATCCGCTTTGCTATACTTATCCAAGGACAGCAACCTGCATAATTTTTAAACCTGCACACCACGAAAGGAAAAACCTATGGAAACTGCAACAGCCATCCTCCTTGTCAGCTTCGGCACCAGCTACCCAGGCAGCAAGGAAAAAACCATTGACCGGATATTGGAAAAAACGAAAGAAGCCTTCCCCGGCTGCAAAACCTATCAGGCATGGACCAGCCGGGCGCTTATAAAAGCATATAAAAGAAAAAGCGGCCTTGCCATCCCAACCATTGAAGAGGCAATGGCTGCAATCACAGCAGGCGGCATAACATCGCTGGCCGTCCAGCCTACCCATTTCATGGAAGGCCTTGAACATGAAAAAATGGTGCATCTAGTCTGCCAACACACCCTCCCGCCCTTAAATGTCAGCTTCGGCGCCCCTTTGCTTAGCGCAGCAGAAGACCATGCATCTGTTTTAAAAGCCATTGCCCGGGAGTTTTCTTGGCTCCCAAAGGACGAAGCCTTAGTGCTTATGGGGCATGGAAGCGCCGGCTGCGCCTCCCCTGCCTATGCCGCCTTGGACAACCTGCTGAAAAGCATGGGCTATGGGAACTTTTTTCTTGGATGCATGGAAGGGATTCCCAGCCTAGACGGCATAATCCAACAAACCGCACAGGCAAAAATAAAAAAAATCCATCTATCGCCCTTCCTGCTGGCCGCCGGAGGCCATGCACATAAAGATATGGCGGGGGATCGCGAAGGCTCTTGGAAATCCCGGCTGGAATCGGCCGGATATGAAGTAGAATGTCACTTCAAGGGGCTTGGGGAATATGAAGAAATCCAGAATATTTACATCAAGCACTTAAGGAAAGCAATGGAAAGAAGGTAGCTGCCGTTACACCAGCAGCACCCTCTTTCCACCCTAATTTTCCTTCTTGCACGGAAACTGACATGGCAAATGCCAGCAGGAAATGTGCCCTAGGACATGCACGCCTGCCCGTATGCAAAGGCTTACATGGCAAATGCCAGCAGAAACTGTGCCCTAGGACATGCACGCCTGCCCTGCACTCACCCCTTAATATACAAATACCGCTACACCAAATGCCGGCAATGGGTATGCAAAGGAGAATGGCCGGTTATCACATTCCTGCTTTTCTGCCTTATAAACCAATGGCCGTTTCACGCCTTCACCGCCGTATTTCTTATCGTCGCTGTTGAAAATCAGCTTATACTGCTTTTTCAGCGGCACGCCCACCCGGTAATCTTCCCGCTCTACCGGGGTAAAGCTGCAGACAAAGAGCAGGTTGTTTTTCCCTGTCTTGCTCTTCCTTACAAAGCTGAAAATGCTCCTGAAATTGTCGTCTGCATTGATCCACTCAAAATTGTCAAAGCTGGTATCCGCCTCATACATGGCTGGGTATTTCGTATAAATATGGAGCAAATCCTTCACATATGTCTGGAGCTGTAAATGTTCTGGCTCTGCCAGCAGGAACCAATCCAGTTCCCGTTCTTCGCTCCACTCACGCAATTGCCCGAATTCCTGCCCCATAAACAGCAGCTTTTTCCCGGGGTGGCCCATCATAAAGCCATAGCCTGCCTTTAAGTTGGAGAACTTATCCTTGCCTTCCCCGGGCATCTTATTAATCATGGAACATTTTAAATGTACGACTTCGTCATGGGACAGCACTAAAATATAATTTTCGCTGTGGTTATAACTCATGGCAAAAGTCATCCTGTTATGGTTGTCTTTCCGGAAATACGGGTCAAGCTTCATGTAATCCAAGAAGTCATGCATCCAGCCCATGTTCCATTTATAGCTGAAATTCAGCCCGTCATCCTCTACCTTGCCAGTTACCCTAGGCCAAGCGGTGGATTCCTCCGCAATCATGACAGTCCCCGGGTTCCTGCCCAGTATCAAGGTGTTGATATGCTTGAAAAACTCAATGGCCTCAAGGTTCTTATTGTCCCCGTATTTATTTGCTACCCACTGGCCGTCCTGTTTCCCATAATCCAGATACAGCATAGACGCCACAGCGTCCACCCTAAGGCCGTCCACATGGTAATGCTCCACCCACATCAGCGCGCTGCCAATGAGGAAATTTTTCACTTCATTTTTGGCATAGTCAAAAATCTTGGTGCCCCAGTCTGGGTGCTCGCCCTTCTTTGGGTCTGCATATTCATACAGGCAGGTCCCGTCAAATTCTGCAAGGCCGTGGGCATCCCTTGGGAAATGCGCGGGAACCCAGTCTAAAATCACGCCGATCCCATGCTTGTGCAGATAGTCCACCAAATATGCAAAATCCGCAGGCGTCCCATACCGTGAGGTGGGCGCATAATAGCCTGTTACCTGATAGCCCCAAGAACCGTCAAAGGGATATTCGGAAATCCCCATCAGCTCCACATGGGTATAGCCCATTTCCTTCACATATTCTGCCAATTTCACTGCAAATTCCCGGTACGTATAGAAGCCCTCGTCCTCCCTGCCCGGATGGCGCATCCAAGAACCGGGGTGCACTTCGTAAATCGCCATGGGCTGTGCATGGACATCCTTGCAAGCCTTGCGCTTTTCCATCCATTTGGTGTCTGTCCACTTAAATGCATTGATGTCTGCTACGGCAGAAGCATTTCCGGGGCGCAGCTCTGCATAATTTGCAAATGGGTCAGCCTTAAAGAGCTTCCTTCCGTCTGGGGTTTCAATGCAGAATTTGTACAAATCCCCTTCTTTTACCCCGGGGATGAAGAGTTCAAAAATCCCCATGGGCTCTAGGCGTTTCATTTCATCCGCCCCATCTTTCCATTCATTAAAATCCCCAACGACAGAAACCTTCGCCGCGTTGGGCGCCCATACTGCAAAATACACGCCCTTCTTGCCTTTTTCCGTGATAGGGTGTGCCCCCAGCTTTTTGTAAATGTCATAATGTGTTGCCTGTCCAAAATAGTACATGTCTAAATCTGAAAAACGTTCCATACCTTACACTCCTGTTTCTGTTTTATTCTGGAAATCCCTGATTTCCAATCCCAGTGGCGCCATGTGCCTGCCCTCGTCCAAAAGGAGCCATGCACATGCTTTCCTCACAGCGGCCGCAGCCGCCTTCCTTCATCCGAAAGACCCATGTGCCTGCCCTCATTAGTAACGCTATGCGCCGCCTTCTGGCAGGCTGCCTAGGCTGCCGCTTACTCTTCAAAATCTTTTTCCCGCAAATAAAGATACCCTTCCGGGCTGAACTTCTTGCCGCCAAATAACTTTTTCAATCCACCTCTTTCCGCACTGCTGATGGCTAAATCTACAATCTCTTTAACCTCGCTTAACGTGGTCGCCTCATCCAGCTTTTGTATGTTGCTGATACGGTTATAAAGGGCTAATATTCCCATATCATCAATCTCACATTCCTGCTCCATGGCATATGCTTTTGCAAATTCCACCAGTTCGTCGCTGGTAAATACCGGTATCTTAATCCGCTCGGTAAATTTCTTTGCAAAATTCATATCTAAGCTTAACGCTTTCTCAAGCCCTTTTCTGGTGTCCTCCAAAATAAACAGGAGGCCATCGGTATTCTGTTCCATCAAAAGGGATAAGCGTGTGACGGTTTCCTGCGTTAATTCCCCTGCCTTTTCTATAATTAAGTAGCCGCCTGCTACCTTTTTCAATAACTGGCTTAAATCCTTCTGGTTTAGGGAATCCCCTGTGATTTTCCCCACCTTCCCGGGATTATGGCCGTCCTTTTTTTGCAGTACTTTAATGATGTCTGTGGCTAGAACGGTTTTCCCGCTGCCCCTTGCGCCCATAACCATAATATTTCCGGTGGAGGAAGTGCTGCTGTTCCCCCTTCTATGTAATGTGCCTTCCAGCACTTGGCAAAGCTGCTGCTCCATCCCGGTAACCGGGACAAAATAAGAAAATATCTCCCGTTCCTCTTCCGTAAGTTTCCGGGCAGTGCCTTGTTCCGGCAGGACTTCTATTTCAGGCATTGCAAAGGCTGGCGGCTGCCGTTTTGGCACATCCGGCGCGCCAGGCCTGTCCCATCCAGCTTCCCTTTGGGCTGTCCCCATGGAGCCATATCCTGCCTGCATCGGGGACGTATTCCCCATATCTTCTAAGCCTGCTGGCATGGGGGACATATTTCCCGTAGCTTCTAACCCTGCTGGCATGGGGGACATGTTTCCCGCAGCTTCTAACCCTGCCGGCATGGGAGCCATATTTCCTGCCGCTTCTAACCCTGCTGGCATTTGACCTGTCCCCATTGGCCCAAAGCCCCTTTCTGGCGCTGGGGGGCTTGGTTTTTCCTCTGGTTCCAGCACCGGGGTAGAAACATGGTTTTTTTCTTCCCGGGAGGCCCTTGCTGCCTGAAACACAGATTCCAAATATTCCTCTGCATCTTTTTTCTTTGGCTTGGCAGGCTCCTGCGGCTGCTCCCCGGCCGGTTCCCCGCTGCCTGCTTGGGCTGTCCCGAAGGCTGCCCTTTCCCACTTGGGCATTGGCCTAGTAGCTGCTCCCGGCACTTCTGCCTTGGGAGCCTTCTGGCCCTGCATTGCCAGCTTTGCCTGCCCCCCAGTGGATGATGCCTGTGCCGGCGCTGCTTGGGAACCCCACATGCCAGCCGCCTGCTGCACAGGGGCTGTTGTCTGTGGCATCCCTTGCATAGGGGCTGTTGCTTGCGGCATACCCTGCAGATATGCCCCTTGCATATTGCCTGATGTTTGGGGCATCTCCTTCATAGGGGCTGCCGCCTGTAAGGTTTCCTGCCCCTTTTCTTCTGGTATGGGAGCTTTTGGCTGCAAGGTTTCCGTTCCCCCTGCTCCTGATATGGAAGCCTCTGGCGGTAAAGCCTCTTGCACCTCTGTTCCCGCCACTCGGACTTCTGGCGGCAGAACCCCCTGTTCCTCTGTTCCCGCTGCTGGGACTCCTGACAGCAGAACCCCCTGTTCCTCCATTCCCGCTGCTGGGACTCCTGACGGCAGAACCCCCTGTTCCTCCATTCCCGCTGCTGGGACTTCTCGCGGCAGAGCCTCCTGCTCCTCCGTTTCGGGTATTGGAACTGCTGGCGGTAACACCTCCTGTACATTGATTTCCTCCATGGGGACTGCCATTTGGGAAGTTCCATCCATGGGGGATGCCATCTGGGCTGCCCCACCCATGGGGGATGCCATTTGGGAAGTTCCATCCATGGGGACTGCCATCTGGGTCGCCCCATCCATGGAGCCTTCCCCTTGCCTAGCTTCTAAGCCACGCGGTTCCAATGGCATTCCTTCCAATCCAAGGGTTTCCGGCGCTGGCTGCCCCATTTGGGAGAACTCCCGCTCCCCCTGCACTGTTTGGGACATTTCCAGCCCTTCTTGCCCCTTTTGGGATATTTCTGCCCCCCACGGCCCTGTTTGGAAGGTATCCCATCCTCCCTGCCCTGCTTGGGACGTTCCCATCTCTGGGTACCCTGCTGGGAACACCCCCACCGCCGGGTATCCTGCCTGGAACATTCCTTCCTCTGGGTATCCTGCTGGGAACACCCCCACCGCCGGATATCCTGCCTGGGACATTCCCTCTTCTGGATATCCTGTTGGAGGCATCCCTCCCGCCGGGTATCTTGTCTGGGACATTCCCTCTTCTGGATATCCTGTTGGGGGCATCCCCGCCTCTGGGTATCCTGTTGGGGACATTCCTTCCTCTGGATATCCCGCTGGGGGCATTTCTGGAAACATTCCTTCTGTACCATATGTTCCCTGCGTGGCTCCCTCTGCGGTAGGCATACCTTGTACTGCCCCGGCTCCCCCAGAAGCCCTTTGTGCCATAGTATCCATCCCAGATACGGCCATCCCTTGGGAGCCGCCCAACCTTCCGCCCCCTAGTTCCGGCATCCCATAGAAGCCCGGATCCAATCTGCCGGTTTGGGCCATCTGCATGGCCAATTCCCCAAAATTACTGCCACGGGGTTTCTGCACCCCAGCCCTTTCCTCTCCCCAAAAAGGTTCTTCTTGGTATGCTCCCATTACAGGATAGCCATTCCACCCTGCAGCTCCAGCCTGCGGCATACCCATAGCTGGATTTCCCATCTCAGGCATACTTTCCTGCATTATGCCTGCAGGCTGGCCTTCCATTCCAGCAGCTTCTTCCATTCCCACGGTCCCTTCCAGCGGCATGCCCGTAACTGGATCTATGTTTCCTGACATTCCTTCCAGCGGCATGCCCGTAACTGGATCTACCGCCCCTGGCATGCCCTCCATTGGCATGCCTGTAGTTGGATCTATCGCTTCTGGCATACCCTCCATTGGCATACCTGTAGCTGGGTCTACCGCCCCTGGCATACCCTCCATTGGCATGCCTGTAGCCGGGCCTGCCGCTTCTGGCATGCCTGCTGGGATGTCCCCCATGGGCGGGTTTCCTGCCCCTTCCCCAAAATCCATCCCTTCCGCCCCCATACCTTCTTGGGGAAACTGCCCTGCATATGCAGTTTCCTCAAACTGGGCATTTTGCAGGTAACGCTCTGCCAGCAGCTCTTGGGGCGTCACCCCTGCATTTAGCTTGGGGATAATCTGGTTTAAGCGTTCCATCAGTTCTTCCGCTTCTTGCAGCGCCCTCGCCTTGGCAGATTCCAGCTTCCGCTGCTGGGCAACCGCCATTGCTGCTTCTGCGGCACGCCTTGTCTTTTCCCATTCCGCCAAGACTTCCTCAATCCGCATCTGCCCGGTTACCTGAGGTTCCCACAAATCCCCGCCCGGGACGGAAAAGCTGATTTGGCCGTCCCAATCCTCGGCCAGCAATTCTTGGAAATCCGTTTCTAGGGAATCGTCAATCTCCTCATCTGTTTCAATATGCCCATACCGCTCTTCCTCTTCCTTGCCCTCCCCTTCCTCCTGCGGCACTTTCAGGAAAGGGATTTCATCCACAATTTTCTGGATGTTATGCATGGTATCGGACAAGGTTTCTTTCGTGTCCGCCTCCATAATCTGCTGCATCCCCTTCGCCAGCTCTTCCTGCAGGTTCAGCGTATTAAACCGCCCGGAAGATGAAGTAAGGTCAGGGATGCGCACGGTGTCTTGTATAATCTCCACGGATTCCATCAGTTCCGCAGGCTGGACTTCCAGCTCCCCTTCCTGATGGGTCTTGAACTGGCGGTACTTTTCTTCCTGTTCCTTATTTAAAGGCTGGTAAAGCATTTTCAGCTCCAGCGCCTTCTCCACATACTTCCCATCCCCAAACCAGAGCACCAATTCATCGCAGACCTCCACGCATTTCTCCCCATTCCCAGAGCGGTGGTACAGGTAGGCAAGCTCAAACGCCCATTCCTCCATATATTCCCTGCTTTTGAACTCCTCCAATATGGCAATCTGCTCTTCGAGGGACGCTCCCTCGATCTTGGCAATCTGGTAACGGAGCACGTACTTTAAATTATCATACGGCGCAATTTCCAAAAATTCATCGTAATATTCCTTTGCCTCTTCCAGCCTGCCCATTTTCAGGGAAACCAATGCAAGGCGGTAGATAATGTTCCGCCCCACGGTAGCCCTGTCGTAAGCCATCAGAAGGATATCACGGCTGTTCTCATACTGTTTGTTCCTATCATAAATTTCCCCAACCATGCAAAGGGTTGACGAACTCTTTACTTTTCTCCAATTAATGGTATCTGCAATCTCTGCCGCCGTTTTATAATCTTTCTCTTCCACTAGATTTTTCAATTGTTCCAGCTTCAGTTTATATTCATATTTATCCAAACGTTTCACCTCAAATTTATAGAAAGGTATAAAACTCCTAATTATCAGCCTGTACCCTATAGTCTACCATATTTCACCTGTAAATGTCAAAAAGTATAAAAGATTCGTCAAAAAGAATTTTGAAAAAAATCCGCAGATACCATCTTCCTAGGCAGTATCTGCGGAATATTTGCTAGGGCATGTCCGAAAAATGCTTTCTGGCGGATTGATCCTCCATTTAACAGGACGCCAAAAGCACGCCCTAGCCTTCTTCATTATTTTGTTTCTTAGGTTCCTTTTTCCCTTTTTCCCCTGCTTTTGGGAATCTCTTTTCTCTTTTTATCCGGCTTTCCGGCTCCTTTTGCCCTCCGCATATCAGCGTGTTGCTTTCAAGGTCCAGCTCCGTCACGTTGATGTAGCTTCTGGTATCCCTTGGGAGCTGTTTCCGTTTGAGGATGTAGCCCAGCATTTTTTTCATAATATAAAAGAAAACTGCAAATACCGGAACTCCAATAATCATCCCCGGTATGCCCAAAATCCCGCCGAAAGTCAGGATGGCAAATATGACCCAGAAGGAAGACAGGCCTGTGGAATCCCCAAGGATTTTCGGCCCGATGATATTCCCGTCAATCTGCTGGAGCACTAAGATAAAGATGATAAAGTAAAGCCCCTTCACCGGGTTTGCCAGCATAATCAAGATGGCGCTGGGCACCGCCCCCAAGTAAGGCCCAAAAAACGGGATGACATTCGTTACCCCTACAATCACGCTGACGAGGACGGTATAAGGCATTTTCATCAGGTACAGGCAGATGAAGCAAAGGATGCCGATAATCAGGGAATCCAAAATTTTCCCAGAAATGAACCCGCCGAAAATTTCATTGCTTTTATGCACGGTATGGATGATGACATTGGCCTGTTTCCCGGGAAAAACAGCATATACAACCTTTTTGCTCTGGCCGATAAAGGCCTCCTTGCTCATCAGCACGTAGACGGAAACAATGATGCCTACAATCGCATTGAAGAAAAGCTTTACCGCTGTAATGACCCCTGAAGTAAGGCCTGCAATGATATTTTTCGTCTGGGGCAGGAATTCCGTCTGCGCCCAGTCCTCGAAAATCTCTGTGCCCTTTGTCAATGCCGTTTCCAGATAACCGGAAATATTGCTGTCCGAGCTGACATAATCATTCAGCCAGTCCATAAAGCTGTTGACCTGCCTCGGCAGCGTGCCAATCAGCCCGTCAATGCTCCGGTACAGCTCCGGAATTACCATTTGCAGCAAAATGCCGATAATCACCGCCACAAACAGCAATGCCCCCGCCACGCTTATGCCGCGTACCAGCCGTTTGCTTTTCCGCTGGTTTTTCATCCGTCCCTGCACAAAGGGCAGCAGGTAACGCTCTTCAAAATTCACAATCGGCGTTACCAGGTAGGCAAGCACCAACCCAATGCTGATGGGCTGCAAAATCACTGACATCTTATCAAAAAGCTGCGTCACGCCATGATAGCGGTAGACCAGAAAGAAAAATAGTATGCTGGCGGCAACCACCAGAAAAGACGTCAGCCCCATTGCCAGATACGGCCTGATGTTCCAGTTTGTTTTCCCATTTGCTCTCTTATCCTGCTCTTCCAAAATAAAATTTCCTCTTTTCTCAGTACGAAAGCGTGCCGGCTGCCATGGACTATTCCTAGGCAAGCGCTGGTTCCCATGCCAAACAGCCTGCGCCAGAGCACCATCCAGCGCAAAGCTGAAGGCAAAGGGAATGGAATCCAAGGCACGCTTTGGCATATTAACCTTTATAATAATTAATCAAACATCCCTTTAAGATAATGGTACGCTCATCCTCCGTAAGTTCCCCCATCCCAAGGGTAAATTCCTTTAAGGCCCCATCCTTCACCACATAGGCTGGGATCTGGGTTTTCTTCCCTTCCACTGCCTTGCGTATGTCTGGGATGAAAAGGTAATCCCCGTTGGCAAAGGGCAATTCCCCTTCCGGAACCAAGAATGGGAGCATCCCCCAATTAATCAGGTTGGAGCGGTAACGCTTGGTTGCGTATTCATTGGCAATATTTGCCCAGCCCCCCAGCACCTTCTGGCAGGAGGCTGCCTGTTCCCGGGCAGAGCCGTCCCCGGGCTTCACGGCAAAGATGGTGCTGCCGAACCCAATAAGGCCTGCCTTCTTTTCTTCCCCAAACTTTTTCTCTGGGAAAGCTGCGTTGACTGCCGCCATCACCGGCTTTAATTCCTCTACGGCATCCATTGGGCATTGCCCCGCCTCTACGGCCTTCTGGGCTTTCTGGATTTCCTTGGCGCGGCCCACATAAGCCGGGTCTTTCCTTGACAAGGTAAATTCTGCAAGCCCCAGCGGGTTGGACCGGTAAGAGGAGGTTTCCCCGGAAGGGATTAGCTCGTCCGTAGTCGTTACCGGGTCATGGATTTCTGAAACCACTTTCAGCACCATGTTCTCTGGCAGCGCGCTCATTGCCGGCCAGTCCTTAATATTGGGCCCGAACTTGATTTCTTGGGAGGGGTCTGCCACGCCTTTGCTGTCAAAGACGCGGTTTGCATAAATCCTGCTGTCAAAATGGTATTTCGGGTTTGTGTAATACACATCCATGTCAGTAGCGGCCGTCAGGTAGCCTTTGTTTGCCGCCGTCGCCGCAATGGAACGTGCATCCATCAATGCCACAGACGCAATCTGCCCGCTCTGGAGCTTGCTCCCTTCCCGGTTGGGGAAATTCCGTGTGGAATGGCGGATGGAGAACCCATTATTTCCCGGCGTGTCCCCTGCGCCAAAGCATGGGCCGCAGAAAGCTGTCTTTAAAATCGCCCCTGTTTCCATTAAGGTTTCTGCTGCGCCTGTTTTCATCAATTCCATATAGATTGGCATACTGGCCGGATAAATGCTTAAGGTAAATACGTCGGAACCTATGCTTGCCCCTTCCAAAATGTCCGCTGCCGCGCTGATATTCTCAAACCCGCCGCCGGCGCAGCCCGCGATAATCCCTTGGTCTACGTAAAGTTTCCCGTCCCTTACCTTATCCTTTAAGGAAAATTCCACGGCTCCGTCTAAGCTCACCTGCGCCTTCTTCTCACAGTCGTCCAAGATATCGAGAAGGTTTGCGTTTAATTCCTCAATGGTATAGGTATTGCTGGGATGGAACGGCATGGCAATCATTGGCTTTATTTTGCCCAAATCCACCTCTATCATCCCGTCGTAATAAGCCACCTGCCCCGGGTTCAGTTCCTTGTAATCCTCCGGCCTCCCATGTACCCGGTAAAATTCCCGGATTACCTCGTCTGTCTGCCAGATTGAGGACAGGCAGGTGGTTTCTGTTGTCATAACGTCAATGCCAATCCTGAAATCTGCGCTTAAGGCAGATACCCCAGGCCCTACGAATTCCATGGCTTTGTTGTTGACATACCCGTTGGCAAAGACTTCCCCGATAATGGCAAGGGCTACGTCCTGAGGCCCTACGCCCTTCTGGGGCTTGCCTGTCAAATAAACTGCCACTACCCCCGGCATGTTGATGTCATAAGTCTTGCCTAACAGCTGTTTTACCAGCTCCGGCCCTCCTTCCCCCATAGCCATGGTGCCCAATGCGCCGTATCTGGTATGGGAATCCGAGCCTAAAATCATCTTGCCGCCCCCGGCGAGCATTTCCCTTGCATATTGGTGGATGACTGCCTGATGGGGGGGGACATAGACGCCGCCGTATTTCTTGGCGCAGCTTAGCCCAAACATGTGGTCATCCTCGTTGATGGTCCCGCCTACTGCGCACAGGGAGTTGTGGCAGTTTGTCAGTACATAGGGCACGGGGAATTTTTCCAGCCCGGATGCCCTTGCTGTCTGGATAATTCCCACAAATGTAATGTCGTGGGAGGTAAGTTTATCGAATTTCAGCTTTAGCTTGTCCATTGTGCCGGAAGTGTTGTGGGCTTTTAAAATCCCGTAGGCAATGGTGTTCTTGGCTGCTTCTTCTTTGGTGATGGATTGGCCTGTTTCTGCTTGGATGGCTGCGGCTGCCTGATGGCCTTCGTCAATGATGGTTGTGCCGTTAAGCAGGTAGACGCCGCCATTGTGTAATGTTATCATGTGGTTTCCTCCTGAAATTGTATTGAAAATGGTATTTTAATAAGTGTAATTGATGGCTGTTGCAGATGTGGGTTGTGAGGGGAGGACGGCAATTCCGTTTGCCCCTTCCTCACACAAACTAAGGCAACGCTCCGGCGAACTAACTGCTAACTCCGGCTAAGGGATTTCGGGATAGCCCTCATCCCTAAGCCTTCGTAAGCAGTGGATTTCGCCTCCGCAAAAAGCGCCCTGGCATGTTTGCTTAGAGGAAGGGGCAAACGGAATTGCCTGTGTATTGGGGGAACCTCTGGGTCTTGCGGGTCTTGCATTGGTTTCCTCTTGTTTTTACTAAAAATTTATGGGAATAAAAAAGTGTCCTGTCCCTAGCAAACATATCTTTATTATAGGGCCTTTTTTACAGAACTGCAATATAAAAATTCTCTGGCCATGCCCTCGCCCCTGATTACTGGGGCAGCGATTAATTGTTTCAACAGATTGTGTATAACAAAAACTTCCTTATATTATTCGGTACGCAGGCAATTCTGGGATGCCCCCAAAGCCTTCCATTACTCCTGCCAATCATCCTCCCCTGCTCCAATCATCCTCTGCTCCGGCTGCTGCTGGAACTTCACCATCGCCTTAAACAAATCCCCATCAAGGTAAATCTCAAACTCCCCGCCCATCAAGGCAGTCAGGCTTTTTGCAATAGAAAGCCCTAATCCGCTGCCTTCCGTGCTCCTTGAAATATCCCCCCGGATAAACCGCTCCGTCAGCTCATCCGCTTGGATGTTCAGGGGATTCTCCGAAATATTTTTAATGGAAAAACAAACCTGCTCCCCATCTGCCTCCAAATCCACATATACCCGGGTGTGCTCCATGGCATACTTTGCCACGTTATTGTAAAGGTTCTCCAAAACCCTCCAAATGCGCCTGCCATCCGCCAGGATCACCACTGGTTCCCGGGGCAGCTTGGTAACGACCGTAAGGCTGCGGGCTTCAAATTTCTCATTGAATTCCCCGCCTGTCTGGTAAACCAGCTCCACGAGATTAATCCGCTCCATTTCCAGCTTAATGTTCCCGGAGCTGACTTTAGAGGCTTCTACCAAATCCTCTGTCAGCTGCTTCAGCCTTTGGGATTTGGCGTCCAGCACAGCAATATAACCCTGAATCCGCTCATTGGGCAGTTCTTCCCGTTTCAGCAGGTCCACATAGTTGATAATGGAGGTCAGGGGCGTCTTAATGTCATGGGACACGTTGGTAATCAGGTCCGCCTTTAAATGCTCATTCCTCATGCTGTCGTCTACCGCATGGAACAGCCCGTCCCCGATGGTGTTCACTGCCTCGGCCAGCCGCCGGTTATCCCCGTTCAGCTCTTCCACTGCAATCTTGTATTCCAAATCACCGCTGGAAATTTTCCCAATCCCTTCTAATACTTTATTGCGCTGGACGCCCTCCCGGATAATCAGGACCGCTTCTATGCCACAAAGCAGCACAAAGCACACCGTCCCCAAAATCAGCTGGCCCCCACTATAATAATTGGACAGCATCCTAGACAGAAGCATAAAGCACGCAGCTAAATGAATCCCAAACCAAATCAGCATTTTCGTAGAGGATTTCCGGTGGGTAAACAACATGCCGATGCCCTTCACAAACCAGTGGAGGATGCTCTGGCTCCACAGGACCCCAGCCCGGATCCTCCGCACAAAGCTCAGGTAAAAAATAGATAAAAACGCCATGCAAAAAAACGCCAGCACCCCGGACATAATCAAAAGCCCGGCCAATTCCTCGCTCCCAAACCGGTAGAACACTTCCCCTATCATCAAGAAGCAGAAAATCACTTCCGCAACTGCAAAAAGGTAGAGGAATTCGGTAGGCAGCCGGTCAAACAGGTTCAGGTAAACCTGATCTTCCCCTTCCCGCCTGCCTGCCGCCATGCTTAAGTAAATCAGGCAGACTAAGCAAATGCTGAAGCTGATGGCAAGGCCTGTTATGCTCAAAAAAATCCAAGGGCGCATCTTCGCATATTCCCTTTTGGCCTGCAAAAACCCATCCTCATTGGGGAACCCCGTATCCACGCAAATAAAGAACACGCTCCCTTTCCCGCCATACCGGGGCTCTAACCTGTTGTAAAATACATCCTCCATGTCTTTTACATTGGTTTCAAGGCGGATTTCACGCTCCTGATAAAACAGGTACTTTCCCTTTTTCTCCCCAAACTTTTCAAAAGGAACATCCACTGGTTCCTTGATATTGGTATAAACGGCCTCCTCATCCCCGCGCCCAATCCAATAATACACATTGGTTCCCTGCTCCGTCAGGTTATATAAGTTCAGGCACCGCTTGTACTGGTTAATTTCGGCCCCAATATTGGCAAGGGTATACTCCAAGGCTGCATAAGCATTCTGCATTTGTTCCATGGAATATTTTCCTGTCATGAACCCATTCCAAATCCCCATCCCCCCAATTGGGAAATAATCCTCGTCAATAAAATCATACACAACGGAAGTATCTGCCTCGGCCAAATCCATGCTCCTTAAAAGCAGGGCCAGCTCCTCTTCTTTTAAGCCATAAAGTTTCCCATTGATGACTTTCTTTACGATTGCCTTTATGCTAAGCGAAGCCTCCCCGGAATCTTCCCCAGAGCTTTTTTCTTCCTCTGATGCCGCTTCATCTGCATCTTCCTGCCCAGTTTCCTCTGCCATCACCGTGCCAACATTTCTCTGGCTGACAGTTCCATCTTCTGCCGCCGCTTCGTCTGCATCTTCCTGCCCAGTTTCCTCTTCTTCTGCCAATGCGGCACTTGCTTCTTCCCGGCTGATCCCCTCTTCCTCCGGCATTATGTTACTTGCGTCTTTCTGGCTGATAGCTGCAAGCCTTAGCTGGTTAGCTGTTGTCCTTTCCTGCCCTTCTGCCCCATAGTTCCCAGTGTCCGCCTGAAGGTTTGCACTGTCCGTCCCCCAGTTCTTTCCAGAAATGCTGTAAGAGCCCCCATAGTAATGCTCCACATTTTCCACAATAATTTCCTGCAGCTCCGCCGTCATTTCATCTAGGCTGGAAATGCTTTTTTCCTCGCTCAGCACAGAATTCCCATTCCGGTAAATGTCCCGCTTCTGCTGGATGCCATGGTCTAGGGAAAGGGAGGAAACAAATTCATAATTTGCTTTGCTGTAGCTTCTGGACCACTCCGACAGGTTCCCTAAAGTATAGATGATGGGCGCTTCATCCCTTCCCCCTGCAGACCCTGCGGCAACCTCCTGGTTATGGCGGTATCCCCAGATATCTATTTCCTTTTCACTGTCATAGCTGCCATCCGTTTCAAACTTCTTACGCAGGTCAATGAAATTTAGGATTTCGTCCGCGGCCTCTTGGAATTTAGCGGAAAAATAACCGGAACTTTCAAAAGACTTATCCTTCATATTCCCAAAATCTAAGATATCCTTTTGGAACAGCACAACCAAAACAATGATACACAGTACCAAAACCACAGAAAATATTTGCTGGGCTACCACCGCGGTTACTTTTAGGCCAGCAGAGTACCGAACTTTTGCCACTTCACCACCACTTTCATTTCCTTATTAATTATTTGGACTTCTCAATCTTATAGCCAACGCCCCAGACTACTTTCAGATACCTTGGCTCCCTTGGGTTTATCTCTATTTTTTCCCGGATATGGCGGATATGTACAGCCACTGTGTTATCTGCGCCAATAGCATCTTCGTTCCAGATGCTCTCATAAATCTGGTTAATGGAAAAAACTTTGCCTTGGTTTTTCACCAAAAGCAGCAGAATATTGTACTCAATCGGCGTAAGCTTCACTGGCTCATCATCTACAAGCACTTCCTTCAAATCATCATTGATTACCAGCCCTCCCACTTGGTAGACCCGCCGGTTGTTCTCCGCCGCGTTGCCAAGCTGGGTATAACGCCTAAGCTGGGACTTTACCCGCGCCACCAGCTCCAGCGGGTTAAAAGGCTTTGTCACATAGTCATCCGCGCCGATATTCAGCCCCAGAATCTTGTCCGCATCCTCCGATTTGGCTGACAGGATAATAATGGGGATACTGCTGTCCTCCCGGATTTTCAGCGTAGCCCGGATTCCATCCAGCCGGGGCATCATCACGTCAATAATCAGAAGATGGACTTCCTGCTCCTTCAATACCTGCAATGCCTGCTCGCCGTCATAGGCTTTCAGGATACGGTAGCCCTCTTGCTGCAAATAAATTTCGATTGCATCTACAATTTCTTTGTCGTCATCACAGACCAGAATACTTTTCATTTTTCTGCCTCGCTTTCACACCATGGTATGGAAAAGATACGCACTTCGGCACGCGCCATGTCCCTCGGCATGGCAGTATGGCCCCATTCCTTCCGAAAAGATGGCGGGTTCCCCTTTCCCTCCGGAAAGATGGGAATATTCCCCATTTCATCCAAAAAGATGGAAATGTTCCCCATTCCCTCCGAAAAGATGGAAATATTCCCCATTCCCTCCGAAAGGATGGCAGCCCATAGTGCCTTGGTGCCTTATCTTCTGATATTATACGTTGTGCAAGGCAAAATAGCAAGAATCTGGTAAAATGTCCCTAAAATGTAATTTTAAAACATGCCAAAAAATATGGATGGCAGGACTGCCTACGCTATTTTAATTTGGGGTTATTATAGCAGGTGATTGTTAAGTTATAGAAAGGAAATTTATTAAGAATTCTTAAAATTACGTGAGAAGGGAATTGGGAAAACGTGGCTGCTGCAAAACAGGAAACTCCTACAGCACATAGCACAAACGTTACCCATACGGTATGCTGTAGAATCCCTGTATTTTGCAACAGCCCCATATGCCGGGAAAAAGCGTATATCCGTTATAATCCCTACAAGCAGTATATCTTATCCTTACTTGGGCTGCTTTTGGTTGTGGCATAAAGGCTTTTAACATCAGGCAGAGGGCTTCCCGGCCTTAATCAGCACCTTTTTCCCTTCGAAGGCAAAGCCATATTTATGGATGCGTGATTCTGGGATGTTTTTCCCAATCAATGAAGCGGCATAATTTTTTTCTTCTATCTGGGCAAGGGCAGCTTCTGCCGTATCTGCCAAGCTGGCTTCTTCCTCTGGGTCATGGACCTTAAATTCCATAAGGACCGCAGCATCCTCCAAGGAACGTGGCTCCAGCATCACATCATACCTCCCAAACCCGCTTTCACGGTTTGACGTAATGCGGTAGCGGCCGGACAGGGATGCAACCAAACCCAGGACAAACCCATGGTAAAACCGTTCTGGCTGGCAGAATTTCCCTGTGTCAAAATAGCTGAAGGACTGCAAGGTAATCCGGTTCATATACCCATTCATATCCTTCACATTCCCGGCTGCCATTGCCCGCAAAAACTCATGGTAATCCGACATAGACGTCCCAAACCACCCTTGTACCATATTTTGGAACATGAGCCTTACTTCAAGGTTTGTAAGGGCCAGCTCATATTCTGGATCATAGGCAAGCCCGGCAGCATAGTCCGCCTTCATTTCCTCATACCGGATTACTTTGAGGTAGCCGCTTGCAAGCAGAAGGCTCCAGATAGCCTGTTCGTCTGTTCCTAATTGGCCGTAGATAATCTGTTCATCTATGGAAGTTTTTAAAGTTTCCCCTTTTAAAAGGCCCTCAAACGCCTGCTTAATATTCTTGTTGCCTTCCCGGATTAGCTTGCTTACAAGGCTGTTGGAGCTGGTATTTGCCCAGTAAGTTTTTGCTTTTCTTTTGTCAAGAAAATTTAGGACGGACCAAGGATTGTAAATATCTGACACCTTGCCAAATGTAAAGCCATCATACCATGTTTTAACTTCCTGTTTCTGGGATGATAAACCAAATTTATCCAGCGCAGCATACACCTCTTCTTCTGTAAAACCAAAAGAACAAGCATATTTATCTGCGGTAGTTGTCACTACTTCCAGATGGTTTAAATCCGAAAAAATGGACTCTTTGCTGACCCTCGTAATCCCTGTCAGGACTGCCCGCTCTAAAAATGGGTTTGTCTTAAAGGCTGCGTTGAGCATATTCCGGATAAAATGCACAATTTCTTCCCAATACCCATTTACATAAGCCTCTTGCATGGGCGTATCATACTCATCCAAAAGGATAATCACTTTTTTCTGATAATAGCGGGACAGATATTCCGACATCTTATGGACTGCAAACGTCGCAACTACTTCCGGCATATCAGGCCTTACAGACTGGAAAAATTCTTTGTCCACGCCCGTCAAAAACCCGCTTTCCAAAAGATACCTGTTTTTCCCATATAAATCTGTAAGTATCTGGCAGATTCTGGTTTTCGCATTGCTGTAGGTGGTTTCCTTTACATTTGCAAACGTAAGGCTGAGCACGGGATAGCTGCCCTGAAGTTCCCGGTAATGCTCCTTTTCCCAAATATACAGGCCTTCAAACAAGCTGCCGCGCCCTGCATATTCCTTAGAAAAAAACTGCTCCAGCATACTCATGTTCAACGTTTTCCCAAAACGCCTTGGGCGGGTAATCAGCGTTACCTGATCCTTGTTCTCCCACCACTCCTCGATAAAATGCGTCTTGTCAATATAGAAAATCTGCTTCGTGATAACATCTTCAAAATTCTGGTAGCCAATCCCTACTGTCCTTGCCATGGAAATCCCCCTTTGCCGTTTGGTTCTCTTGTTACATGGATTATAACATAATTTGAGGGAAATTACAGCTCAATCTTCCGCCTTGCATATGAATATTTGTTCTGCGTAATCTGCTACGATATTTAACCGCCGGAATAATAGAATTAGAATAACCATGCGGATTGGGGGAATGAATTTTCAAGCACGCCCTAGGGCTTCTACAATTTTTTCTGCCATATAATCAATCATTTCCGGCGCCATGCCCGGATAAAGGCCTACCCAGAAGCTATTTTCCATAATTAGGTCCGTGGCCTTTAAGGGGTTGGCTATCCGGTAGCCTTCCTGCTGGCGGCGCATAGCGTCAAAGCAGGGCTGTTTGGTTAGGTTGCCGGAGAAAAGCATCCTTGTCTGGACGCCATGGTTTTCCAGATAGGCTACCAGCCTGTTTTTGTCCACCCCTTCCCTGCAGGTAATTAAGAAGCCAAACCAAGAAGGTTCCGAACCCGGGCATGGCTCTGGGAGGATTAATTGGCTTTCTGTCCCGGAAAGCTTTTCTTTCAGGCGGACAAAATTCTCCCTCCTGCGCTTAGTGAATTCCGGCAGCCTCTTAAGCTGGGCACAGCCGATGGCCGCCTGCATGTCCGTGGCTTTTAGGTTATACCCAAAATGGGAATACACATATTTATGGTCGTAGCCTGCCGGGAGCTCCCCATACTGCCTGTCAAAACGGTGGCCGCATAGGTTGTCCTGCCCGGAAGGGCACATGCAGTCCCGCCCCCAATCCCGGAGGGAACGGATGATTTTATGGAGCAGGGGGTTGCTGGTGTAGGCTGCGCCCCCTTCCCCCATTGTCATATGGTGGGGCGGGTAAAAGCTGCTGGTCCCGATGTCGCCGATACTGCCTGTTTTTTTCCATGCCCCGTCCATAAAATACTCGCTGCCCAGAGCGTCGCAGTTGTCCTCTATCAGCCACAGCCCATGGCTATCGCAGAACTCACGCACTGCTTTCAGGTTAAAGGGGTTCCCAAGGGTATGGGCAGCCATGACTGCCTTTGTCTTACTTGACAATGCCTGCTCCAGCTGGCTCACATCAAGGTTATACTGCGGAATTTCCATATCCACAAATACCGGGACTGCCCCATACTGGATGCAGGGGGCGACTGTCGTGGGAAATCCTGCCGCAACCGTGATGACTTCATCGCCCCGCCGGATTTGGCGTTCCCCCAGCAACGGCGACGTGAGCGCCATAAATGCCAGCAGGTTGGCGGAGGATCCGGAATTTACAAGGGAACAGTAAGGCAGCCCAAGGTAGGATGCAAATTCTTTTTCAAACTGTTCGGTGTAACGGCCGGAAGTCAGCCAGAATTCCAAGGAACTGTCTACTAAGTTTTGCAGTTCCTCCTGCCCATATACCCTTGATGCGTAGGAAATCCGCTGGCCTTCCTGCCAGCTTTGCTTCTTTTGGTGGAACCTCTGATAGTATTCCCCTGCTAAGGCAAGGATTTCCTCCCTTGCCTGTGCCTCTGTCTTATTTTCAAACATCACTGCCTCCTGTTTAAACATCCCTGCCAACCCGCCATGGGGCGTTTCCTGACTGCCACAGCATTTCCAGATATTCCCTGTCGTGCATATTGTCCATGGGGGACCAAAATCCATTGTGCTTGTAGGCCGCCATTTCCCCTTGGGCTGCAAGCCGTTCAAAGGGGCCGCGTTCCAGCATTTCGCTGCCGTCCCCCAGATACCCATAAATAGAAGGCTCCACTGCCATAAAGCCAATGTTGGCCCAAGGCTGGTCTTCCCTTGCTTTTTCCCGGAACCCGGTGACGCACTCCTCCTGCCCGTCTAGGCACAATGCGCCGAACCGCCCTTCTGGCTGGGTGGTGGATATGGTAATTATTTTTTTATGCGCCCTGTGGAATTCCAGCAGCCGGGGGATGTCCACATCGGAAACGCCGTCCCCATAAGTCAGCAAAAAAGGCTCTTCGCCAAGGTATTCACGCACCTTTAAAATACGCCCGGCTGTGAGGGTTTCTAGGCCTGTATTTACCAGCGTCACCTTCCATGGCTCCCTGCTTTTTGCCAAGATACGTTCCTTTTGGTTTCCCAGATGGATTTCTGTCTGGCTGTTGTGGCGGTAATAATTTACAAAATATTCTTTTATCATATGGCCTTTGTAGCCGCAGCATATGATAAACTCCTGAAAGCCGAAGGAGGCATACTGCTTCATAATATGCCATAAAATCGGCCTTCCGCCAATTTCTACCATTGGTTTGGGACGGCGCCTGGATTCCTCGCTGATCCTTGTGCCTTTCCCGCCTGCTAAAATTACTACTTTCATTGCTTTTTTCCCCCACCTGCTTTCCTTGCTGCTTATACTATTTTTCTCTTTTATCAGCGAAAAACGCTATTTTCGTTCCTATCCCCCATCTTCGAAAACTACTGTTTTTATTCCTATCCCCCATCTGCAAAAAACGCTGTTTTCATTCCTATCCTTTATCTGTAAAACCAGTTTTATACAATTTCCAACCCATTTGGCCCTTCCATGAGGAATTCCCGGATTTGCTGCTCCATGCAGTCCCGGACGTTCCCATGGCTTTCGTATACCCGGAACCATTCCACTGTTTTCTCTACTGCCTGCCCAATCTGCCATCTGGGCTGCCAGCCAATCCGGCTCTTAATGCTGGAACAGTCCAGCTTTAGGAAAGCAGCTTCATGGGGTTCCCCGGAATTTCCGCTGGTTCTTTTGCCCTTAATGTTGGGGCAGCCCGTCCTTAAAGATATGGCTTCATGGGCGTCCCCAGAACTTCCGCCAGAACTCTGGCCCCCAATGATGGATGGGTTCAGCTTCTGGGACACTGCCTGATGGGATTCCCCGGAACTTCTGCCGGAAGTATTTTCCCATGTAACGCCATCCTGCCAGTACTGGCAAAATAAATCTGCCAGCCTGCCTGCAGACACACAGCCTTCTTCCCCGGGGCCTACGTTGTAATACCCCTGCTTTTCTGGCGCCTGCATTTGCTGTTCCAGAATCATCAGGTACGCCTTTAAAGGCTCTAACACATGCTGGAAGGGGCGTACGGAGCTAGGGTTGCGCACGAGGATTGGCTGGTGGGACAGAGCTGCCCGCACGCAGTCCGGGATAATCCTGTCCTTTGCAAAATCCCCGCCGCCAATGACATTCCCTGCCCTTGCCGTGGACACTGGAACCTGCTTTCCGTCCAAAAAGGATTTCTTATAACTGTGGGTTGCCAATTCGGAGCAGGATTTGCTGTTGGAATAGGGATCGTAGCCGTCTAACGGGTCTGTTTCCCGGTATCCCCAAGTCCATTCCTTGTTCTCGTAGACTTTATCTGTGGTGACATTTAGGACTGACGCTACCCCGGAGGTTTCCCGGACGCACTCCAATAAATTTACAGTGCCCATCACATTTGTTTCATAAGTACCGCGGGGATTTTTGTAGCTTTCCCGGACAATGGGCTGGGCAGCCATATGGATGGCAAGCTCTGGATGGTATTTCTCAAATGCTGCTTTCAGCCCGCGGTAATCCCGGACGTCGCCTTCTATGGAAACCATGCCTTCGGCTGCATGGGACAGTCCAAACAGGTTTACGCCTTGGGGCGGCTTTAAAGCGTAGCCGATGACCTTCGCCCCTGCCATTTCAAGCATGACGCTCAGCCAGCTGCCTTTAAAGCCTGTGTGGCCTGTGATTAATATTGTTTTTCCTTGAAAAAAATCTAACATGGTATGTATAGGAACCTCCTGTGTGTTTGTTGCAAATAAACTTCCCTGTAGCAGAACTGCGGGGTATTAGCCCAAACCTCGCTCTGCTCGGCAAAACCCTGGCCGCAGCAAGCTGCGGGGTATCAGGCCCGTGAACGAATAAAACCTCCCGCAGCAGTGTTACAGGGTATCAGAAACAACTGCGCTTCGGCTGTTACACAGCAAAGCTGAGAAGTATCAGGCCCTTAGGGATGAAAGCCCGGCACTCCCAGCAGACGGATGCTTCTTAGTCCTCCCACACCTTCCATGGCGCGCTGCCATGCGCCCATAAGGTTTCCAGCCACGTTTTGTCCCGGATGGTTTCTACTGGGCACCAGAAACCTTTATGGCGGTAAGTCTGTACCGTCTGTTCCTGCGCCAGCCGTTCCATTAAGTTAGGCGCAGCGCTGGGCAAGCCCGGGGCAAAATACTGGAATGCCTCCGGCTCCAATACCATGCTGCAGGCATTGGCCCATGCGTCTTCGTTGTTCCCTGCGGCTTTCAGGCCCCCGTAAGTCCCATCCTCGTTTAAGGATAGGATTTCATTCCGCCCGGCAGGATGGGCGACTGCAAAGGTGGCAATGGAATCCGAGGACTTGTGCTGTCCCACCAATTCCCGGATATTGATGTCGGAGAGGCAGTCGCCGTAAGCAGCCAGCACAGGCCCTTGGCCGATGTAGTCTTTTACCATGTACAGGCGCTGGATGACGGAAGAATTCAGGCCGGTGTCTAGGATGGATACGCGCCAGTCCTCGGTTTGCTTTTTGTGGATTTCTACGTGGTTTGTCTGTAGGTCTACGGTGATGTCGGACTGGTAGATGTAGAAATTCATGAAATAGTCTTTGATGGCTTCCCCTTTGTATCCAGTGCAGATAATAAAATCGCGGTATCCGAAATTGGAGTATTGTTTCATGATGTGCCAAAGGAGGGGACGGCCGCCGATTTCCGCCATGGGCTTTGGCATTTTTTCATCTTCTTCGATTAGTGTGCTGGGCAGGCCGCCTGCTAAAATAATTACTTTCATATCTAATCTATCCTATCTTTTTTTCTGCTTATACAGCCATGCATATTTTCTCATACGGTTTTAGGCTGTTTTCCTGTAAAATACTGTTTTCCTGCTATTTTCCTAATCCAAGGATAATGTTGCAGATTTGATATAGTTCTGCTTCTCCAAGTTCTCCATACAGCGGCAGCGTCAGCACCTGATTTGAAATCTTCCATGCCACCGGCGTCATTCCGGTATCAAACCTGCCTTTATAACATGCAAAGCCATTTGTCGGGGGATAAAAATATTTTCTGGCATAAATCCCCTGCTCCCTAAGCCTTTGGCAGACCTCATCCCGGGAAACGCCGAATTTATCTTTTTCAATGATAATAGGGAAATATGCATAATTTGGCGTCACGCCTTCCTGTTCCACATTCATCCTTAAACCGTCTATCCCATCGAGCCGTTCCCTGTAATATTCTGTTACCTGCCTGCGCTTTTCAATTTCACTTTCCACATGGCAAAGGTTGCATAGACCCATGGCGGCCTGAAATTCATTCATCTTGGCATTTGCCCCGACGCCGTCCACCACTTCCTCATCCCGGATCCCAAAGTTTTTCAGGCGGTACAGCTTCAAGCCAAATTCCGCGTCCTTATAGCAGACAGCGCCGCCTTCTATGGTATGGAACACCTTCGTTGCATGGAAACTGAACATAGATGCATCCCCAAAATTCCCAATGCCCACGCCCCGGTAAGTTTCCCCAAACGCATGGGCGGCATCGTAAATGACTTTCAGCCCATGCCCTGCTGCAACCCTGCTGATTTCCTCTATATTGCATATGTTCCCATATACATGCACAGGGAGGATTGCCACTGTCTTATCTGTTACCAGCCCTTCCAGCTTTGCCGTATCCATGGTAAAATCTGTTGGGCTGATGTCGCAGAACACGGGCTCAAGGTTGTTCCTCACAATGGCATGGGTGGTAGAAGCAAAAGTAAAGGGAGTGGTAATTACCTGCCCGCCCGGTTTTAGCCCCAAAGCCTGCAGGGAAAGCTCCAAGGCCATATGGCCGTTAGACATCAGGGATATGTTTGGCACTTGGAGGTACTTGGATAGCTCCTGCTCTAATTTTTGGTGTTTCTCCCCCATGTTCGTCAGCCAGTGGCTTTCCCACATGGGGCGTATTTCCTCTATGTACTCCTCAAAGGGCGGCATGAGCGACCGCGTGACATTGATTCTTTTTTCCATTTCCATCTCCATTCCCTCCGCTTTGCCCAAGTATAAAAGCAAGATAACAATACCACAGAGCTGTTACCCTTAATGGCTTGGCTTATGGATTTGAAGGAATACTGGATACCCTGCTTACTTCCTCATCCTTAAAATTTTGTTCCAACTCCAAAATCCTCTTGCTCCTTGGCTTGATAGGCTTTGCGGGAATCCCGGCAGCGATTGTCCAAGGTTCCACATCTTCTTTCACTAGGCTCATTGCCCCGACAGCGCTGCCTTCCCCTAGGGAAACTCCTGGCAAGACCGTAACGCCTGTTGCAACAATCGCATGTTTCCCGATTACTACTTTGCGCTCTATGGTGTTCTTATATTTTTCCCCCACCATAGGGTTTGTCATAAATTCCCCAGAATAATCATCGCTTAAGGCATAAACGGCAATTCTGGAAGAAAGATTTGCGAAATTCCCTATAACTATCCCAGCATTGCCGCCAAACAAGGAGGTGAATACCGCAATATGCACATAATCCTCAATGGCAATCCTCCCACTTAGGACTGCAAAGTCATCAATCCTTACATGGTTCCCAATACTAATCTTTTCTGCGCCATATATGCTTGCCTTCCGGCTGATGAAAACTTCCTGCCCCACGCTTGCAAAACCTATGCTGTCCAGCTCATCCCTTGAGTAAAAACTTGGCATTGGTTCCTTCTGCTCCATAATTTCTTTCAATTAAAACCTCCAAATGTACTGTCAACAATTTACCTTATCCTACAAGATTACTCGGACAGCCTCCAACAAAGTATCAACGTCCCCTTTCTTCCCTTCCGCATTTGTCAATCGTAAGGTCTTGCAGCCTGCCTTTTTTCCTGCTATAACATCGTTTTCACTATCCCCTACCATCCATGACTCTGACAATTCAATATTGTAATCCCTTGCAGCCTGCAACAACATTCCGGGATTGGGTTTCCGGCAGGAACATTCCACTTTTAGTTCTGGAACTTCCCCTTTATATCCCTTATCTGGGTGATGGGGGCAATAATAAATGGCATCCAGATAAGCCCCTTCTGCCCCAAGCAAAGTTTCCAATTTCTGATGGATTAATTCTAACTCTCCAACTGTAACTTCCCCACGGGCAACTACTGGCTGGTTTGTCACAACAACAGCTAAAAAGCCGCTGCGGTTAATTAACTTGACAGCTTCTGCTGTACCTTCCATAAGCTCTAGCTCCTCAATATCACGCAAAAAGCCCACATGCTTATTCAGCGTCCCATCCCTGTCCAAAAAAACCGCCTTTTGCTTTTTGCACAGGTTCTTCGCCGTTACCCGTCCTGCCTGAATATCTCTGGAAACTTCGCTGAAGCGTTCAGGAGTCCCCATATCCTTCACATATTCTGGGGAATCATATGCCACCAATCCTCCCTCTTCCACCAATGGTTTTAAAACATCCCTGTCTAAATCCACTTTATGTAACTCCTGAAAAACAGGCCTCTTTAAAATATCTGCAGACAAAATATGCAGCCCTGCATTTACGCGGTTTTTATACCATATCCTAGGTTCTTCCTTGTTCAGCCAGCCAGTTACGCGCTGCTTACTGTCAGTGCAGATAAGCCCACTGTCATATGGATGTCCGTTGGGATGGGTGAAAATAGTGGCAACGCCGCCTTCCTTTTTGTGGTATTCCAAAAACCTACCTATATCAATGTCGAAAATGATATCGCCATTCAGAAGCAGGAAATCTTCTGTTATCTGATGTTTCAGAAAATATAAGGAGCCCGCTGTGCCTAAAGGCTCCTGTTCCTCAATATATTGGATGGAAAGCCCAAAAGGTTCCCCTGTAACTGGAGATATTTTTCTCCCATCCCCAAAATAATCCTGTATCTTCTGTCCCAGATAGCCAATTGCCAGAACTACATCTGTGAATCCCTGACGCCTTAATACAGAAAGCTGATGCTCTAGGATAGGCATCCCTTCTATTAGCATCATTGGCTTTGGGACTTCAGGATTCAGCCCTGCAATCCGGGTTCCGCGGCCACCTGCCATTATAATTGTTTTCATTCTTTTACCCTCGTATCCCGTCTATATAGTTTCAGAACCATAGCTCCAATCATAAACTATATACCACTTCCTCCAATGACAAAATTGGACACTGGTAATACTTTTCCAATTCCCTTTTTATATCATGAAAACTAGCGATTGCTGTAACTATAACTGCATCTACGGGAACAATCTCTTCTGATAATTTCTTTAGCCTTACTATCCATTTTGAGGTTTCTATATTTTTATCAATCCCATATTCCACTTTAACTACAGAACTTCCTTGTAGTTCCCTACACAGGCAGCATCCAAGCGTCCCCAACCCATATACGGCAATGGTTCGAAATTCATTTTTTTCAAAATAAGGTTCCAGATTCTGTCCCTTAATTTTGGTATTCAGCCAATGTTCCAGAATGGCATGGTGCCTTTTCAAATTTTTCAAATCTGTTTCGTATTGTTCAATTTTTCTTTTTATTTTCCATAATAAATTTAGCAATCCTTTCCCTATGGCTGCCAAACTTAAGATAATGGCGCATAACCCTACCTGCATATAGAAACCGCCTAGACTTTTTGCAAATACATTATTTTTACTATGTTCCATATACATATTCCTTTCTTTCTATTTATACATTTTTGCCTTCGAACCATTAATCACGCAAAATAAATCGGCAACCTTTTTGGGGCAACACGCAATAGCCAACACTCTCCAAAAACTAACGCATTTATATCTTCGAAATAATTTTCTATGTTTGATTGCAATATCCAATGTTAAATTCCCGTCCATTCGCCATAAAAATAAAGTCCTTTTATTAATGTAAATTTCAAATACAGGCTTTGCACAAATCCATTTTACAGGGGAATATATTGTTGGTAATTTTTGAACTGTATCTATATAATCTTCCATTACCTCAAATAATTTGCCGTCCATAATCCATGTGGAAGCTTTTTTAAATGGATTCGTTTTACAAAAAACTCTGCGGATAATTACTGCATCAAATTTCCTTTTTGCAAGTTCCTCGAAAATCGCACCTACTTGAATAAAATTTTTATACCCTTTCCCGTATACCCCCCCACAATTTTTCTGTAAAAAACTTTGCGCCGACAATCCAAGGAGCCCAACATGTCGATTCATCCCAGTATTTTTCCATCATCTCTAATGGATCTGTAACTTCTAAATACAATTCCGCATCATCCCTAGTTGTAAAACCAATCAAATCGCGCCCTTTGTCCATTTCTTCTTCCAGTGTATCAATAGATGTTTCTAAACATGGCACAAACCCATCACCGCAAAGCCAGATATACCTATATTTTTCCTGAACAAAAATATCCTTTAGCTTTTCCCAAAATTTTATGTTCCTGTCCTGTTTATTATAGAATAAATTCGTATAACCACATGCATGCCATCCATCAACAATATGTTTTATATCCTCTGTACTGCTGCTGTCATAAATGCAGACATCTACATGATGCTTTTTTGCATCTGGCAATAATTCTGATAAATAGTATCTTATATGTTCAGGATGGTCTTTTGTTGGAACTGCAATTAATAATTGATTTTCCTGCATCTATGTACCCTCTCCTTTTTCCGCTTTTCATCTTTTATATACTTGTGATTTAGAACCATTGACGGTACAAATCAAATCAGCTATCTTTTTAGGGCAAAGAGAAACAATAAATACCTTTATGCACTGGATTCCTCTATATTTCATAACTAACTTTATATGTTTTAATGCTATGGAATAATTAAGGTTTCCATCCATCCTCCATAGCCATAGAAATTCTAACTTACTATAATTTTCAATAAAAGAATTAATCATTACCGGTTTTACAGGTTGGTAAATATCAGGCAATGCCTCAATTGCATGTATCCAATTTTCCATTACGCTAAACATACGTCCTTCCCCCACCCAAGTAGAGTATTTTTTATATGGATTAATTTTACTAAAATTATAATTTATACATTTTGCCCGGAACTCATGGTTTGCAAACTTTTCCAAACATGCTCCAATATGCAGCCAATCTTTATATTTTTCTTCATAGTTTTCCCATTCCCTTAATCCCAAAAGATTTCCGCGTATAATAAAATTCCCATAAAATCCCATGGCTCCCCAGCAGTTTTTTGCCAACTCCAGCGGCTCGTCCAGTTCCATACATTCCATCTGCCCTCCCTTACCAAATATTATAAAATCCCTTCCATCTACAAACTCCTCTTCTAAGGCATTAATGCATCTGTCAATACATATTACAACACCATCCCCACAAAGCCATACGTACTCATATCCGCTCCCAATGAATATATCCTTTAGCTTTTTCCAATATGGTATATCCTCTGGATATTTTTTATAAAACAGGTTCGTATACCCCCCCCCTTACTTTTTTCAACAATTTTTTGGGTATCATCTGTACTGCTGCTGTCATAAATTCCCACGTCAATATTGTACTTTTTTGCGTCTGGTAAGATAGAAGAAAGATAATATTGTATATATTTTGGATGCCCCTTTGTGGGAATCCCAATCAGTAATTGCTTTTTCTTCATCGCAAAACCACCCCTAACTACTATAAATAACATCCTCCAATGAAATGATTGGACATTCATATTTTTCTTTTAACTCTTGCCTTATCTCATGGAAATGAGATATCGGCGTAACTACTATGGCGTCTACCGGGATAATGTTATCCGAAAGGCTTCTCACTTCCACGATTGCCTTTTTTAATGTAAAGTTTTTATCCAGTCCATACTTCACCTCAACAACAGTACTTCCTTTTAATTCATTACAAAGCAAATGTCCTGGCTCTCCCATCCCATACACCGCAATTTCCCGGAAATTATTTTCCTTAAAAAAATCTTCTATTTTCATGCCGTTATTCTTCTGATTAATCCAATGTTCAAATAACCAATAATAATCCGTCAGCCTCCCTATATCCCCATCTTTCTTATCAATCATATTTTTTGCTTTCCATAAAAGCTTCATCAGGATTGTTATCTTAATGCACAATAAGATAAAGCATAAAATAATCATTCCTATCTTTTTTCTGCTTACCATATACCTTTCCTTCCATTTAAACCAGCAACGCCTACATTACATATTTTTTCCTATATATAGAATTGTTTCCTTTATCCCATCACAAAAAGAAGTTTCTATTTGAAATCCTGTATCTTGAATTAAGTCAAAAATGTTAACACAGGAACTAAATGTTTTGGCTGTCATTTCTGGCAATACCCCTATCTCCAAATCAAGAAGGGGATCTATGCAGTCCCTGATTTCTTCGACATACTCCCTTAGCTTACGATACTGCCCGCTTCCAATCCCATAAATTTTTCCGGGTTTTCCCTTCTCCCCAATCAAACGTAATGCCTTCGCCACTTCTGTAACATACAAAAAATCCCATAATTGTTCCAAATCCCCATACCTAGGTTTCTGTTTCTTTAATAACGTACGGATTGTATATGTGATAATATTATTGCCCTTCCTCCCCGGCCCAAATGTACTGGGTAAAACCGCCCAGATAAAATCCATAGAAATTTGCCTAGCTAAAACCTCCAGCATATAATGCACCGATACTTTTGCCGCCCCATAAAAATCACTTGGCGCCGGTTTTTCATTAACATCAATCGTATTCTCGCAAAAAACGTACTCTGCCACTGTCCCCGTCGCTACAAATTTACTACATCCCAATCTCTTTGCTAACTCCATTGCATTCAACGCATATGTAATGTTCTGTATCTGCAAGCCCACATTATTTTTATCCTCTGGGGCAACACCGTCCCATGCCACAAAAAAGAACGTACCATAACCTGTTCCCTGTACATTCAGCCCTTCTGGATCCTCCCCGTCCCATCCAATTATGGTAATCTCCCTTTTCCATCTATAGCAGCTTACCTTTGCCTTATTCCGGACAAGAATAGTAACTGAATAATCCTGATCCAATAAATCTTTTACTAGGTGTTGCCCAATAAATCCTGTAGCTCCCATCACAATCACTTTTTTTGTTCCCATTCACTCCCTCCTTCTATGCTCCTCCAAAATACAATTTTTTACTTCCTGCTATCCTTTATCACTTGTCCCTTTCCCTCAAGAACCTTATAACATTCTTCAAATACCTTTCCTATCTCATTATTCCAGTTTTCAACACTGAACCTCGTCTGGATATCTTCCATGGCTTGCTTTGTAATCTTAAACCTATAGCCCTCATCCAGAATAAGCTGTTCTATTTTATCCGCCAAACGTCCCGCATACACTTCATCAATTTCTTCCATAATAAGATAATCCTCTTGAAGCATCCCTGCCCCATCAATCCAAGATGTCTTTCCCCATCTTCCTTCCACAATGCTTCCATTCTTACCATCCTGCACGTATTCCCTAATCCCCCATCCATCTGAAGCCACAACTGGAAGCCCAGACGCCATTGCACGCAAAATAGAAATCACGTGGATTCTAGCTGACGGAATAAGGAATATATCCATGTGGCTCATTAATTCGGCCATATCGCTATCTGGTAACTTTTCTTCTATAATATGTATTTTTTCTTGATACTTCCTTAAAATTTTCTGGCACTTTTCAGGGAGTTCGTTTGGAACTATGCACTTTAATACAAGTTCCAAATTATCGTATTTCCCGCACAATTTGCCAAATGCAACGAGAATGTCAATCCCTCCCCTTACAATAAAATTGGGTCCTGCCCAAGATGAGGAAAAGAACAGCCGTATCTTCCCTTGGAAACTTTTTTGGTAAGTGTGGCAAACCTCCTTTGGAGGGACCTCCTCACAGCACATAGGGATATAGTGGATTTTTCCTGCAATTTCTTGATTTGGAAATAATGCTTTATATATATCAACCGTCGACCTAACATGGGCTATTACTCCCAAACACTCCTCTTTTTTCAGCATATATTCTGCAAACTTATATGCCTCTGTATTCCTTATTTTTTCTCCATCTGGCTGTTTCCCATTTTGGATAAACGGAAAAAACAGGGTGACAACATCTTCTATTTCAATTACCCATGGCGTCTTTTGCAGGCAATATAAAAAAGATGGCACAAGGGAAAGGGTATCCTCCTTAACAGGAATCTGCATTCCCCTCCTTCCAAGATTAATAATCCGGAAGTACCTTTCATAAAACTCCTTGCTAATCCCATTAGCTTCACAATAGGTTACAAACTTTCCCATCTCAATTTCTAACTTTTTTCTCCTAAACTCCATGATTTCTTGGGCAATTTCCTCTTCTTCGTCCAAAGCCTCCCCCATTGCATTTTTCATGGAAATCCGCATTTTCTCTTCCTCCAGCGTATCAGGCATCACATATTTATACCCTTTCGGAGAAAACTTAACAAGTTTAAACAAAGGATGCATCCCCACCATGCCGCTCCCTTCTCCTGTAAAGCACCTCGCCGCCCCTAAATAAATGACTTCCCGTTCTCTCATTTTCCTTCCTCTTTTCCTTAGCACACATGATTCAACGCTTTGCACAAACCTAAAATTTTCTTCTCTTCCAACCCCGGATAATTCCCTATATACATCCCAAACTGATGGATATGTTCTGCATTAGGGAAATCCGCCGGGTTTATCTTTGGGTATCTTTTCCTGACAAAAGGCTGCCGCAGCAAATTCCCCCCGCCTGCCGTCCCCCGCCTGAATTCTACATTTTCTTCCCCCAGCAATTCGGCTACCTTACAAAACTGCTCTGAGTTCCCTTCCCGCAGCATCACGACAAACGCATAATTGCTGTTCCCGTTCCCATCAAAATCCGTATAATATATTTTGGGGTCCAGATTTCCAATAAACAACTTATAATTTTTTTGCCTTGCTTCTATGTTCCGATCCAGCCGCTTTAACTGGTTCAGGCCAATTACTGCATTCAGTTCGGTGCCGCGCATATTATAGCCCGGCACGGTAAATATGAACTCTGGATGCAATTCTGGATGCCCCTCCCCCATAGCCCTGATATAATCTTTATCATCACATTCCCGCAGCATCCCATGGCTCCGGAACATCCGCATTAAGTTATAAAATTCCTCGTCGTCCGTGCAGACCATACCGCCTTCAATGGTGCTCATATGGTGTGCATAGTAAAATGAAAAATTGGAAACATCCCCAATGCTGCCTAGCTTCTTCCCCTGAAATACAGCCCCATGGGATTCACATGCGTCTTCAATCAGCACAATCCCCCGCTCCGTGCAGATGTCCCTAAGTTTTTGCGTCATGCCGTTGTAGCCCAGCACATGGGTAAGCAGAACAGCTTTTGTCCTCCCTGTCATCTTTGCAATGGCATCCTCTTCTTTCATGGCAAGGTTTTTCAGCCCCACATCCACAAATACAGGTTCCATCCCTGCTGCTATTACGGCCGCAACATCGCTTGCCCATCCAATCGGCGACAGGAGCACCTCGCCTGCTCCATAACGCTCCCTGATCCCTGCCAAAGTCATGTAATTGGCTGACGAACCGGAGTTCACAAATACCGAATATTTTACCCCCAGCCACTTAGACCATGCTTCTTCAAATTCACGCACTTTCGGCCCATTCGTGAACCGGTCACTTTTCTGTAAAAATTCTGTCAGTGCGGCAATATCCGACGAATTGATATTGTTGCTCATCAGCGGTATATTTAACATCATCCATCCTTCTTTCCTGTGTATTTCCCTTCCTGGCCCAGAAAATCCTGATATGTCCTTTGGATCCCCTCCGCAAACCCCACGGAAGGCCTCCATCCCATGGCAAATAATTTGGAGGAATCCAAAACCCTCCTTGGCGCGCCGTCCGGCTTCCCCAAGTCATTCCTGATTTCCCCGTGGAACCCGACCTCCCTGCACACAATTTCCGTCAGTTTCTGTATGGTAAGTTCTTCCCCTGTGCCTATATTGATGCAGGAATTCCCGGAATAATGGCGCATTAAAAACACGCACGCACTGGCAATGTCGTCAATGTAAATAAATTCCCGGACTGGCTTGCCAGTCCCCCATACGGTAACGGAAGCTGCATGTTCCACTTTTGCCTTATGGGCTTTCCTGATTAAAGCAGGGACTACATGGGAGGATTCTAGGTCAAAATTATCCCCCGGCCCATAGGCATTGCATGGCATGCAGGAAATAAAATCCGTCCCATACTGCTTATTATAATATTCACACATTTTTAAGCCGGAAAGTTTCGCCACTGCATAGGCCTCATTGGTCTTTTCAAATTCCCCTGTCAGCAAGGATTCTTCCCGGACCGGCTGCTCCGCCATCCGTGGGTAGACGCACCCGCTGCCCATGTACAGTAACTTTTTTACGCCAAATTTGTACGCAGCATGGATGACGTTCATGGACATGGCCAGATTGTCATATAAAAATTTCCCTGTCAGCGTATCATTGATTAAAACCCCGCCTACCGTGGCTGCTGCCATAAAGACATACTCCGGCTTTTCCTTCCCAAAAAATTCTTCAGTTGCCCTTTGGTCCCTTAAATCCAGTCCACGGTGGGGGATGAGGCACAGGTTATTGTAGCCTTGGCGCTTTAATTCTCTGGCAATTGCAGAGCCTACCAGCCCAGTGTGCCCTGCGACATATATTTTTGCTCCTTGTTCCATGGCAAGTTATCCTTTCAAGTTTTCATAGGCAGCACGCGCTTCTTCCCCTTTGGGCATAAACCCATGCATGAGCGGCTGGTTGCTAAGGTAATCCAGCCCTTTCCCTTTTACCGTATCTGCAATCACGCAAAGGGGCTTGGACGTCCTCCTGCTCCTGATCCCCTCCAAGGCGCCTAGCAATTCTTCATAGGAATGGCCGTCAACTGCCCTTGTGTCCCAATTGCAGCTTTTCCACTTTTCCTCAAACGGCTCCAATTCACACATATTTTCCGTGAAATCGGAACATCCCAAGTAATTGCGGTCAACTACCACAACTAAATTGTTCAGGCGGTTATGGCCTGCAAACAGCATTGCCTCCCAAATTGCCCCCTCATAACACTCTGCGTCCCCAAGGAGGCAGAATGTCATCCAGTTTTCCCGGTTCAGTTTTGCCCCCATGGCAAGCCCTGCCGCCATGCCAAGCCCAATCCCAAGGGAACCGCCATAAAACTCAAACCCCGGGTAAAACAGTTCCCGTGTTTTCGTAAAATCCCCGCCGGGCTTTATTAATTCTTCAATTTCTTCTTTCGATAGGATGCCCAAATCCTCAAAAATTGGGAACAGCATCCCAGCCCCATGCCCTTTGCTGAGCACAAGCCTGTCCCTGTTTTTGTCCTTTACATTTCCTGCATGGAAATCCATTGTTTCTGACAGCAGCGAAATTAGGATTTCTGTTTCCGAAAATGCCGTTGTCAGGTGCCCATATCCTAGCCCCGTAAATATTTCAAGAAACCTCTTCCGCATCTCATAAGATTTCTGGTATAGTTCTCCATATGACTGTCCCATAACTTAACCCCCGCACAATTCCTTGATTTCCTGTTCCAGCCCTGAAAGGGCCAAGCCTTCTTCCTGCCATAGCATTTCACGGTTTGTAAAGACATTGGGGTATCCTTTTTGGAACCTTAGCCCTTTGCGTGCCACAGGGATTTGCATGCCTCTGTCATTGAGGAGTTCAAGGACCATGCTGCCAATCCCGCCTTCAACCACCCCGTCTTCAACTGTTACAATCTGGGAGCACCCTTCTATTTCCTGTACAAATTTTTCTTCCTGCACAGGCAGGCAGTAACAGTCAATTACTTTCACCGGAAGGCCCAATCCCATTAACCCATGGGCCATGGTTCCATAAGCTACAACTGCCACTTTGCCCTCTTTCCCATTTGTAATAAAGCCTGTCTGGAAATCAATATCCCTTTCGGCATACAGTTCCCCTTCAATATATTTATCAAATTGCACATACCTCGGATAAGGTTCTTCCACAACTGCATGTGCCAGCCTTTTTGCGATTGTTTCGTCCGACGGGTTTACAACCTGCAGGTTTTTGAGGGTGCGCACCATGGAAATGTTTTCTATTGGCATATGCGTATATCCTGCCTCCGCAGAACATGTACCCGCATTCAGCGCAGTAACCGTGAGGGGAATTTGCAAAGACGCCATGATATTGCGCACTTGGTCAAATGCCCGGGTCACTGGAAAAGGATTCAGGGCATATGCAACCACCTTTTTCCCTGCCAGCTGAAGCCCGGAAGAAACAGCAAGCAAGTTCTGTTCGGCAATCCCAACATTGATAAAACGGTTTGGGAAATCCCTGCGGAAATCATCAAGGCTGGGAGCCCCAATATCGGAACTCACAATTACAATATCTTCCCCCTGCTTCGTTTTTTTGTATATTTCATGAAAAAAAACATCCCTGACTTTCATATATTGCTCCTTGATCCCTCCAATAATTTCCGACGCAGCCTGCCTTTTGTACTTTCCTGAATAGAGGCTACAGCCTGTTTGCCAAACTTTTGCTCAATATTCTCAAAATATCTCCCATTATCTTCAAAAAAAGCGTGAAATGCCCAATCGCGGTATTCCAGCACTTGGGCTGGGGATAAATACTTGGAGCCCTTTGGCGTACATTCATAACTGTACTGGGCATAAGCCATCCAATTCCCCGGCAGTTCTTCGCCGTTTTCTATGTATTCCCTATACGTTTTTGATCCCGGATAAGCCATTGTGACATAAAAATTAATCCACTCCGGGTTGATTTCCCTGCAAAGCCCATAAGTTGCCTGCATATCCTCCAAATCATCATCCGGCAGGCCAAACATAAAATTCGCCAGCACATGGATCCCTGCATTTTTTACCATCTCCACGACACGTTTCACTTTTCCATTGTCATACTGCCCCTTGGAAACGCCATCCATGGATTTCTTGCTCCCGCTTTCTATCCCAAATGCAAGCCAGCGGATCCCGGCCTTCCTTAATTTCTCCAGCAATTTTTCATTTACGGTATCAATTCTGGCATACCCCCAAATATTCAGGCCGTAATCCTTTTCAATCAGCCTGTCGCAAAACTCGCTTACATATTTTTCATTCAGCACAAAACACTCATCCAGTATTTTCAGGTATTTGATATGGTATCGGTTCACAAGGACGTCAATTTCCTCCATGATACGGCCAATATCAAAAAAGCGGACCTTCCTAGAGCCGAACTGGGATGCAATTGCACAGAAACTGCAATTATACGGGCAGCCTAACGATGTTGCCAACACAGCATACCTTCCCCTTGCTGCCCCGCTGTCTTCTCCTAACATGTGCCAATTATGGGGCAGGTAACGTTCCATCGGCAGCAAATCCCATGCCGGGGCAGGGACATTCCCTATTTCCTCTATGTTGAGCTGGCTGTTCCCCACAACCCTTCCCCTGCCCCTGTAATAGAGCCCTTTGATATCTTCCAAATTTCCCGTCCCATGTTTTACATACTCCAAAAGCTGAACAATCTCTTTCAGCCCTTCCCCTTTTACCAGAAAATCAATATTCTCTTCCTCCATTGTCCGTTCTGGCAATGCGGATGGATGCAGCCCCCACATAAAAACCGGGGTCTTCTCCTCCCTTTTCTTGATTGCCTGGCAGACCAAGCCAGCGCCATTCATTTTCTGTGTAGATGCCGATAAATTATTCCCTGTGACGCATACTCCAATTAAGGCAGGTTTCCGTTCCGCCACACATTCTGCCACATCCTCCGGCGAACAGTTCAATGCCTCTGCATCTAATATCCCAACAGAAATATTCCTCTCCCTTGCATAGGAAGCAATCACCCCTGCCCAATAAGGCGGCTCACAAGCTACATATTGATAAGTATCACCATAAACTGCCTTCATATCATTTGGGCGTATCAGCATTAAATCCATTTACAGCATCCTCCTTAAAATTACCATCCATAACCACTTTTGCGTCCGGCCTATAATAAATGACTTGGCTCCCTGCATCCTCAAACTGGAACGGCACGCACACATAATCTGCAAATGCCTTGATAAAATCCTCCTGCTTCTTTGGCTCTACGAAAAACAGCATAAACCCGCCCCCGCCGGCCCCTAGCAGTTTTCCTCCAATCGCCCCATGCTCCATCCCTCTACGGTACATCCCATCAATGCGGCTGTCGCTGACTTTTTCAGACAAATCCCTCTTTTCTTTCCATGTATCATTGAGCAAGGCTCCGAATTCCCGGATATCCTTATTGCTGCCCAAAATTTCAATGGCTTGCCCTACATATTGTTTCATCCTTGCCAAGCCAGCAAAATGCTCCTCCAGCGTCTGTATCTTGCTCTTTTCAATATTCTTTGCAAACCGCTGGAATCCAGTGAACACCAGCACCAAATGGCTGTTTAATGCCTTTATCCTCTCAGGCGGCAATGTCATTGGGTACGTTTCAATATCCCCATTTTCCTTGAATACAATATGGTTCAGCCCGCCATATGCCGCAGCGGTCTGATCCTGTGAACCCACCGCCTCCTGAATCATATCCTGCTCAATATGTATTGCCTGCGCTGCAAGTTCCTTCTTAGAAACCATTTTCCCATTCAGCCCATACAATGCATTCAGGAGCCCCACCGTAAAGGAGGAACTGGATCCTATTCCGGACCGTGCTGGGATGTCCGTGTTATAATGCAGGTCAATCCCATATCCCAGACCCATAAAGCGCAGCGTTTCACGGATGGAAGGGTGCTCAATCTCCTCTATCCCGCTTACAAGCTCTGTTTTCGAGCCATAGACAAAGCGGCTGTTATATTCCCAGAATGGCGGCATGCGGCGGCAGGTGATGTACAGGTATTTATCAATTGTCGTCGAGAGCACCTCGCCCCCAAATTTCCTGTAATAATCCGGCAGGTCTGTCCCTCCGCCAAAAAATGAAATCCTTAAAGGTGTCCTAGTAATAATCATAACGCAGCTTTCCTTTCCTGTTTCTCTTTGGGCACGTTCCCGTGTACTGTCCAGCCAGAAATTTTAACGGCGCAGCAGTACGGGGCATACTGTCCCCGGCTCCGGTTTCCAGCCGGATAGAGCCTAGCCCGTGAGGAAAAAATAATCCTCCAGCATCCCGCACAATGTATGGTATATGGGCAGGTGCAGTTCCTGCACGCGGGCTGTTTCCTCCGCCGGGACATTTATCAGCACATCCGCCAATTCCCGGATTGCCCCTCCGCTGCTGCCCGTCATGGCAATGACGGCAATGCCCATTGCCTTCGCCACCGTCGCTGCATGGATGACATTCCCGGAATTCCCTGACGTGGAAATTGCAAGGAGCACGTCCCCGCCCTCCCCCAGCGCATACAGGTGCTGGGCAAATACATATTCTGCAGCATTATCATTGCAGAAAGCCGTCTGGAAACTGACATGCCCTGCAAGGGAGATTGCGGGCAGCGCACCTACGATATTTTTAAGCATTTCTTCCCCTGCGCCATGCTGCCTTAACTTTTCTGCGAATTCCGGCGGGATTTGCCGCCTTACCCGGTATTCCTTCATCAGTTCCCCTGCAATGTGCTCGCAGTCTGCCGCGCTGCCGCCATTCCCGCACAGCAGGAGTTTCTTCTTTCCTGCATAACACTTGCGCAGCGTTTCAAACGCCGCCAGTACCTGCCCTTTATTCCCCGCAAGCTGGGGGTAGTTCCGGGCTAATTCTTCTATTGCATACCTATCATCCATATCCCTGCCACCGCTAAATTAAGCCGCCAATACTAAGGACATACGTCCAGAAAAAAATAGTTACTGTTGAAAAGACGGTAGTAACCGCCACAATCTGCCCCGCCAGCTCTGCGTTTCCGCCCATCTGGGCTGCCATTGGGAAAGAGGAAACGGCTGTGGGCGATCCAAACATCACCATCAATGCCACCAGCTCAGGCCCCCGGAACCCCAGAAGGGCTGCCGTCGTCAAAAATACCCCGGGGATTGCCACAAGCCTCCCTATGGCGCACAGCATGGTATATTTCCAATACTTCCTTATGCCGCCCAATGTTATGGTTGCCCCTAACAGAATCAGCGACATAGGCGTCGCCATCCTAGAAATGCTGTTTAGCGCATCTTCCAGCACGCTGCCCAGACGGACACCGCAAAATACAGACAGCAGCCCCAAGGCAGAAGCGATAATCAGCGGGTTTGTAAGGATACCTTTCAGCAATGTTTTTATGTGTACCCCCTGCTGCCGGTAACATTCAAACAAAAGGACCGCCAAAACATTGAACAAGGGTATAATGACTGAAATCAGGACAGTTGCCATGCCAAGCTGCCCTTCCCCGCAAATAGATGCTGTCACCTGCAGCCCGAACAGCACAAAATTGCTCCGGTATGTCCCTTGGATTAAAACCGGGGCAACCGCCCGGTCCTTTACTTTCCTGCCAATTACTGCGCACAGCACGCCAAAACTTAGGAACAGCGCACCCACGGCATAAAGCAGCAGCCCTAAGCCAAAGTCCTCTGCCAAATCGGACTGGTAAATATTGTAAAAGACCATTGTGGACAGCAGGACTTTGAATACCACGTCATTCATTTCCTTTACGGAACTGGGCGACATCCACCCACGCCTCCGGATGATGCTGCCAACCCCCATAAATACCACTAACGGCACTACCACCTGTACGGACAATGCGAAACTCTCTGCCATCCCAAGCCCCCATCCATTAAATATTGGAGTACGTCTTGTTCTTGATAATGGTATATACTTTCTTCAGTTCCTCAATCCCGTCATCCAGCGAATATTTGGGCGCCCAGCCGGTAGCCTCCAGCCGCTCATTTGACACAATGTAGTCCCGCTTGTCCGGGTCTTCCCCAATCGGCGCCTCCACATAGACAAACTCCGGGATATGCTCCTTAATTTTTGCGCATAGTTCCAGCTTAGAAAGGTTTGCAGAGGAAAGCCCGCAGTTATACGGCCTCCCTTCCATTTCCCCAAAATGCCGGATTGCATGGAGGAACGCCCCGGCCGCATCCCGGATATGCACATAATTGCGCTTAAACTTCCCTTCAAAAAGCACTGCCGTGCGGTCAAAGACTGCCCGGTACACAAAATCGTTCACCAAAAGGTCCAGCCGCATCCTCGTGGACGCCCCAAATACCGTGGCAAACCGGAACGTCAGGGAATCCCCAGCCTCCAATACCAGCCGCTCCGCCTCTGCCTTTGTGGTCCCATACAGGGAAATGGGGCGCATGGGCGTGTCTTCCGTGCAGAACTTGTCCCCTTCCCCAACCCCATAGCCGCTGTTGGTGCAGGGATAAATCACCTTCTGCCCCGGTTTCCTTAGCTTTAAGATGGTCTTGACTGCCCCGAGGTTGGTGGTTTCCGCCGCAACCTCGTCCGCTTTGCATAAAGGGAACCCCACCATTGCCGCCAATGGGATGATGTAATCTTTGCCTTCCATCAGTTCCTCCATCAGCCCCTCCTTGCGGGCGTCGCCACGTACTACATGGAAATCCGGATCCATGCAGCACTCCAGCAGCGTGGACTGGTTAAAATAAAAATTATCCAATACGGTTACTTCATGCCCCTCCTTGAGAAGCATTGGGACTAACACGGAGCCAATATACCCCGCCCCGCCTGTGACTAAAATCTTGCTCATTTTCCTGTTCTCCTTTTCCGCTTATTTACTATCCACGAAACACTCCATGAAACTAAAAAATGCTATATGAAGCCTATCCCTTGTTACTTTTCCTTGTTCAATTTCCATCTTTCAAAGAGTGGCTAATGCAATTTTTAATGCAATATCAAGATAATCCTCTGTATACAACGTTGGCTCGTAGCATGGGATTTCTTTTTCGCCGTCCCACGCACCATCCAAGAGAGTTTCGTCTATATATATCACTTGCTGCCCATATCGGGAATACTCTCTATCCCCTGTCAAAACAATATCCGCAGAATTATACATATCACATATATTTTTCTTTCCTACCTCATCCTTTAAATATGCTTCATCAAAGGGCGGTGAAAAATCTACGAAAACTTTCCGGAATGGGATATTGCCAGAAAATACTTCCGGATCTCTCCCTACAATAATTGGTTCCCCGGCATGGCCTTTTGCAATTTGCTTCAGCTTACCCAACTTATCCTCCAAAATATCATCATAAGCATAACATTTATGGCCATAATAAAACCTTCCTACCGAAAATCCTTGTTCTAACATTAAACCCATCCACTTATTGTTTATTCTCCGGTTCCATTCCATCATTGTTTTATTCAACATTTTTTCTGGAAATTCAGAACTGCCCTTTTTTAAAATAAACGATACTTGATGTCCCATAGCGCCTAAAATCAGCCCAAGCATCTCCATTTGAGCCACATATTGGCTTGAATAAGCTCCAAACTGTACAACGATGTAATGTTTCCTTTCATTATTTTTTAAGAGCTGCTGATATGGGACAAAACGGTCTTCATGGAAAATACTTTTCTGGATTTCCTTTCGTTCCGATGCCCGGATATATTCCACAATTGCCTCCCGGGACTTTCCGTACTTACAAAGGATATCGCCGAAATATTCGTGGAACCCTTCCCTTTCAAAGCCATATTGATTCTCCAACAGCCGGCATAAATGCACTGCTTGCCCATATTTTCCATCCTCTGCATATAGCTTTGCTTTCTCAAAAACAAGGCTTTTCCGCTCTTCCCTTGAAATGGCCCCGCTATCCAATCCAATAACTGCCAGTTCCTGTTTTCTCTCATTGCCGGCCTTCCCTGCCAAAACTTTTCTATCCATATGATGGGCAATCGGATGCTTTTCAAACATCCCGGCTAAACGCTGCACATCTTCTGGCAATAGAAACTTGAACCGTTCCTCTGAATCATTCCAAGTATTTTTCCCATACAGCACAGCGGTCTTTTTCCCGCTGGGATTTAAAATTTCAGCCATACGCCCATATGTACTGCGCCGGGTTAAAATATAGTGATGGCACTTTACCAAACACACAAACTCTTCAATATCTCCCCAGTAGCCATTCATAGCATCCACATAAACTATGTCATCTGCTGTCCCAAGGTGTTCCTTTACATAACACAAGTCATCTGAAAAGATAAAAAACCTCGCATTTTCATAGCGTTGCCGCATATAAACAATAGCTGCCATAAAGAAATCAATGCCATTGTCATCCCCAAGGACTGCAAACCCCTGTTTCCTGACATGTACCCCGACAGCCGTCCTGCCCTGCGTCCTTTTTTCAAACTCCTGCACAAAAAGAGATGGGGTTTTTAGCGTGAAAATCTGCCTCAATTCTGGCAAGTACTTCGTAAACATCTGCCGCTTTAAAAATGTTCCCTTTAAATAAATATCCTTTCCCGGAAACTCTGATACAAATTTTTCTTTCGGAATTGTCAGGTATTCCCCCGCCTGTTCAAAATACGATTCATCAATAACAGCTACCCTTTCTTTTAGGCAAGGCGCAAGGCTGAAATATTCCTTCCCGGCATTGTACCTCAAAGGGTAGCTAATTTTCCTACATGGCGGAATTTGGAATTCATCCAATAGGTACGTCCACTCTGAGTTGCCATCCATATCAATATCTAATACTAATTCTTGCCCCCATTCCATTGCCAAGGCATACGCTGTAGCATAAAAATACATTTGATTGCATAGTCCACTATTGATTTTAGCGATAACCATTTCTTCTCCTTTTGTTCCAGCATCAGTATGCAAGGGAACTCTTTACCTAAACTTCTCCAATATCCTATCCATGCAAAGAATTTCCCCTCCATACCCCTGATGGCGTAAAAACTCTTCCATCTCATTGTGCCGGGCCACCAATGTTACCAGAAGCGGCCCAGCCGTTTTTTTCAGGTTTTCATGCAGCGGTTTCCTTACCTCAAGCCCGTTCCATTCCTTAAGGCTGGTATTCCTGTCATAGATATACTCAATGGTTATAGGCTGGCCCTCCAGCACTTTCATAAGCGCACGGGCAATATCCGTTATTGCATACAGGATGATGCTGCAGCAGCCCTGGCCCAATAAATAGCTGGAAATCTTCTCACCTATGCGGTCTATCAAGAATAAATCCTTCAATACCCTGTAATTTGCCTTTGCCGGGAG
Source organism: uncultured Lachnospiraceae bacterium (assembly GCA_910580195.1). Classification (GTDB taxonomy): domain Bacteria; phylum Bacillota; class Clostridia; order Lachnospirales; family Lachnospiraceae; genus Petralouisia. Next base: position 55,034 of record CAJTWA010000002.1, read on the forward strand.
TTCCCCCCGGTTGCTTAAGTGTTCCCCCGTCCATTTAAATACCCGCGGATCATTGAAAATTGGATGCTTCATAACTTCCAGATATTCCTGATGGTATGGATGGAGGGGGTTCCTGATATCAAAAAACCATTCTATGTTCTCATCCATTGCTTTTTCTGGCAGGAACCTGCGTACCCTGACTTTATCTGCCCCAAATTCATTTAAGCATCTGCTGATGAACTCTGGCAGCGTCCTGAAATTCCGTTCCTGCATTACCATTGCGATTTCCAAAAAATTAATTTTCCCCTCTTCCCTCAGTTTCTTCACGAAGTTAAGGTTCTCCACCATCCGGCTGATTTTCATTTTTGTCCCGGAAAGGTATTGGTACGCTGCTTCTTCAAAACTGTGGACGGTCAAGGTAACGCTTAAGTCCGCATTTCCGATATTTTTAACTTTTTCCCAGTTCTCTTTGTAAAAAAGGGAGCCGTTCGTTTCCAGTTCAAATTTTGCGCCCTCAATTTCTTCCGGTTTCCATTCCGAAACCAGTTCCATCATGCTGTCGCTGACAAAAAATTCCCCCAGCCCATTAGCGGAAAACGTCTTTACATATGGCAGCGCAGCCCTGATTTCGCCTTCCACTTTTTCCCGTACTGCAGGATCCATCTTGCTGTCACACCTTGAAATGCAGCATGTGCAATGGTAATTGCACCTCCTGTCATAGGCAAGGCTTACAATTTCCGGGTATTCTGGTATTTCCTTGATTTCAATTAATTGGGATTCCAGAATATTGTTTGCCATATAGGGGCAGTTTTCTTCATTGCAATAATCATAAGTCCCATCTATCAGCGTCTGCCGGAACCGTTTTGCTGCCTCGCTGTTATAAACCTCCGCCATGGTATTATCACGCAAGTTGCCAAGCAAATAGTAGCCTGCCCACCCACATGCCCGGACTGTCCCTATCCCGTCTATAATCTGAACATATAATGCCTGCCTGCAAATTTTCATTCCTATATCCATCCCTTCTACTTCGCTTAGTCACAAAATTTTAAGGAAATGCACCCTCCCACTGCTCTGTTTTCAATCCTTCTCCTTGCCTACCGTATATGGCATGCAATAATTCCCTATATTATTTTTTTTCAGTACTCCCTCCACTGCAACGGCATTGATAGGCTGGACTGCCAGCACAAACCCCGGATTCCTATACATCTTAAGAACTCCGCTTAGATAATACACATGGCTGCCGTCTTCCATGTCTGCTTTCATCTGGCCGTCGGAAACAACAAAGCCCTCTGCCTTAATCCCCGCAGCCTCCATCTGTGCCTTACAGATTGGGGCAAGCCTCCCAGTGCCATAGATAAACATATGCTCTGTTTTCCTGCAAAGTTCCAATATGCTGCTATCTAAATGCTTAGGGGAGAGGCATTGGTAACACTCCTTCACCCTGCTGGCATCCAGCCCCATTTCCATTGCTTTTTCCAACCCTTCCGTTTCTGGGATAGACAAACAAAACCCAAAATAATCAGAGATAATCTTGCATTTTAAAATTGACGAAAATGCCCCTAAAGTATAGTGGTTAAACTTTTCAAAAAACCGGATCATTTCCACTGTATAATTATTATAAAAAAGCTGGTTTTCTGCTGCTTTTTTCATATATGACTGTGGCGTAGAAACACGGTATACCGACATTGGCTTTTTCAAATAATAAACCCCGCCGCAATTTGCAAAATATTGCCTGAGCGGATAATCCATGACTTTCGATGCAAGGAAAAACCCTGGCATGCCTTCCAGCAGGCTTGCCCTTATTACATAAGATGCGAAAGCCGGAAAGTCGGTACCCAGCCCTGCCATAACCTGCGCTTCTTGGGAATAGATACCTTCTTGCGGAAACGTATCCAGCAAGCTCTCAGCCCCTGTTTCATAATTTAGCTTTACCGCATTATGCATACACATAGAATACTGTTCATTGTCCTCCAGAACATCTACCTGCGCTTGCAATTTACCCGGATCAGTCCAGTAGTCATCCCCTTCGCAAAATGCAACATATTTCCCATGTATGCTTGGAAACAGGAATGTTTTGTATATGTTGCAGCGCTGGTATTGATTTTCTGCCTGAAAAATAGTGCGGATAACACCGGGGTACTTTTCTGCATATTCTTCAATGATTTTTGCCGTGCCATCCGTGGATGCATCGTCATGGATAATCAGCTCATACTTAAAATCCGTTTTTTGGCTGATTACCCCCTCTATGGCATCTTTTATAAACTCCTCATGGTTATATGCCGTGCAAAGCACTGATACCATAATGTTACTTTCCATCCTTTACCTCACCAAACTTAATTGTCCTTCATTTTTTCATCTTGCAAGATGCCTTCGATTGTTCTATAAAATCCATTTCTTGCACTGTAGCTGCAGTTCCATCCCAGCTTTTTCAGCTTTTCATTTCCCAGCATCCTTCCTTTTGCTAAAAACATGCCTTCTTTTCTTTTCAGCGTAACCCGTTTCCCATCTTCCAGTTGCCTCTCTATCTTTAAATGTTTTTCCGGATAAAGATCTATTAATAACTCTGCAAGCTGCCCAATGCTTAAAAACTCCTCAACATTAAACAAATTGTAAGCCTCCCCTGGAACCCCTTCTAGCAGTATCTGGAAAAAACCAGCGGTGCCATCCGCTATATAGCAAAATTGCCTCATATCAAAACCTTCACTCTTCATAACAATATTACGGTTATGTATAACATCGCTTACAAAAGAGGAAAATACCCTTTTATCATTTCCAATATCCATGGTTGGGCCATAAGTATGCCCAATCCTTACCATTTTTGCTGGCACTCCCCTTTCCTTCACCCAAGCACAACAAAGCGTTTCTGCTATTTTCTTGCTCTCCCCATAGCAATTGCATAAATCCAGATGGTTGCACACACCTATAAATTCCTCTGTGACGACTTCTTCAGGAGAATTTAATATGCCATAAACCTCCCCGCTGCTAAACAGCAAAAATCCTTTTACCTTCTTTTCTTCCGCAAGCCTCAGAAGCTGGATTGTTCCCAATATATTTGGCAGCATTACTTCAATCGGCATCGTATCATAATACTGCGTACTTGCAAGGCTTGCCCCATGGATAATATAATCTACCTTTCCATCATAATGGATTGGCTCATTAATATCTTCCAGATAAAGCTCCATGTACTCTTTATCTAAAAAATCACCAAACCGTTTTCTTGCTTTTTCTTCGCTTCTGACTGCCAGAACTAATTTCAGCCCATAATGTTTGGCTTCATTCAGGAAAATACATTGAAAAACGATGTAAGACGCCAGCATCCCATATGCACCTGTGATAAATATTGTTTTTCCTTTCAATTTCTCCCAGTCAATGTTTCGGCTGTATATTTCTTCTAAATCTTCCCGTATTATCTTATTTTCCCAAAACATCGCCTTTCCTTCCTCCTTGCCTTATTATGGGATACATAAATCCTCAATCATTTTCTTATGCACATCCGGGCATAGGAAAAAATAATTTGTTTCAACAGTATTCCCATCCACATACCCAAATTTTTTCAATTTATTATTTCCTGCCAAGACATAACATTGATAACCAATATCCCCTAATAAACAAATAATGTCATTCGGATGGTAATTAAATTTTGCAGACCACTTACGCAGCATTTCTGAAAAAATAACAGGCTTATATTTCTGGATACTTTTCAGGGCGCCTCTAAATACCAGCAGTTCCGATCCTTCTACATCACATTTGATAAAATCTAAACCTTTCATGTTTTCTGACTCTATAAAATCATCCAAGCATCTTACTTCACATTCTACCTCTTTTGCCGTACCTGCCTCCCTTAAATCAACCATAGACGATGCACCTGACTCCTCTATGTTATAAAAAAACGATACCTTTTTGTTTTCATCAGACAGCCCTATTTGAAATGTACTGCAATTGTTAAGCCGGTTCAGCTCCACATTCCTCCGCAACCTGTTATAAGTTTCCAAGATAGGTTCAAATGCATAACTATGCAAATGTGGGTATTGCCTACAGAGATTTAGGGAATACCATCCTAAATTTGCCCCGGCATCTAAAAAAATACTATTTTCCTTTAGATAACTGCAAAGCATCCCAGCCATAGCCAATTCATTGGGCTCATACCCAGAGGTTATGCTCAATTCATCTGCCGGGATAGCTGTTACGTCATTTTCACAAAATACCATACTAATATCATATGGCTCATTTTTTATATTTTGGTTTGTTATTGTAAATATTATCTCTTTCCCATCAATTTCAATTTTTGAAACGTGCGATTGATTGATTAATTCCTTGTACTCAAAAAGCTCTGTATATTTTTCAAACATTTTTGATTTATATTCTTTAGGCGATATATTCCCTGCTGCACATAACTCCTGTAAATCTTTGAACCGCATTTCACTTTATATTCCTTTCAATTTGTCTTGAAAACATTTCATTTCCAACCTTAGCAATCCATCTGGTACATCCCTACCAGCATATTCTCCCGCAGCTCCTCCTCCGGCAGCATAGGGTTCATATACTCCAGCGGCAGCGATTCCATCTGCCCATCCGCACGTTTATAGGAAACCTGCTTCGGCAATGCGCAAAGTTCCATCGGCACAAGCACCTCGCACACCACAGGCCCCTCATAAGCCAGTACTTCCCGGACCTTCTCCCGCACTTCCCCGTTATTCCTAATCTGGGCAGTTTTCAGCCCATAAGCCGCCGCCACGCCCGATATTGGCGATAGGGTAAGGTGCGAGCTTTCGTCACAGGCCACATAATGCCCTTGGAAAATATTTTTTTGGGTGGCGTGTATCTGGGCATAGCCTTGGTTGTTCAGCACGAAAATCTTAATGGGCAGCCCCAGCCGCCGGATGGTTTCCAGCTCTTGGATGTTCATCTGGAAGCCGCCATCCCCGTTGACGCACACGGTCCTGCGGCCATTCCCGGCCAGGCAGGCGCCAATTGTTGCCGGGACGCCAAAGCCCATGGAGGCAAGGCCTTTCGTTGCGAATACCCGCTGACCCTTCTTTACCCGGAATACCTGCATGGAAATGTCAATGCATGTCCCGGAACTGCCGGAAACGTAAATGTCGTTTTCTTCCATCTGTTCCGTAATGGCGTCCAGCAATGCATAGGTATTGGCATACCCTTCCTGTTCCCAATGGGCTTTCTGCACAATGGGGTACTTCTCTTTCATCCGGTTCCCGTATGCAGCCCACCCGGAACGGTCTTTCCGCTGGATTTTGTCCTTGTGCATCAGCAAAAGTTCCATAAATTCTTTTGCATCTGCACAGATGGGGATTTGCGGCCTTACATTTATCTTCTTTAATTCATTCCCGTCAATGTCTACCATCACCTTGACCGCCTCCCTTGCAAAGCCGTCAAAGTTATAGCCTGTCTGGAGCAGGTTCATCCGTGCACCGATAGACAGAAAGAAATCTGAATTCTGCTGCATGAAATTGGCATACCGTTGCCCCATGCCGCCAGGCCTGCCAAAAAACAGCGGGTGGCTGTCCTCTATCAAGTCAATCCCATTCCAAGTCGTCAATACTGGGATTTGCAGGCAGCTTACTAATTCCTCAAAAACTTCTATCCCGTCCGACAGGCGGATTCCGTTACCCGCCAATAGCACTGGGCGTTCTGACGCATTTAGGCAGTCTATTACCTGCAGCGCCTGCTTTTCTAACCCTTTTTTTCTTATTTCCTGTTTTTGAGCCCCTGCCTGCCCATAACCTATCCCGTCTGTTTGGGCATCTGCTCCCTGCCATGGCTCCCATCCTGCCAATTCCGTTTCATCCACCATGGATGCCTGGATATCCAATGGGATGTCCAGCCAGACCGGCCCTTTCCGCCCGCTGGTTGCTCGGTATAGGGCTTTGTCCAAATGGTATTTTATGGTTTCCGGCTCTGTCACCATGGCCGCATATTTGGTAACCGGCTTTACAATGGATATGATATCCAGCTCCTGCATCCCCTGCTGGCGGACGCCCTGCCCGCGGATCTGGTCTGCAAGTTTCACCTGCCCAGAGAGCACGACCATAGGGGTGGATTCCACATAGGCGGCAGCCACGCCGGTAATTGCATTTGTCCCGCCCGGCCCGGTCGTTACCATCAAAAGCCCCGGCTTGTTGGTGACGCGGGCATAGGCTTCTGCCGCAATGGCACAGGCCTGCTCATGGAGGCATACCACATATTGGATTTTCTGGCTCCTGCCAAGGGAGTCATTTAAATGCATGGCCCCGCCGCCCGGCAGCATAAACATATGGGCTACGCCTAATTTCTCTAAATATTGGATGATGTAGTCTGATACTTTAATCATGATATACCTCTGTCGCCTAAATTAATCTCTTCCTACAGAACTGTGATGCCCATGATACAGGGAGGAGATCCACGCCATGCTGCAACGCAACAGCTTTCACGTAACGCCGCTTCACAGCGCCCCATAAGCTGGCTATTCTGCAGCCGAATGTGCATGGTATTTAATCAGCTGCTCAATGAGCTGGTTTTTTACCATAGTGGCCTCATACCCGCCGTTGACGCCCATTTTATGGAACAGGTATTCCATCGTCAGGTTCCCGTCCCGCCATTTGCCGCCAAGGCCTAGGTGGGTAACGTCCATGTAATCTGCGTTCCGCTCCAAGGCCAAATCCGCCAGTTTTTCCGCCGTCCCGTTTTTGTCATGGAGGTGCACGCCGCACTCCACGCCGCTCTCATGGCACTCCTCAATGGTACGCACGACATACTCCTCTGTCATGACGCTTTCCGTATCTGCAAATTCAATGGCATGCACGCCCTTTTTTGCCGCAAAACTGATGAATTCCCTGTTTTTTTCTGGGGAGTTATACCCTGCGCTGGTAAAATTGATAAACACTTCGTACCCCAATTCCATGCACTCGTCCACTCTTTGCTCCAAAACTGTAAAATCTGTTTCATGGGAACGGGTGAGGATCCGTATGGTGTCTACTGCGCTTTCTTTTTGGGGCAAAAGCTCTGCCAGCGGCCTTTGGATATCACGCATGGCGGATATTTTGGTAATATTTTTTATTGTTTTTAGCACAGATAAAATTTCCTCATTTTTTGTGCTGCAATAGCGGTAGCACCCTTTTCCGGGGTCGGCTTCGGTGTTATGGAAAAACCCTAATTCTACATAGTCGATGCCTTTCCCTTGGGCAAACTTATACACGCTCCGGACAAATTCATCATCGAAATACCACCCTGTCTGGTAGCCTACTTCCCGCAGGGTGCAGTCAAATACTTTTAACCTGTTTATCATTTCCCTCTTCCTCTGCGGTTTCGTCCACATACTCCTTATACCATTGAGAATATGATGTCACCATATTTGCATATACCCTATCACTTACCACAACTTCCAGTGCTTTAATCCCTTCTACTGATGCCCGCAATACACGGTCATACGCTTCCCGGAAACTACATTCCACAATTCCCCCCTGCTGCTGGTATAACTTTAACATCCAAAAGACTTTACTAACTGCTCTGGCATAACTATTTTTTATTACTCTAGGCGGCAGCATATCCTTCCACTTATTCAGCAATAATGTAATGCCAGCCAACTGCTTTAACCGGCTATCTACCCTGGCATAACTTAATATCCCTTGTCCCTCTGCGCCATTGCCTATTTTCTCAAAATCGTCTTTTCCCTCCTGAAACAGCATTTCCCCACAGGTATAAATATCTTCCTCCACTGCACAACGCATAGCCGCAGCATTATGCGGATATGCCTTTGCAAACTCATTGCCTCCCGCTGGATCCGTCGGCCATCCATATTCCTCGCTCAATTTTAATTCCCTGTGTTTTTCTGTAGAAAATATGCTTCCGGATAAATAATTTAAAGACCAGAACAATTTATCAAAAGCTTCTTCTCCTCCTTTATAATATCCATTTACGTTGTCCCAATAATTGTATTTACCTGCAGCTTTAATAAAACCGATCCTATCTCCATACTTTTGGATTAGGTACAGATATTTCCATACATTGTCCAAATAAACCATGTCTTCATCGCTAACCATAAAGCAAAATTTTCCTGAAGCCCTCTCCACTGTTTCCGCAAAAGTTATATTTCCTCCCGGATTGTCAGGAAAACGGTAATAAGCAATCCTGCAATCACTTTCTGCCAATCTTTCTATTTCCCGATATCCTTCTACATTCACTTGGCTGCAATTGTCACATACCAGAAACTCTACCTCCGAGTCATAAGACAATTTCCGAAGATGTTCTATACTTTTCAGCGCCCGATGCCCCCGGTTGTAGCTTGGAATCCCGATTGTTAAAAGCACATCCCGGCTATCCCTGCCCTCCTGCGAACAGCGGAATTTGTGTTCAGACTCAATCCATGCCCGAAATACTTCTGCATCGCCCCGGATGCCCTTATACAGCCTTGGAAGGGGTAGTCCCTTATGTTCCTGAAAAAAAAGTTTCATATCCTCTAAACTCCCAAAAATATGCCACTCTTCCTGAAACACATCCCCAAACTCTGGCAGCTGAAGGTAAGAAAACGGAAGGATTCCATCTGAGAGAAAATACACCATTTGCTTAGAGTTCCTTTGTTTTGTTTTTATTGGCTCTATATAATCCCAGTCTTTCCAAAAAACAGTGGCATCAAAAGCATTTTCCCCACCCAAAATTTCATCATCTGAGTACATGCTGCCACTAGCAACCACTTTCCCGCCAATTTCCCTACTTATTTTGCCATATAGATAATAAACGCCGTCTGTTGCAGGAATAAACCAATATGGAAACTCTTCAAAATGGCAGCTTGTCCTTGTATGTATTTGCTTCGCATGTTCTTCCAGATTCTTTTCATAAACTGAACGAAACTCCTTTACATTTGGCATAATAAATGCTTCTTCCATTATTTGGCTAATTACATCTTTACGGTATCCTTTTTCCTGAAGCTTCTTCCATGTTTCAATGCTTTCCACATAAAACTTCTGCCCAAACAAGAACCATCCCATCTGAAATGCAGTTTCATTCGCCAGTTCTTCACTGACTGGCTGGCACTCATCAATAGCATCTAGGAATATTTCCAATCCCTTCTCTATTTTTCCATTCTGAGCCAGACATTCTGCCTTCTTTATCACTTCATTAATTGCTTGCATTCCATTTCCTTTCTTTCCAACGTCTTTTTACCTATTTTTCAGTCTTCCCAGATAAAATATTAGGAAAAATTGCCTACCATTCCCTGATAATTGTTTTCCGGGCCATCAAATCCAATTTTGCAATCTTAGGATCATCATAATAAGAATCTCCTTTTACATGGGTCGTAGAAATTTCCTCAAAAATAGCTCCATTCTTAGATGAAAATGCATGCTTTGCATTCCGCAGGACTGTCTGGATATCCCCTGGCTGCATATGGATTACATTTCCATCCACCTCACATTCCAAATCCCCGTAAAGTATCTGGAACGTTTCTTCCTTTACTTTATGAAAATGCATAGGATGCTGTTGCCCCGGGAGCACAATAATCAGTTTTTTACAGTATTCCCGGTTAATTATGCTTATGATAATTGCACCAGTACGCCGAAATTGTTTTAAACCATAATGATGGGACAATTCCACTTCAAACTGGTTTCCCAATGCAATCCCCGCTTCAAACAGCAGGCCTTTTGCATCGTGGATGACGCCCCTTGCCAAACTAATATCCGTATATTCCTTTTTTTCATACAATGGATCATTCTCATCATAATCTTTTCTGGCTGCCATTCCCGGAATAAACTCACCGCTTACCATTTGGCCTTCCATACAAGGCATGGCAAAAAATACGTCCTTTGCCTCAATCGCTTGCCCTTTCTGGATGTGCCGCCGCGCAAACACACCCCGGCAGAGAGAACGCAGGGAGTCCAATTCTAGCTGGCTGATATACTTGTCCTTTTCTTTTTTCATCGAACAAATATTTTTTGCATCTACGATTGCCTTTACCCATCTGTCGGCCTCGTCTGGGTTCATAGAATAGGCATTTAATGTAATTGTTTCTGTTGGCAGCCCTACATGCCTTTCAAAAATATCAGCCCCTTTTGCCGCTGCCATCATGGGTATCATATGGTCGTCCGGTTTTTCATGGCCAGAATATCCTATGGGAATTCCCCTGTACCTTTTTTTCATACGCTCAATAAAATCAAGCTGCAGCCGTTCTGCCGGCGCTGGATATTCCGCTACGCAATGCAGAAACGCAAATTCACAGCCACGGTGTGTAAAAAAATTGTATATCTTATCAATGTCCGAAACAGATTTCCCACCTGTGGATATGATGAGGGGTTTCCCAGTCTTTGCTGCTTTTTCCAATAATGGCCAATCCATGGCGCTACAGCTTGCAATCTTGATAATATCTAACCCCTGAGATTGGCACCACTCCACCCCATCCTCATCAAAGGGCGTGCTCATAGCTATTAATCCCTCTTCCTTTATTGCGGATACCAGCACGCAAAACTGCTCATATGTTAATTTCGTGCTTTCAAACCGTGAGATATGCTTCACATCTGTACGCCCTTTATAATCTGGGTGGATAAAGGTATCCAAATTCCGGTACTGCAATTTTACTGCTGCTTTTATATTATATTTTCTTGCTATTTTCGCCATTTCCCGAATAATGGAACGGCCATGCTCTACGCTTCCCTGATGGCTGTTTGCCATTTCAAATATGATTAATCCGTCAAAAATACCCATACTTCCTCCTTAATCCTTATCCATATTGACATGCCTTCCATGGAACAATTCCATAATCTCCTCAAGTCCCACCATTTTGTCATCTACATAAAAATCTGCATCAGGTTTCCCAAATTTCAGTTCATGGTATTTTACGCCCCACTCTTCCATCTGCTTCTTTGTAACTTCTTTCCAATCAATCCCAGTCTTTGTCCCTCTGGCAGTAAAAAGGACAATATAATTGCCTGCCTCATACAGCTGGTTAATTGACGAAATAATCCCGTAGTCCGGGGACGCTGAAGCGTAATCCAAATTTTCCCGGTATTCAGCTATCACGCCATCAATGTCAAATACAAACTTCTGGTTTCCAGACATAAGCTTCAGATACCTATCTGCCTTACGAAACTCTTCTTCTGTATCAATGTCGTAATTGTGCCCCATCATATAACCTAAAATATAACTGCCGCTCATAGAATGGGATTCCAAAATTGTTTTGGTCCGGATAACATCAATACATGCATTCTGATAATAAATGGATGGGAGCTGCTGCCTTGGCATATTATAAGCCTCTTCAATATCATCTAAAATTGGGTGCAGCCTACCCTCCCCATCCATACGCCACATTTTATAAGCTATTTCCTTTGAAGGTGCTATACAGCGGACAGAATCTGCTTCAGGGTTTCCCATTAACAGCTCTACCATACAGTCAATGTCCTTTGGATTCCTGATTGGATAAGTAGGCCTAAGTTGCACTACACAGTCAGGCACATACTCTTCTGTATCCCGCAAGTATTCCAATGCATGCAGAAACACATCAATATCCAAAGATGTATCTTGCGCATACTCTGCCGGCCGCAAGAAAGGTACCTCCGCACCATATCCTCTTGCTATTTCCGCATACTTTTCACTGTCCGTGCTTACGATAATCCGGCTGACATATTTTGCTTCTTCAGCATGCCTGATAGAATGAGCCAGCATAGGCTTTCCTCCTGTTAAGCGGATATTCTTATCTGCAACTGCCTTAGATCCGCTCCGTGCTGGAATGATTGCTAAAACTTCCATTTTTCCTCCAATTATGTGATTGGCAGCAACGTTTTCTCTGCCAGCCCTTTTAATAGCTCTGCACATTCTTGTAAAACTTGGTTATATAGAATCCCTTTTCGTGCTATCTCCTTTATCTCCGATTCAGAACTTTCTCCCTCATAAAAATATTCACTGCGGATGATATAGTCGGCATTAGCCATTGTCATATCTACAAGCTGGTATGCTTCCCGTTCTTTGCATTTTTTTGTAAGCTTTTTAATTCTTTTCAATACCCTCTTTGCCTCTTCCTGCCCCATATTGCCTGAATCAGACAATTTGTGGAGTTTCCGGTATGATTTTTCCAAAAGCTTTGCCGCCTTCTTTATTTCTTCATATTCTCTGGGAATACTATGTAAATACTCCACTGCTTTTTTCCTCTCTTCCTCCGAAAAAGCAGGCTCCATTTGCCTTATCCTTTCTTCAAAATCAACTTCTTCATGGCAGGCCTCATCAATAATATCTTTCAGGGCATATAATTCCGTGCCCTCAATATAGGCCCCACCTTCTGTAGCATTGATTGCCCGAAACTCCCGATGTTCCTTTGCTCCCTTGATATAATCGTTAAACCATTCTAAAAAACTTCGGAAATCCCGGCGTGTAGGGATTTTGTCCACATAATTACCTTTTACCATAATCATGTTCTTTGTATCTTCCTCTGGCATCTTCTCCAGAAATGTCCCATCTGCGTGGGATTTATTATCAGAATATGCCAAATCCTGCCCTACCAGAATAATTGTGCCAAACCCCATTTTAAACAGCATAGAAAAAGCGCTGCATGCGACTGAACCTCCTCCCCGCCCAACACCCGGAAACTCTTTGCCATTCATATGGTAAATATGGCTTGGGATAGCGTAACTATCATTGTAGAAAATTTTTTTCCCTTTCTGGTGTTCTATAATCGTATGCAAGGCACAAGTAGGTGCGGCAACTGGTACCGTTTCCGCCCCCTCAATGTCAACTAGCTGAAATGGTTTCTTCGCATCAATTGTCACAAATAAATCAGGGCGTATGCCTTCCTTTATCAATGGTTTTAAAGCTGTATCCACTGCTACGATAAACGCTTTATTTTTTGCCCTTTTCAATTCATGGACATTCTTATTCAGCGACGGCCCTGCAGATACTAAAATTGCAGGTTTATCCGTAGGGATTCTCCGGGCCAATTCCTTCAAATTATAACCCTCACAAACATACTTGAGGTTGTTTAAGATATTACTCGCAAGATGGGCAGAAAAACTCTTTCCGGTATTTTCATTCATCATGATTTTTTCTACCTTTCTTTGCAGAAGCCTAACTTTCCCTGTCAGCTGTTCTGCATACCACTCTTTATAATTGGGATGGATTTCTTCTTTCAAAAAGCCCACATTCTCAAATACAAGAACCTTATCCATAACAGCTTCAAATTCTTCAGGGTTAATTTCTTCCACAATAAATGCAATTGGGCGGTTCTTTATTTCCTTCGACAGATCTATTTCATGAAGCGCCTTTAAGAAAATTTGGACAGAAGGCTCATACACAACAATGTTCACTTCTTCCTTTGTACTGTCCACCAGCGCTTTCAGATATGCCCCGCTTCCAATCCCAAATAAAAAAACCGGCACATATTTGGGCAGTTTCCCAAGGCGCTCCAGCCACATTTCCACCGGCTTTTTTGCCCTCCGTTTCCCTCCAAGGTATAACATCCTTCCTTCTTTTTCTATACGGAAAATTACTTCCCCATCCCAAGAATGTTCTGGCCAAACTTTCGTATCATCTGCAATTTCTTCTTTTCCCCGAACCAATCCTGCAAAATCTGGATACCATTTCTCCATAGCCTCTAAGTTTTTCTCAAAAATCCCCGCACACATGGTTCTCCTCCTCTGCATCCACATCTATATAAATATTCAATAATTCCCGCAGCCCATAATCTAATGTATCCAGCATATATACCATATCCTGCTGTTTCATTGCCTCTATATAGTCTTCCAAGACTTGAATTACAAATTGTTCAAAATCAGCATATTCGTCTTTTTCCATCCCAAAAATATTGCCTTGCAAAAAACAGGAGCAAAACCTTTGGATATCTTCAGCCAATTCCCGGCTCTTATCCAAAACATTTTCTTTTTTAAAATAATGAAAGCCTCCACAAATATTATCTATCCCATTGCTCAATTTCCTTGCTAATTCTTCCATTGCTTTCCCACCAATACATCCTTAATGATAAAACAGAGGGACAGTTTCCCGTCCCTCTGCAATTTTAAATTTCGCTGTAATCCAAAAATCCCACCGTTTATTACCCTAACAAGGACAATACGCCCTGCGTGGACTGGTTTGCCTGTGCAAGCATAGACTGCCCAGCCTGTGCAAGAATGTTGTTCTTGCTGTATTCTACCATCTCAGAAGCCATATCAAGGTCACGGATACGGGATTCTGCTGCCTGTGTATTTTCTGCAACATTATCCAAGTTTGCAATTGTATGCTCCAGCCTGTTCTGTAATGCACCAAGCGCAGACCTCTGGGAAGATACCCGGTTAATTGCTGCCTGAATTGCTGTAATGGAATTATTAGCTACTTCATAATTATCTACGGCTGCATTACCAGTCTTTGTATAACCGCTTAATGCTCCGGTTGCTTCTGTTGAGCTTGTTGTAAGGTAAGCAGTAAAGTTATTTCCAATTTCTGTTTCCATTTCTTTTTTAGCCATGGAAATATCATATTCTTTTGCCTTAGAAGCCTCGCTGAACTTTTTGCCATCTGTAAGGGCTTTATACATCCCATCCATTTGTGCAGCATAAAGGCCATCTGAGTATTTAGCAGACAGCTCGCTCTTAAATTGTGAAATGGCTGCTTCACGGTTGCTTGCAAGAGTCATGTCAGTATCATACGTATAACTGCATCCCCTGTAATTAACGCTCTTACCTGCTTCACCTTTCTGCTTTTCGAAGCTAACTGTAGCGCTTATATCCTTTAAGCCCAGAGTCTTTGCATTCATATTATCAATGCTGATAGAAATATTCTGGTTTGCATTTGCCCCAACCTGAAGGTTCTTATCCTTAAAGGTACCATCCAACAGCTGCTGCTTATTGAACTGTGTAGTAGTGGAAATCCTATCAAGTTCGTCTGTCAGTGCATTTAATTCCTGATTGATAGCATCGCGGTCAATGCTTTCATTGGTATCGTTTGCACCCTGAACTGCCAGTTCGTTCATCCTTTGGAGGATGGAGTGCGCTTCATTCAAAGCACCTTCAGCAGTCTGGATTAAGGAAACGCCGTCCTGTGCGTTTACAGATGCACGTGTCAAACCACGTACCTGGCTTCTCATTTTTTCAGAAATCTTTAATCCTGCTGCATCATCGCCTGCGCGGTTAATCCTGTAACCAGATGATAATTTTTCAGATGATTTTGCCTGTGCGCTTGTAGTAACGCCTAACTGACGGTTAGAGTTCATTGCTGTAAGGTTGTGTTGTACAATCATTGCCATAATATTTTTCCTCCTTGTTGTTTATGGTCTTGGTACGCCCTGACATAGCCTGTTATAGTTTGCCATGGGAACTAAGGGCGTTTCGGCTGCCGTCCGCTCTGCAGTTGGCAGCAGATGCCGCAAATCCGTTTGCGTGCATTGAATTTTTATAATAAGCAGGAGCCCTAGGTTACTCCCGCATTATTAACATTTTGCAGAATATCCAGCGGTAATCTAAGCCTTAATCACCCGCCGTATTTCGCCATTGGGCTTTTGGCACGCTCTGCCTTCCGTGCCTTGCGCCGTTCTTCCATAAGGATGGCCTTAATCTTCTCCTTGGCTTCTGGAGAAAGTTCCCTGTCCTTGTGGTGCTTTACTTCATTGCCCGGGTCTGGAGCCATTCCATACTTCTCCAGCGCGGTGCTCCTTGCAATGTTCATGGACTTGGGCGCGTCTACCAGAATGTGCAGGTTATTTGCGCTGCCCCCTGTAAATACTACTTTGATGTCATCTCCAACCAGCAGGTATTCGCCGGCTTTTACTGTTAATTTCAGCATGGGAACCTCCTTGTTTCTCCGTTTGCCGCCTCAGTGGATTCCACTTGGCAGGCGGTAAAGGTATCACTTCCTAATGATTTTCCAGAAATGCAACAGTTTGCTAAATAGTGTTGCATTTCTAAGGAAAAACACTATCACGCTGAAACAGCAATATTTCTTGGTATCTAGGCAAAAACACCCCTCATCCGGAACGGCAATGTTTCCGGACACCTAGGCCAGAACTCTGCTACGCCAAAATCTCAATGTTTTGATCCCTCTAGGCCAGAACTCTGCCATGTTGGAACCGCATACTTTTGCACACTAAAAAAGCCCAGAGATAATCTCTGGACATTGCCTGAAAATCAAACTAAGTTTATTGCAATTGTTTTTGCAAGTGCTTTTTACATCTTTAATATAAGAAATCCGTCTATGCTATAAAATTTTCTATCAACTTCCCCCATTCCCTTTGTTTCATTTAAATGTTTACGGGATATCCTCTGGAAAAAAATTCTTTTTTAAAAGTTTCATTTTCCCTGTTAAGTATTTTCCGTTTCGTTCGATATATAAGGTGTAAGAAAAATGCAACATTATTTAGCATAATGTTGCATTTTTTGACTTAAAAAAAATTACCTTTACGATTTTCTTCCAAAATGGAACTTCCGTTCCTTCTTCTCCGGCTCCTGTTTTTCTTCGGCTTCCTTCCATTTGAAATATTCTGCATCCAGATCCACATGGATTTCCGGCGGAAGGTTGGGAATCCGGGCTTCTTCGTCGGGGAATTCCCCGTCCAGCGCAGAAACCGGGGGAATATCGTTATGGGCGGAAACCATGGGCTCTGCCAGTTCTGCTTCTACCATGGCGGCAAGGCCTGCCCCTGCTTTCGCCAAGATTTCTTCCAGCCTTGCCTCCTCTTCTGTTTCTTGCTGCTGCGGCTTTTCTAGGGACATATCTTCCAGCTCAAACTTCTTTTCCCGGCTCCTTGCTGCCCTGCGGCGCAGGTTTTCCGCAAATTCCTTGCCTGTTACCCTTGCAAGGCTTTCGGCTGCTTCATCCCTCCTTGCGGGCTCTTCCTGCTCTTCGTCATAATTTTTCCCGGTGCGCTGGAAATAAGCCTGATTGATTTTGATTTCAGGCTTGATAGCGGAATAGGATTTCCCTTCGTTGGGGATCCGTTTCTCTTTTTTCCCCTCTGTCTGGAGGCGGTGCTCCTTTTCCAGCTGCTTATTCACTTCTTGGATGAGCTTCACGTATTTATCCGTATCTGCAAAGTCCCTAAGCTGGCCGGTCAGTTCCAGCTGGTTCCGCTTCACCCGTTCCCGCTGGTTCTCCATCTCCACGTTCATTTTACGGAAAATATTCTGGACAGCCTGATGGGCGTCGTCCATAATGTAGCAAATCCGGTTGATGGCATCGTCGGTATACATAATGGAGGCAGCATAAATGTCATCTGCGTGCTTACTGGCCTTCTGGATGATTTCCTCACCCCGTTTCTCGCAGCGCCGCTCTGCAATCTCATGCTTGCGGGTAGTGACTTCATAGTGGTCCATTGCTTCATAAACTGCAAGGTTTAGCTGTTCCAACAGTTCAAAGACCGCCTTTTTATCCACAATAATTTTATCGCCGCTGTCCCCGTAAGGCTGGCTTTTGGAAAACAGCAGGTGTATGCATTTTAACACATGTTCTATTTTATCTTGTACACTCATAATTAATTCCCCTGTTTTGTCAGGGCGCGTTTTGAAACTCAGGCTGCCAAAACGCTCCAAACACGTCCCAGTCAATTTTAACAGAATTGCTTTACAGTTGCAAGAAAAATCCGGCCTTTGGGGGCTGCTGGAAATTATTTCAGGTACAGCAATGGCGCTATGCCCCGTCTAACTCCACGGGCATTGCCTGAAACAGCTCCCGGAACCTTATCCCCCATAAAAATTATCCATTCCTTTCATCCCACTTAGGCACAAATAGCGATGAAAAACTTATTTTTCACAGTTATCACTTATTTCTTTCGTTTAGGCACCAATAGTAATGAAAAACTTTTTTTCACAGTTATCACTTATTTCTTTCGTTTAAGCACCAATAGTAATGAAAAACTTTTTTCACAGTATACCTTCTAAAAGGCTTACCCCTACCTTACTTTAATCTTACAATCCCGTCAACATACTTTTCCCATCAAAATAAATATGTTACACTTTTTATAGAAATTTTAGAATTGCCGCGCAGCCATACTGCAGGCTTTCCACATGCCAATGCCTTTCACTTTCATTTAGGAGGTGCCATATGACATTCCAAACTTTAAACAAAAAAGCCTTAGGCTGTATGTACGCTGCTGCCCTTCTCGGTACTGGGGTGACGGCTGCAATCCTTACTGTTGTGATGTTCTATTTTTCCCTGTTTTCCTACCCAATCCTGTCAGCGGTTTATTTCTTCTTTCTGGCAGTGCTGGCGGCTGACGGGATATGTTCGCCGCCCTTCCGTTACCGGCGGTACCGTTATGCCATAGACGAGGAATGTATCGACGTCCGGGAAGGCTACTTATGGGTGGAGGAACACATCGTGCCTATGGAACGGCTGCACCAGATTACCATGGCGCAGGGACCTATAGACCGGATGTTCGGCTTGACAAAAGTTATTGTCACCACAGCCGGCGGCGAAGTCACAATCCGCTTTCTGGAGTATGAAAAAGCCCAGCTTATTTCAGAATCCCTGAAAAAGAAAATCAACCAGATTGCCATGGAAGAGCGCAAAGGAGAGTCCCAGCCGGAACATCCCCCTGAACCAATTGCAAGGCAGGAAAAATAGAATTTGCCTGTGCACTGCAATAACCCGGAAGTTCCAGAAAGCCAGAAAGTTTTATACGCTGCACCAATCCAAAAGTTCCGTAAAACCAAAAGGTTCCATGCACTGCACCAATCCGGAAGTTCCGTAAAATCAGGAGGTTCCATGCACTGCACCAATCTGGAAGTTCCGTAAAATCAGGAGGTTCCATGCACTGCGCCAACCCGGAAGTTCCGCAAGATAGGAGGTTCCCATGACTACAGAAAAAATACATTGCCATCCCACCATTATTTTAGAAAAAGCTGGAGGGCTCCTGATTGCTTGGGTTGTCATCCTGCTTTCCCAAGCAGAGGGAATTGCTGCCCTTTTAATAGAAGAAGGGATAAATCAGGACAGCCTGCCCCTTATCCTGTGCATTTTAGGGCTGATGCTGCTCATTCCCCTGCTTGTGACAGGGTACCAATTCCTTGTGTGGCGCAAAACTTGGATTTATATGGATGGGACTGCCTTTATCATTGAGAGGAACACGCTGAACCGGAAGAAAAATACATACAGCATTGCCCATATTTCCAATATTAATATGGAGCAGAACCTCTTTGAGCTTCTGGTGCATACCTGCCGCCTGAAGCTTGATATGGAAAATGCCTCGGACGCAGATTCCACGGATATTTCAATCCTGCTTTCCCTGCAAAAAGCAGAGGAATTAAAATCACAGCTTCTTTCTGGCTCCCAAGGCGGGGAGCACACTTCATTTGCAATGGATGGAAAACAGGCAGAAAGCAGCTATGCTTCTTTTCCTGAAATTTTATCCCACTGCATCTGCAGCCTTCCCGGCTACTACCTCGTGTTCCTTGGGTGTCTCACTGGGGTTCTTTTACTTTTGCTTTCTGCCGGGGAGGTGGGCAGCCTTTCTGATTTGCTTTATGAGGAGGGAGAGGGCAGCTTTTTTATGAAAATGTTTGCGGCCGCCATTTTTATTTTTACTTATGGATACCAGATTATCAAGCGGCTGATGGCTTTTTACCATTTTACTGCTTACCGTCAGGGGAATGACATTATCATACATTATGGCTTTTTCCGGAAACAGGATTATACCATCCCGGTGGGGCGCATCCATGCGCTGCGGATTGTCCAGCCGCCCATTGCCCGGCTGATGGGGCGGGCAGAAGCCCGGATTGTCTGCATTGGCATCGGGGATTCCGAGGAGGAGCTGACCCAGCTTTCCCTTTGCCGGAAGAAGGAGGATTTGTTCCAATGCCTTGCCGGGATTTTGCCGGAATTCCCTGCCTCCTCCTTAAACCATATGCGCCGGCCGCCAAAACATGCTGGAAAACTATATGCTTGCTCCTGCCTGTGCTGGATAGGCATATGCTGCCTGCTGCCTTATGCTGTGACAATTTCCTTGGGGTTTATGGAAACCCAGTGGGATACGTTTTTGCTTTATGCTTACCTTTGGCTGGGTGGGTTTTTGGTATTGTACTCTTTGCTGCGGTATTCCTGCATTGGGTTTTATGGGGAAAGTGCGCATGTGCTGTTCTCTGGGGGGAGCCTTACTAAGACGGCGATGGTAATTCCTTACAGCCATATACAGCATTTGTGTGTCAGGCAGAACCCGCTTTCACGGTATTATGGGCTGTACCGGGGGAATGTGTATATTTTGGCTTCTGTGGTGAACCGGGAGGTTGGGTTTTCTTATATTACGGAGGGGGAGAAGGATTTGCTGGTTCTAAAAATGAAAAAGGTGTAGGCGGACGGCAAAACCGGGCAGCCCGGTTTTGCCTATGGGGTGGCAGAGTTTCTTAGAAACGGAAATCCCGTTTTCCATTGTGGATATTTGCTAGGTAGTCAATTACTTTTTCCTTTACTTTGGGGTTGGTGATGACGTCCAGCTCTTTTTCGATTAAATGTTCGCCGATTGTTTTGGTGGCTTGGGTGGCGTAATCTTCTAGGTATTCTTTTAAGGTCATCAGCGCGTTGGGATGGCAGCAGTTGACGATTTGGCCGCTTTTTAAAAGGGTCATGAAGCGGTCGCCGGTGCGGCCTTCCCGGTAGCAGGCGGTGCAGAAGCTGGGCACATACCCCAGCTCCATCAGCCAGCGGACGACTTCGTCTAAGGTGCGGTTGTCGCTGACGTCAAACTGGGCGGAATTTTCTTCTTCCGGCTCTTCGCTTGCGTAGCCGCCTACGCTGGTGCGGGATGCGCCGCTAATCTGGGAAATGCCGAGGTGGAGCACTTTTTCACGGCAGGCTTTGCTTTCCCGTGTGGAAACAATCATTCCGGTGTAGGGGACGGCTATCCGGATGCAGGCTACGATTTTTGCAAAGGTTTCGTCGGAAATGCCGTTGTCGAACACGTCTGGGTCTATGTCGTCCGCCCGGCGCAGCCTTGGCACGCTGATGGTATGGGGGCCTACGCCCTTATAGCTTTCTAAATGCTCTGCGTGCATGAGGATTCCGGTAAAGTCATAGCGGTAGTTGTTCAGGCCGAAGAGCACCCCAAGGCCTACGTCGTCTATGCCGCCGTCCATAGCCCTGTCCATGGCTTCTGTGTGGTAGGCATAATCGTGCTTGGGGCCTGTGGGATGGAGTTTTTCGTAGGATTCCTTGTGGTAGGTTTCTTGGAACAGGATGTAAGTGCCAATCCCTGCTTCTTTTAATTTCTGGTAATTTTCCACCGTGGTTGCGGCAATGTTGACGTTGACGCGGCGGATTGCCCCATTTTTATGCTTGATGCTATAAATGGTATGGATACATTCCAAAATATATTCGATGGGGTTGTTCACGGGATCTTCCCCTGCCTCCAGCGCCAGGCGTTTGTGGCCCATGTCCTGCAATGCGGTAACTTCTTTTACAATTTCCTCTTGGGTCAGTTTTTTTCTGGCAATGTGCTTATTTTTCAGGTGGTAAGGGCAGTACTCGCAGCCGTTAATGCAATAATTGGACAGGTACAAGGGGGCAAACATGACGATGCGGTTCCCGTAGAAATCCTTTTTTATCTGCTGGGCAAGCGCGTAGATCTCCTGATTTTTGTCCTCCAATTCACAGTCCAAAAGGACAGCGGCCTCCCGGTGGGAAAGGCCTTTGCGTTCCCTTGCTTTCTCTAAAATTTTGTCAATTAATTCCCGGTTTGCCTTGTTGGCTTCTGCATAAGCCAATGACTCTAAAATTTCTTCATGGCTGATAAATTCCTCCGCCTTTGGCGACATTACGTTATACATGGTGTATCCTCCTTTTGAAAATATCTTTATATTTGGCTATTACTGTATTTGGGCATATGGGTGGCAGGTTTGCCGCATTTAAAATAGCTGGATCTGCCTAAATATAAATGTGTTGCTACATTACCGGCAACAGCTTGCCATCATCCGCAGCATTGGATTATTTGCTGCCTTTTTCCCTTAGGTACCGCCCTGTCCCCCATCTAACCCGGTGGTTTTTCTTCTGGGTGGGGGATACTTTCAAAATCCCCCCTGCTTACTGCTAATTCATACCCTATTTTTTCCATCCTGCGGTTTAAGCAGGCCCAGCACTCTGCGGCTTCGTCCCCGGTACAGATTTTGTTGTCGTAAAGTTCATATTTTTTCCGCACGGAAGTGGGGGACAGGTTGGGCATCACTACATTTGCACCAGCTAAAATGCCTTTTTCCCTGCCCTCAGGGTCAATGGTGCCAAGGGCCGTAGTGGCGGGCAGCAGAAGGTTCGGCAGCATCAGGCGCAAAAGGCCGATAAGGAAAAGCGTCAGCTCCACAGTCCCCCCGGGTTCCCCTGCAAACGGGGTCCCGTGGTGGGGCACAAAGGGGCCGATGCCCACCATTTGGGGCTCCAGCTTACGGATAAACATCATATCCTCCGCCAAATGCGCCGCTGTCTGGCCGGGGCTCCCCACCATAAATCCCGTGCCTGTCTGGTAGCCGATTTCCTTCAGCCAATATAGGCATTGTTTCCGTTTTTCTAAGGAAAGCTCCGGTGGGTGCAGGCTGCGGTAATGGTTGCTGTCCGCAGTTTCATGGCGAAGCAGGTACCGGTCTGCCCCTGCCCGGAACAGGCCGAGGTAGCTTTCATAAGAACGCTCCCCAATAGAAAGGGTGACGGCACAATCCGCATACCTGCTTTTGATGGCATAGACGAGATCCTCCAGTTCCTTTTGGGAAAACCTCCCATCCTCCCCGCCCTGCAGCACAAAGGTACGGAATCCCAGCCCATAGCCAATTTGGCAGCACTCCAAGATTTCTTCTTTTGTCAGGCGGTACCGCTGGGCTTGGGGGTTGCTTCTGCGGATGCCGCAGTAGTAGCAGTCATTTTTGCAGTAATTGGTAAATTCAATCAGCCCTCTGGTGTAGATCCTGCTGCCGAAAAAATGCTGCTGCCATTTTCTGGCTTTTTGAAAAAGGTATTCTGCCCCGCTGGGGCTCCGGCCTTCGATGAGGGCAATCCATTCTTCCCGGGAAAGGCAGGATTCTGCCTCTAATTTATCGATTAATGCAATGTTTTGTTCCATAAATATATTGGTTCCTTTCGCTTGGTCCAGGTGAAATGCAGGGTTTCATGCTGGATGCCTGATTCTTAACTTTCATTTCCCTATTATAAACGCACAGATTCCCGGCAGCCCCAGATTACTCTGGGTATTGCTGCCATAGGGAAAACAGACGCGGCTTTTGCCATGCGCTTGGCACAGAATAAGGGCTGTGCCATTCAGGAAAAATCCCAAAATGGAACAGCCCATTACTGCTTCTCTATTGCTGTACCATTCCCTTCAGGGTTTTCCTTGTGGTTTGGTTTGCTTTTCTTTACTTTTCTTTACTTCCCATATAGGAACTTAATTGCCCTCCGGCTCCAAAGTTTTTTATTTCAGTTTGCTTTCCTTTATAGGAGCTTAATTGCCCTCCGGCTCCAAAGTTTTTTTATTGCATTGTCCGCTGCGGCTCTGGTATGGAACAGGGTTTGCAGTCAGGGAATCCATAAACTCTTCCTGCGCACCATGTTTTCTACTATAAATATAAGTCCCTTTTCCTTCTTCTCCGTTTCCGGACCAACCTTACAGCCAGCACAACGATAAGGATAAGCAGGATTATTACGCCTGCCCCGATGCTGAAAATAGCTACTGCAATCCGGTTGGGGTTTCTCATAATTGCCCCAAAGCTGCTGTCGTCCTCAATGTTTTTGCGGGCATGGGTTTTGCTATAATATTCTGGTATTTCTGGAATTTCAGAGCCTTTTTCCTCAAAGGAACCAAGGTATTTTGCCACACAGGCCCATGCCTTCAGTTCCTGCCCGTCCGAATATATGATGTGGTCTTCCAGATTCTCTATGGGAATCTCGTTCCCTTCTGCATCCTTGGGCACAAGGGAGAGGATGCCATAAGACTGGTCCGAAACTGCCCCCATCATCTGCCCGCTGTAAAGGTCGGCTACCAGACGGTACAGCTTATCGTCCTCAAGTTCCTTCACATTCCCTTCCATATCCTGCAAATTTACGTCCGTCACTTTATTTAAAATCATACGGTTGGGATTTGCCGTGTATGCAAGGCCGCTGACATAAAGCTGGGCGGTTGTCATAATCGGGGAAATGGAGGCGTCCACCTCGGCCACGGTCTTTAATTCTTTTCCGGTAAAATACACGCTCACCAGCGGATATCCCGGTACGCCGTCCGGGCCAATGCCGAGGGAAAGCGTCTGGAAAGCATCTGCTACCGTAATGTCCTTTCCCTGATGGAAAGTATCCCGGATGCAGCCGCTGGGCACTACGGCCACAGCCGCAGGCTCTTCCTTGGAATCCATTTGGTTTACCGTATATAAATAGGAATCTGCAAGCAAATTCCCAAGGGGCTCTTCCTGCAGTTTTTCCCCCAGCCCGTTAATCCCGGTAAATTCCCATGGATTGTGGGCAAGCACCTGGTCCCTTGTAAAGCCAAACTGGGACAAATAATCCTCATCTATAGTAAGGCCCAGCTCCTTTATTTTCTTTGCTGCCTCCGGATCTTCTTCGTAAGAACCATCCAGCAAAGTAAGTTGGTAGCCGTCAAGGCCCCACCGCCCGTCCGCTTTCTGCACCATGCGCAGTCTGCCTACCCGCGCCCCATATTCCCCAGTGGATACAATAGCCGTATCCCCATGGACAATGGGCTCTGGCAAAATGCTGTGGGTATGGCCGCTGACAATCAAATCCAGCTCTGGTACGCCCTTTGCCAGCAGTTCATCCTCGGATTTCTTTTCCTCTTCCCATGTCCCGCTGTGGGAAATGCATACAATCATGTCTGCCTGTTCCTGCTCTTTGATAACAGCTACAGTTTCCTGGACCGCTTCTATCGGGTCTTGGAAGGATAAGGCGCAGGTGGGCGCACATGCAAGGGCGTCTTTGCCAAACACCCCAATGACTGCAATTTTCACGCCGCCCTTTTCCAGCATAAGGTAGGGCTTTACCCCATAAGCTTCAAAAGCTTCTTTCAGCAATGCGCCCTCTTCTGCCTGTTCTCCAGACAAGGTAGCCTCCCAGTCAATGTTGCAGGCTGTCAGGGGCGGCAGGGCATCCCCGCTGGCCTTTGCCGCCTGAAGCATCTTTGCCAAGCCTTCGCTGCGGTAATCAAATTCATGGTTCCCGAAGGTTGTAGCATCCGCCCCAAGGAACCCCAACATGCGAAGTTCCGCGGCCTGCGTCATATACACGGTCTGGTACAAGGTCCCCATGGAAAAGTCCCCGCCGTCCAGATACAGCAAATCCTTATTTTGGGCGCGCTGCTCTTTAAGATAGCCCATAAACCTTGCCGCGCCGCCTACCATTTTTTCTTCCCCGTCTTCCTCCAGATAAAATGGCTCCAAATGGGAATGGAGGTCATGGGTAAATACGATTTGGACTTCCTTGGGTTCTTCGGCCAATGCAACCCCTCCTGCCGCTGCCATGCACAACAAGGGCAGCAGCACTGCTTTCCAGAAAAACTTGATTACTTTCATGATGTAGGCCCTTTCCTTTTTATTACCTATGCCGGTTCTGCTATGTTCCCAGATCCATGCCATCCGGCGGGCATAACTAACCTTGCAGTAAATACTAGGGGTTATTGCTTGCCTGATGCTGTGCTTAAATTTCTATCAGTTCATATTCCCTGCTGCCAATGCCGATTTTTTCTGCATGTTCCACACAGGATTCCCAGTTCGTATCTGGATGGGTGATGTGGAAATGGTCGCCTTCTTCCCCATGCCCTTTATTTTCATGGAGCACGCTCCCGGCAATGATGGGCTGGCGGTTGCAGGCGTCTGCACAGGCAACGTCTATAGCTACCGGGTCAAAGGATGCGAACATGCCCACATCCGGGATAATGGGGATATCGTTTTCTGCATGGCAGTCGCAGTTCGGGGACACGTCGCAGACGATGGAAATATGGAAATGCGGACGTCCCTGCAGCACTGCCTTGCTGTATTCTGCCATCTTGTAATTCAGGACGTCAACAGAATCACCGAAGCTGGGTTCTACTGCATCCTTGGGGCAGACGCCAATGCAGCGGCCGCAGCCCACGCAATTTTCATGGTTGATGGAAGCCTTCTTATCTGTGACAGTAATGCCGGTATGGGCGCAGACCTTTGTGCACATCCCACAGCCAATGCAGTTATCCTGATTGACGTAGGGCTTGCCTTCGCTGTGCATTTCCATTTTCCCTGCACGGGAGCCGCAGCCCATGCCGATATTCTTCAGTGCGCCGCCAAAGCCTGCCATTTCGTGGCCTTTGAAATGGTTCAGGGAAATTACCACATCTGCGTCCATTACTGCTTGGCCGATTTTTGCTTCTTTCACATATTCCCCATCCACGGGCACAAGGGCTTCGTCTGTCCCCTTGAGCCCATCCCCGATAATTACATGGCATCCGGTAGAGAAGGGGGTAAACCCATTTTCATAGGCCGTGTCAAGATGGTCCAAAGCGTTCTTCCTGCTCCCCACATACAGGGTGTTGCAGTCTGTTAGGAAGGCTTTCCCGCCCAGCTCCTTCACCACGTCCACCACTGCTTTCGCATAGTTGGGGCGCAGGAAAGCCAAATTGCCCAGTTCCCCGAAATGTATCTTAATGGCTGCATACTTATCTGTAAAATCAATGTCCCCAATCCCGGCAGCCCGGATCAGGCGCTTTAACTTTGCAGGGATGTTCTCTGTAAAAGAAGTTTTGAACGTTGTAAAATATACTTTTGATTTTTCCATGGATACCTGTTCCTCCTTCAAATTTTATCTGTATATTATACCCTGCCTGCGTCCTGTTTGCAAGAATTATTATGGAAATGATAAAAATTTTGTCGATTTATGGGACAATTTCTGCTGGTTTTTAGGTATAACGATTTTTTTACTTTTTCTTCATAATTTCTTTTGAATTCTTTATCTTTCTTTTAGAAATTGTCCATAATTTGCACACATTTATATCTTATACTCGTTATATCAAATGAAGTTGATAACAGAAACAAGCGCGCACCGTTATCGGCTTCGACTAACAATAATTTAACTTTATTTTGTAAAGTTACTTTACATATATTGGTGCCACCGCCCAAGATGTGGCACCCCATGAAACATTTCATAAATTTACTCCCCCAAAAAGCGTTGCCGCAAGGCAGCGCTTTCCTTCCGTTTATGGGGAATTTTGGGCATATTTTTCATTGCCTTATGCAGAATATGTTACCTGCCCGTCTATCAGCACATATTTTATCTTAGTGTCGGAAACCATGGGATTGCCGTCTGCAAGAACGAAGTCCCCATCCTTCCCAATTTCCAAGGAACCGACGCGGCTCTCCACGCCAATATGCTTTGCGGCATTTAACGTGATTGCCTGCAACGCGTCAAATTCATCCATGCCGGATTTTACGGCAAGCCCGGCGCACAGCGCAAGGTATTGCTGGGGGATGACTGGGGAATCCGTGATAATGGACACTTGGCAGCCTGCCTTTGCCAAATCCCCCGGTGTTTCAAAGCTCAGGTTTCTCAGTTCAAATTTGGACGCATGGGTCAAGGTAGGCCCGACTGCCACAGGATATCCCTCCTTTGCCAAATCGTCGGCTATCAGGGAACCGTCGGTGCAGTGGTCTATGGCAAGCCCCACTTGGAACTCCTTTGCAATGCGGATGGCGGTATAAATGTCGTTTGCCTGATGGGCATGTGCTTTCAAAGGGAGCTCCCCTTTTATGACGGGGACTAGCGCTTCTAATTTCGGGTCATAAGCTGGCTGTTTCAAGATGTCCTCCCCTGCTGCTTCTTTCTTTGCAAGGTATTCTTTTGCCCGCTCCAGCATAACACGCAGGCAGGAGGCAGTCGTCATGCGGGAATAAATGGCTTTATCCTTATAGCACAGCTTGGGGTTTTCCCCAAAGGCACATTTCATGGCTGCCTTTTCCTTGATTACCATATCGTCAATGCGTTTCCCCACGGTTTTGTAAACCGTAAATGTCCCGCCCAGCACATTGGAGCTGCCCGGCCCTGCCGCTACGCAGGTAACGCCGCCTTCCATGGCAAGGCGTACGCTTTCATCTTGGGGGTTCAGCCCGTCCACCGCAGATAGCTGCGGGGTTATGGAATCTGTCATTTCGTTGTAATCTGCCCCTTCAAAGCCAACGGCATAGCCGTCCAGCCCTAAATGGCAGTGGGCCTCCACAAAACCCGGGTACACCTGCAGCCCAGCTGCATCAAGGACTTGTGCGCCCTTTGCATCCTGCCCGTCTAAAATAGGCTCTATTTTGGTGATTTTTCCGTGCTCCACTAAAATATCTGCCACATAAGGCGCCTTATGGACAGCATCATGGATGGTCCCCTGCTTGATTAAAATTGTATGCTGCATGTTGCTTCTCCTCTTTTCCCAAATATTATACCATGCGCACTTCGGCGCGTATAATAGCTGTTGCTATTATACCATAATCACTCCGCGATAAGCTATAGTATGATAAAATTAAGCCATTGTGCTTTACTCCGGGCGTATCATAGCTGCTGCTATTATAAACCGCTCTGTGATAACTATGTGCAATTTTTTACCACTTGGTAGCCTAACTCTTCCAGCATCTGCAAATCCTGCTGGATGGTAATCCCTGCGGTAGTCAGCATATCTCCAGTAATGGCTGCATTAGCCCCGGATTGGAAGCATTTCCTTCCTTTTTCCTCCATCAGCCCCCTGCCGCCTGCCAGCCGGATAAATGCTTTGGGCAAGATAAAACGGAATACCGCCACAATCCGGCACATATCGTCTTCTGTGAGCCGCTCATTGTACTCATAGGGCGTTCCCGGAATTGGGTTTAACATGTTGAGGGGGACGGAACCTACCTCCAGTTCCCGCAGCGCCATTGCAAGGCTGATGCGGTCCTCCATGCGTTCCCCCAATCCCATAATGCCGCCGCTGCATACACTAAGTCCAGCGTTTCTTGCTGCTTTCAGGGAATTTATCTTGTCCTGCTGGGTATGGGTAGTACAGACACTGGGGAAATACCCCTCCGATGCTTCTAGGTTATTATGTACCCGCACCGCCCCTGCCTCTTTTACTTTCCTAAAGTCCGCTTCTCCCAGAAGCCCAAAAGATACGCAGACAGAAATATCCACGGATTCCTTAATCTTCTTAATGCTTTCACAAACTTGTCCCACTTCCCTGCTGCTCAACTTTTTCCCTGAGGTTACAATGGAATACCGGGGCACCCCCCGCTGGCTGTTATACTCTGCCTGCTTTAACAATTCGTCCGTCCCAAGCAGGGGATAGCTCTCCACATCGGTCTGGTAATAGGACGACTGTGCGCAATATTTACAGTCCTCGGTGCATTTCCCGCTTTTGCCGTTGATAATCGTGCAGAGGTCAAATTGGTTCCCACAGAATTTCTGTCGGATTTCATCTGCCGCAGGGCAAAGCTCCTCCAAAGGCTGCCCAGAAAGCCAAAGGGCTTCTTCCATATTAATCTGGTATCCTGCCAGCACCTCCTGTTTCAGTAATTCCAACTTTTCTTCCATAATATCCTTCCATTCCTTTCATGCAAATATACAACATAATACCCAATCCTACATGGAAAACCCTGCAGGCAGCAATATCCAAGCCATGAAAGAATAAAAAAAGCGGGGTTATCCAGCCTATTCCCAACACCTGAACCTTAAAAGCTCCCATGCTGAAGGCTTACCCCGCAGACAATCCTTTCTTCCTGATTATCCCTACTGATATTCTCCCTGCGCATGGCTGTTTCATTTACTTTACAGCTACTATACACAGGAATTTCGCTATTGTCAACTAATTCTTTGTATCTGTTTACATTTCAGGCAATCATTCTCCATGGTGGCTGTGCCCGGAATGGTGGTGCCCGCCACTATGGTGGGCACAGCCTGACTTCAGGCTTTCCAATTCCTTTTCATCCACCGCCGCTGTCCTGCCATTTTCATACTGGACTAAAAGCTGCTGAAGCTGGCAAATGGAGATTTTCTGGCAATCTTCGGTTGTCAGCCCTGAACTATATCCTGCCAAAAGCTGGTATATTTGGTATCTCCCCAAAGACATCCCACAGTCATGGGCGGATGCTACCGTTTCTATCTCCGCGCTCCTGCACATGCCATGGTAATGGGTTGCCACTATGCTATTCTCCAAACCAGAGAGGAGTTCGTCTGCCTTGGCGGATGCCACTGTAACCGTTGGCTTTTCGTTTTCTGCAAGGTAGGACTGCATGGCTTCGCTTTCCATCAGCAGTTCCACTGCTTCCAGATAATCTTTTCCTTCCAGCTGAACATGTTCAAGGACCATTTGCCCGTCCTTATTCCTGCCTTCTGCCTCCATCACACGGTTCCTGCGGTTCAGCGTCAGTTCCACCGAAGGGTTCACGTCCACGCTGACATACGCCACTGGCATGCCAAAAAAATACCAATTACCTATCCCAAAGCAAATCAGCATCAGGGCACAGGCCGAAATTAAAGCGTATGGGCGGAAACTTCCGAGCGCCTTCCAATTCCTCCGCTTTTTCCCAGAAAGATATTCCAATACTGACTGTTTCATCTCATCTGTCGCGTGAATTTGCCCAAATGCATCCTGAATCTCATCATACATTCCTGCCACCTCCCAGCTTCTGCTTCAGCAACTCCCTTCCTCTTGATAAGAGGGAATATATGGTGTTTTCTTTTTTATGTAACATCGTTCCTATTTCCCGGGCAGTATAGCCTTCATAGTAATGGAGATAAATCACATCCTTGTATTTTGCCGGCAGGGAAAGCACAATTTCCAAAATCCCCATTTGCTCCGGCATTACGCTGGCGGCTTCCTCTGAAAGCACCTCCAGCGGGACCGTGCTATGGCGGAACAGCTTTCTCTTCAAGTCTTTGCAGGCGTTGAGGGTGACACGGATCAGCCATGCTTTTTCATGTTCTTTGCTTTCAAACTCCGCAGAATGGAGGACATACTTCAAAAACACCTCCTGAAGCACATCCTCCGTATCCTCATGGTTATTCAGATGCAAAAGGCAAATCCTCCGAATCATATCAGAATATGATTCTATTGCCTGTTCAACCTCCTGCTCGCCGCGCATAAAGTATCCCCTTTGCCCTTCTTACCAGTGGTGGCCTCCATGATGGCCGCCGCCATGGTGGCCGCCGCCGCTATTGCCGCCTGTATTTACATAATTGTCACAGTACCCATCTCCGTTGGCATCGGAATAATTGCCGCAATGGCCGCTCCCGTTATGGGTGCAGTAATCGCAGACACCGTCCCAGTTGGCGTCTACATAATTCCCACATGCTCCGCCATGGGCGCAGTAATCACAGACACCGTCGCCATTGTTGTCCACATAATTCCCGCATGCTCCGCCATGGGCGCAATGGTCACAGACACCGTCGCCGTTGTTATCTACATAATAGGGGCAGACTGGGCTGGCTGCTGTATCTGTTACGCCTGTGTCCGCTACATCTGCCGGAGCTTCTTCTGGTGTATCTGCCGGGATTTCTTCCGCTGTATCTGCTGGGGCTTCTTCCGGTGTGTCTGCCGGAGCCTCTTCTGGTGTGTCTGTCGGTGCATTGTCATCCGCATCCGTTTCAGCCGTATAAGTGCCATTCCCTGTCGCGTCATCCTCGGCTGCTATGCTGTTCCCTTCAATATCAGCCACTTCGTCTGTATCAGGGACATCCTGCGGCTCATCTGTGTCTGCTGGCTCAATGTCCTTCGTGTTCTGTTCCAATTCATTCGGATATACTACCTTCTGGTCTAAAACCGCATTATCCAAGCCGGAATTCCTTGTGTACACAACCTGCTCCATGCTTACGGTTGTCTTCTGCATATTCGCCGCTATTGCTGGTATGGAAATTGCACATACTACAATGCAGGCGAATACCGCCATTAAAATCTTCTTGTTCTTCTTCATGCCTTGCCTCCTACATTTCCTTTGATGGTTGATTGCTGTACCCTGTTTTTCTTTCCTTCACCTATAATACGCCATGGGGAGGAAAATACTTGCAAAACTTAAAAATTTTTTCAAACAAATTATAGACAGTATTTTATATGGGAACAAAGTGGGCAAGCGCAGCTTTTGTTCCACGCGCGAAGCTGCGCATCATTGCCCGAAGGGCTTTTATTTCATAGGAGGCACTTTCCTATGAAATAAAAAAAGCACTGCAAATGCCAGACACCTTATCTGGCATTGCAATGCTCCTGCATGCATCAATGCTTCATGTCAAGGCGCACCAGCGCCTTCTTCAATGCAATTTCTGCCCGGGCCACGTCCACCTCTGCGCTGTGGCTGCGGAGCCGTTCTTCTGCGCGGGCTTTTGCGGCCTGCGCGCGGCTTACGTCAATCTCCTCGGGCCATTCGGCGATTTCTGCAAGGAAGGTTACTTTTTCCCCCAGAACCTGCACAAAGCCTGCATGGACTGCGGCTTCTTTTTTCCCTGCTGGTTCCGTGATGGTTACAATACCGGGAGCCAGCACGGTGGTTAAGGGGATATGGTGCTTATAGACACCCAGTTCCCCCTCCACGGAGGTGAACTCCACCATGGAGGCTTCCCCTTTGTAAAATACACGGTCCGGCGTGATGATTTCCAACTGAAAGTACTTATTTTCCTCTGCCATGTGCTCACCCCCTATTTCATGCGGGCGCGAACTTCATCAATAGTCCCTGCATTCAGGAAATGGCCTTCTGGGACGTCATCATGCTTGCCTTCCAAAATTTCCTTAAACCCACGGAGCGTTTCCGCAATGGGCACGTATTTTCCGTCAAGGCCGGTAAACTGGGTTGCTACGAAGAATGGCTGGGAAAGGAACCTCTGTACTTTCCGGGCGCGGTTTACTACCAGCTTATCGTCCTCCGACAACTCATCCATGCCGAGGATTGCGATAATATCCTGTAATTCCTTATATCTCTGCAAAATTTCCTGTACGCCCCGGGCAACGTCAAAGTGCTCCTGCCCTACCACACGGGGGTCTAAGATACGGGAAGTGGAATCCAGCGGGTCTACCGCCGGGTAAATCCCAAGCTCCGCAATGGAACGGGACAGCGTGGTAGTTGCGTCCAGATGGGCAAATGTGGTTGCCGGAGCCGGATCAGTCAAGTCATCCGCCGGAACGTATACTGCCTGCACGGAAGTAATGGATCCGTTCTTGGTGGACGTGATGCGCTCCTGCAGCGCGCCCATTTCTGTCTGCAAGGTAGGCTGGTAGCCCACGGCGGAAGGCATACGGCCTAACAGCGCGGACACCTCGGAGCCTGCCTGCGTAAAACGGAAAATGTTGTCAATGAACAAAAGCACGTCCTTCCCGCCCTTGTCGCGGAAATACTCTGCCATGGTAAGGCCTGTTAAGCCTACGCGCATACGCGCCCCGGGGGGCTCGTTCATCTGCCCGAACACCATGCAGGTCTTGTCAATAACGCCAGATTCCTTCATTTCATAATAGAGGTCGTTCCCTTCACGGGTACGTTCCCCTACGCCGGTAAATACGGAATATCCGTCATGCTCTGTGGCAATGTTGTGGATTAATTCTTGGATCAGCACGGTCTTGCCTACGCCAGCCCCGCCGAACAGGCCGATTTTCCCGCCCTTCTGGTAAGGGCAGAGCAGGTCAACGACTTTGATGCCGGTTTCCAGCATTTCTGTGGAGGTCGCCTGTTCCTCAAAGGACGGCGCCTTCCTGTGGATTGGCATGTATTCCACGTTTTTCGGCGGAGCCACCTCGTCAATCGGCTCGCCCAGCACATTGAACATACGGCCCAATGTCTGCTCGCCGACTGGGATGGTAATGGACGCCCCTGTGGCTTCTGCATCCATCCCCCGGACCAGCCCGTCTGTGGGGCCCATGGCAATACACCTTACCGTATCATCACCCAGATGCTGGGAAACCTCTACAACCAGACGCTTTCCGCCCGTTAACGGAATGTTGATTGCTTCATTGATTTCCGGCAGGCTGCCCTCGGAAAACTTGATATCCAAAACAGCGCCGATAATCTGAGTGATTTTACCTATATTCTTTTCTGCCATAATTTCACTCCTTAAATTGTTAATGGCTGCACGCTTTTATGAAATGGCTTCTGCGCCAGCAATAATTTCGGTCAGCTCCTGCGTAATGGAGCCTTGGCGCGCCCTGTTGTATTTCAATGTCAAATCACTAATCATTTCTTCTGCATTGCTTGTTGCGGAATCCATGGCCTGCATCCTCGCGCCATTTTCACTGGCAACTGCCTCCACCAGCGCGCCGTAGAACAGGCTCGTCATGTATTTCGGGATAATCAGGTCCAGCGCCTCTTCCTCATTCGGCTCATAATTCATCAGCACATGGCTGTCAGCTTCTTTCAGCTCTGCTTCGTCAAATTCTACCGGAAGCAGCTTCATCAAGGTGGGCTCATGGCTGACTGTATTCTTAAAATGGGTGTATGCAAGGTAAATTTCCCCAATTTCACCGCTGGTAAACGCCGCAAGGACTTCTTTGCAGATTGCAGAAGCATCCTCATAGGTAGGCCCTTCAATTACGTCCGAAAAGTCCCCCTTCATCTCATAGCCCTTCCGCTGGAGGGAATCCTTGGCCTTGCGCCCGATAATGTAAATCTGGGCGTCTTCCTTGGAAATCCCGCTGTCGGTGACTAGTTTCACGATGTTGGAGTTGTACCCCCCGGCCAGCCCCCGGTTGGAGGCGATGGTAATAATTGCTTTCTTTTGGGAACTGCCTGCCTGCAAGTAAGGATGGTTCAGGTTCCCGGACCTGGCCAGCATGGAGGTTACCGTCTGGTACATATAGTTAAAGTAGGGGTTTGACTGTTCCGCACGGCTTTTGGCTTTTTGCAGCTTTACCGTAGAAACGAGCTTCATGGCTTTCGTGATTTGCTGCGTACTCTGTATGCTGCCTTTTCTTCTTTTGATGTCCCTCATGGACGCCATAAATATTCACCACCCGTCCTACTTAAATTGCGCTTTGCACTCCTCAATGGCTTTTACAAGCTTGCTCTCAGTTTCTTCTTTGATTTCCTTATCGTTACGGATTGACTCCGGAATCTCGGGATATTTGGTATCTACGAATTCAAACAGCTCCCCTTCAAAACGAAGGATATCCTCTACCGGTACATCCAGAAGGTATTTCTTGGTGGCTGCGTAGATAATCATAACCTGATATTCTACCGGCATGGGCTTATACTGGGGCTGCTTTAACATTTCGCGGATCCGCTCGCCCTGCGCCAGCTTTTCCGTCGTGTCTGCATCCAGCTCAGAGCCGAACTGTGCAAATGCCGCCAATTCACGGTACTGAGCCAATTCCACACGGATGGGGGCTGCAATCTTTTTCATAGCTTTAATCTGGGCGGAGCCCCCTACCCTTGATACGGAAAGGCCTGCGTTAATTGCCGGCCGGAACCCTGCGTTAAACATTTCTGTTTCCAGATAAATCTGCCCGTCTGTAATGGAAATTACATTGGTGGGGATATATGCGGAAACGTCCCCTGCCTGTGTTTCTATAATGGGCAGCGCCGTTAAGGAACCGCCGCCTAATTTCTCGGAAAGCCTTGCGGCACGTTCCAAAAGCCTCGAATGTAAATAGAACACGTCGCCGGGATATGCCTCACGCCCGGGCGGACGGCGCAGCAGCAAGGAAAGTGTACGGTATGCGGTTGCATGCTTGCTTAAGTCATCATAGATTACCAGCACGTCCTCGCCTTTTTCCATCCACTCTTCGCCGATGGCGCATCCTGCATAGGGCGCAATATACTGCAGCGGCGCAAGCTCGCTGGCGGTAGAAGCAACTACTGTGGTGTAGTCCATCGCCCCGAATTCTTCAAATGTCTTTACAATCGTTGCAACGGTAGAAGCTTTCTGGCCGATGGCAACGTAAATGCATTTTACGCCCTGCCCCTTCTGGTTAATAATAGTATCTACGGCAATCGCCGTTTTCCCGGTCTGGCGGTCGCCGATAATCAGCTCGCGCTGCCCCCTTCCGATGGGCACCATGGAGTCAATTGCCTTGATACCGGTCTGGAGCGGCGTATCCACGGATTTCCTTGAAATAACGCCGGACGCCACTCTTTCTATCTGCCTGAACTTTGTGGTTTCAATGGGGCCTTTCCCGTCAATGGGCT
The DNA here is from genome assembly GCA_910580195.1 of uncultured Lachnospiraceae bacterium. Lineage (GTDB taxonomy): Bacteria > Bacillota > Clostridia > Lachnospirales > Lachnospiraceae > Petralouisia. Next base: position 91,018 of record CAJTWA010000002.1, read on the forward strand.
GGCCTAGGGCATTTACGACGCGCCCAGTCATGGCGTCGCCTACCGGGACCTCAACCACCCTTCCGGTTGTCTTAACGGTGTCCCCTTCATTGATATTTTTATGGTCCCCTAACAATACGGCACCAACATTGTCTTCTTCCAAGTTCAGCACCATGCCGTAGACTTCCCCGGGAAATTCCAACAATTCGCCCTGCATGGCATTTTCAAGGCCGTGAATACGGGCAATCCCGTCTGCCACTTGGATGACTGTGCCAATGTCAGATACCTCAAGCTGGGCTGCATAGCGTTTCACCTGCTCTTTAATGACTGAACTTATCTCCTCTGGCTTTAAATTCATGGAGCGCATTCACCTACTTTCAACTGTATTTTTGATAATTCCCTGGTAAGGCTCTGCAGCTTATGCTTCACGCTGCTGTCAACAACCCTGTCCCCAATGCGGATAGCCATGCCGCCGATTAAGCTTTCATCCACGTCATAGTGCATTTCAAATTCCACATATTTGGTGGTATCCAGCAGCCTCTTTTTTACCTGCTCTTTCTGGCTGCCTGACAGCGGCATAGGCGCAGTCACATAAGCCGTACCAATATTTTTATATTCCTTTACTTGCTCAATGAAATATGTGAATACAGATTCCATTTCACCATAGTGACCCTTAGAAACCAGCATACGCATCAGCCCGACAATTTCATCATGAGCCCTGCCCTTAAAAACCTGTTCCAGAATCTCTATTTTTTCTTCTTTTACGATTTTCGGGTGATTCATCAGTTTGGAAAGCTCGTTGTCTTTTTGAAGAATCTCTTTTATTCCCCTAGCTTCTTCCAACATCCCGTCCACCTGGCCTGATTCCACAGCAAGCTCAAACAGTGCATCCCCATATGTTTTGGATACTAGCTTAGCCATGTGCTCTCACCTATTTCCTTCAATGTTTCTTCCACCAATGTGTCCTGAATGGATGTATTGATGGAGGCTGCCACTACCTTGCCTGCCATCAGGGAGGCAATGGCAACCATCTCCTGTTTTGCCTCATCCATAATGCGCTTCTTCTCCAGCATTGCTTCGTCGTTGGCGCGTTTGATAATGCGGGCAGCCTCTTCCTTCGCCTCATCCACAATTTTCGCTTCATTTTTCAAAGCTTTCTGGCGGGCCTCACTTAAGATTTCCTCAGCTTCTTTTTCAATCCCTTTGATTTTTGCATCGTATTCCGCTTTGATGGCGGTGGCTTCTTCCCTGTCCTTCTTGGCAGTTTCAATATCGTTCTTGATGCGGTCCTGCCTGTCCTTTAACATCTTCTTTGCCGGATTGAACAAGAGATAGGACATTAAGGTAAACAGAAACAGGATGGCAAGGACTGAAAGCACAGTATCATGTAAAAGCTGGGGGTTTAAGCCAAATAACTGTTCCAAGGCTTGGCCTCCTTTCTTTGTTATTGTGCTCTATTTTCGCACATCTTCGGGCATCTGTCGGCCCGCCTCTGCATGTTTGCCATGCAAGGGCGCCAAAGATGGCCCTTTCTTCCCATCCTATTTTAAAGGCTGTACGAACATTAAAAGGATCGCTACCAGCAAGCCATAAAGACCAGTTGTTTCGGCTACCGCCTGCCCTAAAAGCATGGTGGATGTAATGTCTGATTTTGCGCCCGGGTTCCTTCCTACTGCTGCCGCCGCATGGCCTGCTGCGATACCCTGCCCAATACCAGGGCCGATACCTGCGATAACTGCAAGGCCGGCGCCGATTGCTGAACATGCTCTGATTAATTCTGCTCCTGTAATGTTATCCATAAGATTTTTCCTCCTTGAATTTGCTAAAAAACTTATTGAAAATGAAAACTTCCTACTCTTCGTCCCCGATTGCATTGCTGATATATGTCATTGTCAGCATACAGAACACATACGTCTGGATGCACCCTGAGAACACATCGAAATATGCATGCAAAGCCCCTGGCCAGAAATATGCAAATTTTGACAGCAGGGCGTAAATCAGCGCCATAATGATGGTCCCTGACAATACGTTTGCAAACAGACGCAAAGACAGGGAAATCGGCACTGCGATTTCGCTGATTAAGTTAATTGGGAACCAAATCGGCAGCCATGGGGGCAATGGGGAACACATATCTGTCCAGATGGCTTTCGGCGTCTGGTATTTAAACTGGTTGAAATGGATCAGGATAAAACTCAGAAGCGCCAGCGGCAATGTCACGCCGTAATCTGCCGTTGGGGGCCGAAGCCCGAACAGGCCGGACAAGTTGGATACCAAGATAAAAATAAATATGGTCCCTACGTAATTTACAAACTTTCCGCCGCTCTTTCCCATAACGCCGTGTACCATGCCGTCTAATTTTTCCACAATCAGCTCTACCACATTCTGGAACCCGCCGGGAACCTCAGACCCATGCTTCATGGCCCGGTTGGCTGCAATGGAAAAGCTAATCAGGATTATCATGACAATCAAAATGCTTACATGGGTCGTGGTAATCCAGAAGGTCTGCCCAAACAGCTCATAAGAAAACAGGCCGTGGACCATAATGTCTATGTCCGCGCCGGATGACAGTAAAATTGAACTCTGCACTCTCTCACCTCCTTCATCTGATATTAAAAAACTCCTGCCATGCACCGCCCTCCGGATGGCTGGCCGCATGGCTCCCTTTACCGGGAATCATAACGCCTCCCCAGTAATTCCCATCACCTCTTTTTAGTCCTGCGGCTATACAAGTTTTTTTCCTGAATAGCAACAATGGTTTTATGTGTAACAGGCTGTAAATAAGCAGATGCCTTCAGCCCCATCACCCCTGCGAACATAGCAACTAGGTTGCCTATGCCAAAATACCAGACAGCCAAAAACGCAAGGACGGCCGCCAGATAGCGCAGCACGGAATACAGCGCTGCCTTCCGGTAAGCCCTCTTCTCTGCCATGGCGTCCACGGTGTCCAAAATAACGATTGCCATGTTGACTGCCATCCCCATGGCAAGGGCAATCCCTGCCCACAGCCCTATGGAATACCGTACCTTATCCCCTGCAAACCACATGCCAACCAACTGAACCGCCGCCCCATATGCCAAAATCCCTAACAGCAGTTCTGGGAGCGCCTGATTAATCCTCTTTAACATGGCCTGTACCCTTTTCCTGAAAACTGGGCTGCTCCCCAGAATGATCCGAATGTCTGGCGGGCGTCCCGTCTGAGTAAATTTTCTTTGCCATAATAAAAATATTGCGGAACCCGGCCAGCGCCCCTATGGCAAACAGGGGAATGGCAATCCAGTCCATGGAATATTTTTTCCCGATATAGACCCCTGCCATTGTGCATAAAAAAATAGGCACCAGCATGTTAATTCCAAACTGCGTAATTAAAGCAAGGGAACGGTATACGCTTTTTTTGTATTTCACATGGGTACCTCCGTTATCATGCCGTATTCCAAACCACACCCTATGGCGGGCTGCCTGCCGCAAGGCAATCCGCTTTGTATGTTATGCCCTGCGCTGCAAAAAATAAGCAATATTTTCCACCATATGAAGCTATTATATCTATTTTTTGCACAAATGTCTATCTATTCCTTTTATTTTTCCTAACTTTTTGCCGGAATATCATCCAAACAGTACACTGGGCAGGGCAACTGCCCGCTATTCCTGATTACTGTTTCCATTTTCTGGCGTTTTTATACCAGCGCTGCCTTACGGCAAGGCAATCCTTCCCATGCGGAGAAACTTACGATTCCCTGCCGTTTTCCGCCGGGCTGCTAGAGCGTGTTTGGAAATTGCTTTCTGCAAGATGTTGTCCCAATTTGCATCAGGTTTTATGCTGGATTTCGGAGATGTAGTGGGCTACATTGACGAAATTCAGCATGAAGCCTGATGTGAAGTGGGGCGGCAGATTGCGAGAATGAATTTTCAAACACGCTCTATGGCTTTCTTACAATACTACCTTAACCTCCCGGCCTGTATGGGTATACTGGTAATACCGCACGCCTGCCGCATCCAGCATCCGCTTCGAAGCTATGACGGAAGGGGTGTCCTTATATTTGTCGCTGTCATACACCACCGTCTTAATGCCGGACTGGATAATGGCCTTTGCACATTCATTGCAGGGAAAGAGGGAAACATACAGCTTCGCCCCTTCTAGGCTGCCGCCCCTGTAATTTAAAATCGCGTTCAGTTCGCTGTGGGTTGTATACAAATACTTATTGTCCAAGGGCTCCCCTTCCCGGTTCCATGGGAACTCATCATCGGAACAGCCTATGGGGAACCCATTGTAGCCCATGGACAGAATCTTATTGTCCGGGCTTACAATGCAGGCGCCTACCTGCGTCCCCGGGTCTTTGGAACGCATGGCGGAGAGCATTGCAACCCCCATAAAATATTCATCCCAAGTCAGGTAATCCTGCCGTTTATTGCTCACCATGTACCTCCTTCTGCAAAAAACCCGCCGCTATAGCTGCCCTGAGGCAGCATCCCAGCCCGCCCCACCTATTTCTTTTATAACGGAACAATCCATTCCAAAGTCTGCTGCCGGGTTTATTTCTTATAACGGAACAATCCATTCCAAAGCCTGCTGCTGGACTTATTTCGTGCCGAAAATCCTGTCCCCGGCATCCCCAAGCCCCGGGACAATATAGCCATGGCTGTTAAGCCCTTCATCCAATGCCCCAATATAGACATCCACATCCGGGTGTGCCTCTTTCATGGCCTCTACCCCTTCCGGCGCTGCAATAATGCACAGGAAATGGATATTCCGGACGCCCTTGTCTTTCAGCATCTTAATCGCCGCAACTGCGGAACCCCCCGTAGCAAGCATGGGGTCAACCACAAAGACTTCCCGCTCGGAGCAGTCCTCGGGCAGCTTGCAGTAATACTCCACCGGCTCTAAGGTTTCGGGGTCACGGTACAGGCCGATATGCCCTACCTTTGCAGCCGGAATCATAGCCAGCATCCCGTCTACCATGCCAAGCCCTGCCCGCAGGATTGGGACTACGGCAAGTTTCTTGCCTTTTAACGCTTTTACCGTGGTAGCGCAGATTGGCGTTTCAATCGCAACATCCTCAAGTTCTAAGTTCCGGGTAGCCTCATAGCACAAAAGCATTGCAATTTCCCCTACCATTTCCCGGAAGTCCCGGGAGCCTGTGCCTGTTTTGCGCAGCCATCCTATTTTGTGCTGGATCAGCGGGTGTTCCATAATTGTAATTTTTCCCATAGTATCCTGTTCCTTTCCTTTTTACCTCTCTTCATTTATCAAGTTTACTAATTTCTTGATGGTCTTATTCAGTGTTTCGTAACAGAGGCCGTAAGACTGGAGGGCGCCGCCGTAAGGGTTTAAAATCTCCAGCTCATCCCCCGTCAAATCCGTCAGCACTTCTACGTCTGCCCCGGAACCCTCCCCAAATTCCCCTAGCACCTTCTGTTTCTGGGCTTCTTCCATCACAACTACTAGGTTCCCCGGGATAAAGTCTTCCGGGGAAAGCTGCTGCGACATCTGCCCCCCGGCATTAATGCCATTGCTGATAAGGACGGCCTCTACTTTCTGGTTCAGCGGCTCTGGGAACAGCACCACAATCCCCCGGCTTTCAATTTCCAGCGGATATTTCAGGGTGTATTCCTTCATAATGGCCTCAGCCATGGGGGCGCGCGCCGTCCCGCTTTCACATACAAAGATAATTTTGTTGTATTTTTTCATACCCGTTACCTTCCAATTTCCCTGTCCTGCACCTTGGCAGCCGCCTATATCAGCCCTCCCTTTTAGGGGCTGTGAGGACGGGCTGCCAGATTCCCTACAAGGCGGCTGCCCACATCAGCCCTCCCTTTTAGGGGCTGTGAGGACATGGTGGCCTGCCGCCTTCAGCAAGCGGTTCATAATGGCCTGCCCAATCCCCGGCGCAGAAAAGCTTTCAGAATAAATGATTTCCACATCCTGTTCATCAAATTCCCGTAATACCCCGTACAGATGGCGGGCAATGGTTTCTTCGTCTTCCCTTGTGCCAATGCTTTTCACAATGCCATATGGGTAGGAGCCCCATGTTTCGTCTGTCCCAATCACGCCAACGTTTTGGCCCTTGGCTGCTGCCTCCTTAGACAGCCGGATAATTTCTGCCTGCACTGCCTCCCTCTCCCCGTCAACCAGTATCAGTTGCCCTTTTGGGGCGTAGTGCTTATATTTCATCCCCGGCGCCTTCGGGCGGACAGCTTCATTTTCCGCGGTAAGCCCCGGGTCTAATGCCACAGGGCCGATGGCCTCCTGCACCATCTCTTTTGTAATATATCCAGGCCGCAATATCATGGGCATGTCCCCGGAAACATCCACAATAGTGGACTCAATCCCAATCCCCACCGGGCCGCCGTCCAAAATCATGGGGATGCGCCCTTCCATGTCCTGCGCCACATGCTCTGCCGTAGTCGGGCTTGGCCTGCCGGAAGTATTGGCGCTTGGGGCTGCAACAAACCCGCCGCCGGCCTGTATCAATCCCAGCGCGATGGGATGGTCCGGCATACGGACAGCCACTGTCTGCAAGCCGCCTGTGGTTTCCAAAGGGACAAGGGGGCTTTTTTCAAAAATCATGGTCAGGGGGCCTGGCCAAAATTCCGCTGCCAGCTTCTTAGCCTGCTCTGGCACTTTTGCCGTAATTTTCCCCAAATCCTCCATATTGGAAATATGTACAATCAGCGGGTTGTCTGAGGGCCGTCCCTTGGCTTCATAGATTTTGCGGGAGGCTTGGGGGTTCAGCGCGTCCGCGCCCAGCCCGTATACCGTTTCTGTTGGAAATGCCACTAGGCCGCCTTCTTTAAGGATCTTTCCGGCGGCGGCTATTTTGCCCTGAAAGCTCCCGGCATCTATGGGATGGTCCTCCTTGCCTCCTGCGCTGTTCCTTATGTCAATATCTGAAAATTTCACAATTACTGTTTCCATGTAGTTACCTGCTTCTGCTTTCTCCCTGGACCTATGGCTGCCGCCCTGCCCTGGCACTGCATACAATGGCACGCGCCCTGCTGCTTTCTCCCTGCATCTATGGCTGCGCCCTGCCCAAACACTGTATACAACGGCACGGATCCTGCTGCTTTTTCCAATCTTTTGCTTACCAAATATTATAACACATTATTGCTTCTTGGCAACCACTACATATAGGGGGCTTAACCCCTTTTCCCTTCGGAATTGCACAGCCCCTGCCCCGGCAATATGTGCTGTTGCCGGGGCAGGGGCTTACCGTAAATCCATCTCCATCCGGACCTGGCGGGGCTGGCTAGGCCACGCTTCCTAAGCTCTGCCAAATGGGCCAATTGCGCGCTAATTCTTCAGGTACTCCAAAATCCCTGCCTTCACAGCCTCTGCTACCTTCGCCTGATACTCCTCCGTCGCCAGAAGGGCAGCTTCCCCAGAATTGCTCAAGAACCCACATTCCACAATTACGGTAGGGCTCGGGGTCTTTTTCAGCAAGTAGTAGCTTTCATTTGCTTTTGCCTGCCTGTGGTTTTGGGGGTCTAGCTGCGCCACTAAAGTTTTCTGGAGGGTTTCTGCAAGCTCCTTTCCCTCTTTGGACTGTCCGTAATAGAATACCTGCGCCCCTTTTACGGATTCCTGCGGGTAGCTGTTCTGGTGGATGCTGACGGTAAAGACCGGCTTAGCCTCTGTGATGATTTCACAGCGCCTGCGCATGTCTTCTACTTTTTTGTTATTGGAAGACTGCTGGTAAAGGCCGTTTTCATCTTCCCGTGTCATGACGACCTTTAAGCCTTCCTGCCCTAAAAGCTGCTGCAGTTTCTTGGCAATTTTCAAGTTGATGTCTTTTTCCTTTTCCTTGTTGATGCCGATTTTCCCGGGATCGTCGCCTCCGTGGCCTGCATCAATGACGATACAGATTTCCCCTTTCTGCGCCTTCCTATTTTCTACCATATGGGCGCCTTCCCTTGCAAAAAAGTACGCCCCTACCAACAGCACCACCGCCATAATGACTTCGATTCTTTTTTTCATCTGCTGCTCCCAGCTCATCTTCCTTGTTACTATTTATGATAAAACTGGGAAAACTATTCTTACAACCTGTTTTGCCAAAGGCTTTTTGGAGCCCAAAAGCCTTGCAGCTCTATGGTAACGCTGCCTCTATTTCACAGAAACCGTTTTGCTTAGCGCGCTGTACTGGGTTTTGTACCCGGATTTGGAGGATGCCGCCTTAACCCGGTAACGCTGGTTCTTGTCACTTTTCTTAAGCCCCGTCAGCCTGCAGGTAATCTGTCCATTCTTGGCTTTCTTAATTTTGCTCTGGTATACCCACTTTTTTGTTTTGCTGTTGTACTTATAAAACTTTTTAGACGTCACCTTGAAGGATGCCTGCTGCTTGCTGGAACCTTTTTTATATTTATAAATGCGGTAGGACGCTGCATTTTTCACCGGCTTAAAGCTAATCTGGACGGACGTTGCAGACAGCCGCTTGGCCGATACCCCGGTAGGCGCTTTGGGCTTTACAATTACCTTGGCTTCTTTGGAAAGGGAGCCGTAGTAGGTTTTGCCGCTGGCCTTCTTGTAGGCCCTTACCTTGTAGCGGTATGGCTTTCCTGCGGTCTTCCGCTTGTCTGTATAGCTGGTCCCTGACACATTGGCAACCTTTACGAACTTCTTTAAGGAAGTATTATAGCGGAGGATTTGGTAGCCGTCTGCATTGGCAGCCTTGCCCCACTGGAGCTTTACCCGGTCTGTCTTAGAAGAAGATGCTTTCAGGCTGGTTACTTTCTTTAAATTCGGTTTCGGGCTGCTGGGGCTGGGTTTTGGGGTATTGCTTGGCGCTTGCGGGATGACGTTTACCACACAGGCGCTGCTCTCTGTTTCTGTGCTTGCAATGCCTGAGAATGTGGTAACCACTAAGGTATATTTCCCTGCATCCTGTACCGAAGCGGACGGGACCGTAAGCCTCACCCCGGTTTTGCCCGGCAGTTCTGCGCCGTCCTTATACCACTGGTATGTAGTAATGCCCTCTGCCGCCTGCACGGTGGGAGCAATCTCAAAACTTTCTTTCTCATTTACGGTAATGCTGCCCTGCCCAAGGGAAATCTGGGCTGGGCGCGGGGCTGGCTGTACTACGGTTTCGCCCCTTGCAATTTCCTGCTGCCGGACGGTTTCCGCCACAAACTGGGCTTCTATAATGTCCCCGTCTGCCAAATCCTTGTATTTGGCCCGAACCGGCATAGATTTATTGTCTGTGATTTCCTGATATTTCCCGCCTACAATGACAGCGTCAATCACATAGCCGCTGTCTGCCTGAATGGTAAGCTGCTGCTCCTGCCCTTCCCCTAAGGTGAGAATCCCCTGCCCTTCCCCTAAAATCCTGCCTCCTTGGGTATTTGACAGGACAATGGACTTGGCTGTCTGGGCATTTGCCCCGTTGTCCGGCACAGCCGCTATGGCAAAGGGGCTGAAAGAGGTACACTGGAGGACAAGGCCATAACGGGTTACGATACACGGGATTTCTTCCAAGCCTATGATTTCCCCAAACGCATCCCGCTTAAAATGGTATGCCTTAAATGTAACGCCCTCATCATCCGGCCCATATCCAAGGGGGAACCCAAGGGACAGCCGGACAGAGTCGCCTACATGCAGGATATTCCGGTTGCAGGTCAAGAGCCTGATATTGTATGTTTCGCTTTTCAGCGGCGCACTGCCAAGTTCTCCTGCTATCATGCTGTCCATAGTATCCGTCTGCTTATGGGTGGGTGAGCTTACCACCAGTGTCAGGCCAGACATCATCCCAAGGGTCACGCTGCCCCCTTCCGCTTTCCAATTCTGGAAATCCTTTTGGGAAAGGTCCGAATTTTCCAAAAGCTGGGGACGCCCAAAAATATTCCAATAAAAGCCCTTGGAGCGGAATGTGCAGACCTTCCGCTTTGTTGCAGCCGTATAAGAGAACCCTTTGGGGCTTTTCTGGCTCTCCACGCCAACCAGGCCTGTCACTTGGAACTGGTAGCTTACCGAATCATCCAGCCACATTTCGCTGGGGGTAAAATCAAACGCCACAGTTCTGCCCCCATCCCAAGTGAAATTTTCCACCCGGCAATGTTCCAATGCAGTAAAACCTTCTTCTAAAACATCAACTTCCACGCCGGCCGCTGCACCTTCCGCCAGCTTTAAGCCCTCATCGTATTCCACCTGTACATGGTGTGTCTTCCCAACCGCTATGTTGGAAGTGAGGGCAGGGCTTGCCTTCTGTACATAAGGCGGAGCCATGTAAGTCCCGTTCGGGTTATAGAGGACCTCTGTCTGGGCGTCAAACAGCAGCGGGTCCCCGTGGAAAGTCAGTCGTTTTACGCCCTCAATGCTGTTTTCTTTATAATTCCCCGGCGATTCGCTGGTAACTGCAAACTCAACGTACTGGGCATTTGCCACGCGCATTGTCAGTTCCGTATCGCTGTCTTCAAGCGGGAATACATCTGGCAGCAGGTAGCCCCAAGGCGAATATTCCCAGCGTCCTGTGGTTTCATAATGCTTTGTGCTGCGCATCAGGAGGTACTTTCCATTTGCAATGGACTTGGCTGCCCCCATGCCCTGGTAACTCACCTTGTAGACCCCGGTTGGCTCCCCGCCTTCTATGGCTTCTCCATTGAACTCAACTTTCAGCCCATTGTCATTCGCAACCACATCAAACATCCGCCCTTCCCCTGCGGCTGCCGGATAAGAAAACTCAAAATTCGCTTCGGACATTACCCCATCCGGGATATGCCGCCTGCCCATGACGTCTTCCCCTGCCAGCAGGTAATCTGACCGTTCAAACCCGTCTGTCCCCCCTTCTCCCGGAAGCGGCGGCTTAGGGTCGTCAAAGGTCGCATCCAGCCCATACCACTGGCCGTCCACCTGCACCAGATTCCACATATGGGGCTGCGTGCGGTCCGTGGTTTCCTGATATCCTCCCTGCACTAAGACACAGGGGATGCCCAGCTTGTCCAGCGCAGCCTTCATGGCCCTTGCATACCCTTCGCACAGGCTTTCCCCTTTCACCCATGCGCCATATACTGTCCGGATATGCCCAATGTTATCCGGCTGGCAGTCATTTTCCAGCCGGTAAGAGGTTCCCCGGATCAGCGCGTCATGGACATACTTCACTTTCTGCTCGGTTGGGTTCTCCCCTTCTTGTAGAGGAACGGCTTCTGCCCCTTCTGCAATGCTGCCGATTTTGGCTTCATATTCTGCAAGGGCTGCATCCACATCAGCTTGACTTGTAAACCCTTCCAAATAATACGTATCCTTCCTGCCCGGCCCAAGGTAAGCGCAGTAGGCACTGCCTTTCTGGGTAATGCGCAATGTCAGGGAGGAAAAATCTACATAGAAGATTTCCGGGTAATCGGCATAAAATGCGTCCCTCGCCGCGCCCATATAAGATAAAAGCGTATTATTCCCGCTGGCATAGCCGCTCAGCTGCCCTTGGGCCAGATGCCCCCTTGCCACAAGGTCATAGCTGCCTGTCCCTGTCTTCAGAATCCCCTCTGTGTACATATTGTACATTGCATCGTAGAACCCCTTGGCTTCTTCTGGGAGCTGCCCGTAGAAATAGCGGCTGGCTTCCCCTGCATGTGCCGCTGCGCCGTCCGCACCTACGCTGGATGCATATGCCTTGGCAGGAAAACTGCCCAGCATGGTTGACAGTGCAAAAAAGAGTGCCAGCAGGAAACTGGCTGTACGTTTTTTGTGCATAAGATTTCCCTTTCTTAGAAAAAATTGTAAATTAGGTAATACAAGATTACATGCTGGGAGCCGTCCCGTCAAGTAAAATGTTTTTTACATCAAGGAAAACGCCTGTTTTACATGTAATTTTGTTTGCAAAAGATATTTTACATTGTAATCTCCCTGCAATTCCTCCTAAAAATAAGCCTTTCCCTGCCTCTTACCCTATATTTCCACTAAGCATCCCTTGGCAGCGCGCATTTCCCATATCCTGCCCAGAGTCCCCGTCCTCCTCCTCTGCAATGCCATTTGGCAAATCTGTGGGCTTTGAAATTTCTAAGCTCATTGTTGTTTCCATCCCACCAATATGCATTGTCATTACAAGTACTCTTGAGCCATCCGGCTTTACGATAATTTCTGTGCTTGTTTTCCCTTCTATTTTTTCGTCTGGGGAAGAATCCACTTCCAATTCCTTCCCTTCCCCATCTGCCTGTCCTTGGGCAAGTTCCCGATTGCCTGATTTCATTTTACCGTAAATGTCCGTTAATGGTACTTGCCTTGGTAAAACCTTCTGCTCTGGCATTTCCTTATCTTTGGTTCCTTCTAAAAACCCTTTTTCAAATATATGTTTTCCCTTTGTTTTTGTTCCATATCCCGCTGGGCAGCTCATTGGCCCTATCCCATTTACCTGCATTGCTTTCTCCTCCTTCTCTGTCCTTTACTTTTACAACGGCCTTTCCACTCCGTTATTCCATATATCGGAACAGAGGAAAACATTTCTAACAGCCATCCTGCAAACAACGGGTAATCCTAATTTCTTCTTCCAGAACGCCCAACCCCATGCAGCTCTTGGGATTTGCCGCTTGGTTCAGCGGATCCTCTGGGTTTCCCGCTCTGCCAGTGCCGCTTGGTTCAGCGGATCCTCTGGGTTTCCCGCTCTGCCAGTGCCGCTTGGCTCAGCGGATCCTCTGGGTTTCCCGCTCTGCCAGTTCCCGGAAACTTTCATAGCCTATCATCCCTGCGGACGCCTCTAACCGCCGTTTCCCTTTCTTATCGTAAAGCAGCACCCGCGCTTTCTTGAAATCCGCCCGGCCAACTTCCTCCCATGTTAAAATATCCGGCTGGCGGAACGGGCGGCCAACCATAATTTTTTCCTTGTCAAAAAAGACATGGCGGGAATAAAATGCATAGCCCAGCACAAAAAACATCCCTGCCGTCACCGCGCACATCCCTGCTACCAAAAGAAACAGGACAGGTTCCACACCTGCGCTTACCATCCCGATTGACATCACTCCCCCGAACACAAGGAACAGCATGCCCATCCCATACATCAGGTAACGCAGCAGCGGGGTCAGCGCCAGAAGCTGCATCCCTGCAGGCACGCTGCTTTGCTCCCGCTTATTCCTGCCAAATAAGAAATAGAGGACATAAGAAAAAAAGAACATCACACCTACCATAAGGATACGGTAAAACCTTGAATTATCCATAATAACCACTCATCCCTTTCGTTTCAATTAGGCACAAATAGCGATAAAAAACTTATTTTTCACAGTAATTGCCCATTCTTATCGTCCATTTAGCGCAAATAGCAATGAAAAATTTATTTTTTGCCCTATTTTCCCTTTGTAAAAATAGGCAGCCCCATACAGCCAAAACTAGGAAACTGCCGCCGCTTAGGCTATGCGCAAACAGTACCGCCCAATAGCCGCCTACCATTATAGCATGCGTGTTCCCAAACCGCAAACAGATTCCCAAAAACCCCCAGCAAAAAGCATCCTTCCTGCACCATTGCAGATGTCCCAACCCCCTTATATGCGCAGAAAACCCTTCATTTAAACCAAAGCCCAGACGTTTACAATATCAGCCATCCCTGTTACAATATCAGTTAGGACTGCTTCTGTTTTTAAACTTTGTGCAGAACACCGTAATTTCAATAGCTGCATAGCTAAGAAAGGAATGAGTGATTATCATGCCCAACATCCGCCTTATCGCCCGCGCAGACGACCTTGGTTACTCTGAAGCCGTAAATTACGGCATCGAAAAATCCATAAAAGACGGTATCGTCCGCTCTGCCGGGCTCATGCCCAACATGCCTGCCGCCGCCCATGGCTTGGAACTTTTAAAAGGCACCAATACCTGCATCGGCCAGCATACCAACCTTTGCTTGGGGAAGCCCTGCGCCGACCCCAGCCAGATTCCCGGCCTGTTAGATGAAAATGGGAACTTAAAAAGCAGCAGCCGCTACCGTGAGGCTTGGGGGAAAGGGGAGGAAATTGCCCCTTTGGAAGAATTTATCGCCGAAACCGAAGCCCAGTACCAACGGTTCTTGGAATTGGCTGGGCACGAACCCGGCTATTTCGAAGGCCATGCCGTAATGAGCAAAAATCTGTTCCAAGCCTTAGAAACCGTTGCAAACCGGCATGGCCTGAAATACAATGCCATGTCCTTTGAAGGCAGCAGCACGTTCCATGGCAAGCCCATTTACATCTGCCCCATGAAATCTATGGAACCGGGCTACGACCCATACGCGGCATTAAAAAATGGGGTGCTCTCCGCACCGGAAGGGATTCCTGCCGTATTTGTAGGGCATCCCGGGTATCTGGATGATTTTCTCTTAAGCAACAGCACGCTCACTGCCAACCGCACCAAGGAAGTTACCATGTTCTGCGATCCCGGCATCCAGCAGTGGTTGGAAAAGCAGGGCGTAGAACTGGTTTCTTACGATGATATCGCATAAGGGCAGGGAACATTTTTTGCCATTGGCCTTGTAATCAATTTACCATTTTACAGCCTTAAAAATTTAGGGATACTAGAAAGGAGAACCAGCAATATGGGTACATTTAAAAACAATTTTCTCTGGGGCGGGGCATGTGCCGCCAACCAATTTGAAGGCGCTTGGGATTTAGACGGCAAAGGCGGCAGCATCTCAGACCACTGTACCAGCGGCTGGGGCTGGCAGATTGACCCGCAGGGGCTGCGCTAGACCTAAACGAAATTTATGGGCGCTGCCAGATCCCCATTATGGTAGTAGAAAACGGCTTAGGCGCTTACGGCAAAAATCCGAGGATGGGAAAATCCATGACAGTTACCGGATAGACTACCTCTGGCAGCACCGGGAGATTGGCTTACCCCCGTTTCCGCCCCTCTAACTTCTGGTTCATCCGCTCCGCCTCCCGGTACTCCAGCCAAGACGACAGGATGCCTACCGTAAGGTATACGAACGCAATTGCCGCAACCATCCCCAAAACCTGTTCCCAGTTCCCGAAGGAAAACCACTCAAACCAAAAACCGCAAAGCAAAACAACTGCGTTCACATACAGATAATACCCCACAATCCGGGCCAGCATGGACTTCTTGGACACTTCCTGCCCGCCGTCCACAGGCAGCACGAGGCTGCCCAAGGTGCAGATTCCGGAAAGCCCCAAGATCTGCCACAGAATTTTTACCTGCAGCCTTTCTTCCCATCCATAAAACGCGGAAATGAATACTGCCGCCACAAATAAAATCCCCGTGGTAATTTTTACATACAGCGACATCATGGCATACAGCCGTTTCCTCATCCAAAATCCCTCCTCACACGCCCAGTTTTTCTTTTAGCAGGGACGCATATTGCCTAGAAATGATGACCCTTTCCCCATTTTCCAGCAAAGCCTCATAGCGTCCCCCAAAGGCAGGGGCAAGCCTTTTGATTTTATTCAGGTTCAGGATGGAGGACTTGGACACACGGATGAAATCCCGGGCCGGCAGCTCCTCCAAAAGTTCATAAAGTTTGCTTTTCACCTGATAAACTTCCGATTTGCAGTAGGCAAAGACCTTCTGGTCTACCGATTCAAAATAAAACACGTCCTCCGGCTCCAGAAAAAACATTCCGCTCCCCTGATAGGCCGTAAGTTTCGCGCCGCCTTGCCGGAACTGGTTGATAAGCCTTACCATGTCTTCCGTCAGGGCGCTGCACTTGATGATGATTTCCTCTTCTTCCTCTGGGGTTATATCTAAAATTGTTACTTTCATGATGTTCCTCTAGGCGTATGCCTGAAATATGCACTGGCTAGGCAAGGTATCTTGGCAGGCTTAACCTATGACTTTCCATTTGCCGGAACGGCTGCTCCCAACACGCACAATTTTTCCAATTCTCTGCAGCTCTACCGTCATACGCTTAACTGTCCGAAGGGATAAGCCGGTTCTCTGGCTCATTTGTTTTTGGGTAATTGCCCCATCTTCCCGGATGAAAGAAACTAACTTTTCCTCATCTGCCAGTAACTTTCTTAATACCATATTAGGCTCTCTTTCCATGCCATCTGCCCTTACGTTAGCAAAACCTTCTTTGGTGCCATTCCCAATGGCTTTTTTAGTGCCATCCTTGCCATTAATACTTGCCCTTTTAGTGCCATCCACAACATTAATATTGGCTTTTTTAGTGCCATCTTTACCATTAACAATAGCTTTTTTGGTGCCATCCTTCCTGCTAAAACTGTCAACTTTGGTGCCATTGGTGCCAATCCGCTTCCCTGTTTCGCCAATTATCTCTGCCTTTGCAGAAGCCTGAGGCCCAATTACCCCATAAAGGTCTACTTCCATTTCCCTCCGGAAAAGATTAATCCTGAAATCACTTCCCAAATCCAGCAATTCAGGCTCCCGGAGCCCATATTCCTTTGCTTCTTCAAATATTTTCGGAATACCAGTCCCCCATGCCTCCACCATGTTCATATATGCGAAAATTTTTGCTATGGCACTATTCCGGATCTTAGATATTCCCAATTTCATTTTTTCAACAGTCAAATCCTTATCCAACATCCCCGGCGAAGTTATTTCCAGACGGTCGTCAAATAATGCTACTTGTACTTTTCCTGGGCAAAGATAGGAGCGATGGCATACAGCATTTGTAATCATCTCACGGATAGAACGGATTGGAAGTTCATAAATATCTTGGCGGGCTAAGCCCTCAATACGTGAACCAAGGTTAATATGTTCCAGCACAAAGTTATATGCTGACTCTACCTCCTCATCAATACATCCCGAAAACTCCTTCCTTGTAATGAAAATATTGCGTGTTTTCCCCTTAAAAACCGCACACTGAACCACAGCATCTGGATATTCCCCTAACTCGCCGTCCAAAAGCTGATATCCATTTGTTGCATAATATTTTCCCTTTTCTTCATGGACAGCCTTAAAGGAAACCAACTGCCTAATCCCAATTTGCTTTAGAGATTTTTTCATTTCCTCATCTGCACACAAATTTAATGCATGTTGGTATAACCGTTTGCAGAGCCCCTCCATCTCCATTTCTGACAGCTCACGTCCTATCGGTTCTGAATCAAAACTGCGGTTTCTGGCATACAATGCCATTTCCTGAATCTGGTATATTGCTGCTTTCCTCGTTGTGCCAGACACACGCAGATAAACCCCATCAATCATCCCTTGGCTCTTAATGCAATACGGCCGCTGCATCCCAGCAGGCACATCTGCCACAATAATATATTTGCCATGGAATTCCTGTATTTCTATGTTTGGGGTAATTTTAGGCTCACAGCTATCATAGATTGCATTTGTAATGGCATCCATTTTCTGGAAAACCTCCTCTTTTCCAAAGCCGCGGATATTCCATGTATTATTTTCTACCCCAAATACCAGACGCCCTCCGTTTGCATTTGCAAAAGCAACAACTGTGCGCATATAATTTTCACTTTTAGCCGGGATATCTTCTTTATATTCAATTTCGCTCTTTTCCCCTGTTAAAATTTCTTCCACCGTCATAAATTACTCCTTATCAGCGGTCGCTAACCTCTCTTTTTCCCTGCACCAGCACAACCAATATCAATGCTATTATACCACACCCTGCCAAAAATAGCGCCTGAAAAGAAGGATTTACCATCTTCCCCCCTAGTTCCACCTGAATCCCCATATATTCCTGATACCCCAAAACCACTTCCTCCGGCGTCCCGGCAAATGCGGTTTCCAATGCCTGCCCACAGCAGGCCACCCGCATAAGGGAGGCGCCATGGAGCACCGGAAGGTATTTCAGGGCCGTGGCGACCCCTTCCGGGAGGTTTCCCATCGGGAGGTAAATCGCCCCTACAAAGCCCACCAGCGTCCCAATGACTGTCCCAAATCCAGACCATGCGCTGCTGCTTTTTACAAATATGGCAAAGAGGTACATCATGGCTGCAAACACCCCTACATTCAGCACAACCAGCAGCAAAATTTCCCCAAGCGCTGCAAGGCTTAAGAGCTCCCCGCCTGTAGCTGCAATATAGCAAAGGGCCGCCCCCAAAGTCAGCACGCACATAAAAACCCCAACCAGCATAGCCGAGGCCACATAGGAAAAGGCAACCAGCCCCCGGCTAACCGGCGCAGAATACAGGCTTGCCAGCTTCCCATCGGAGCTGTCCGCTACCCGGTTCCCTACCACAGTCAAAGTCACTGTCACCGCATTGACAATCAGGATTCCTGCCAGCGTCCAGTATTGGACCAGTTCCTTTGCATGGGCTTCGTCCAGCGCAAGGTCCCGGACGCCGCCGTATTCCTCCAGCAGGGATACCACATGCTCCTCATTCATATCCCCAAGGAACACTCCCATCAGCATCAGCACAATCAGCATGGAAAGCAGGGAGAAAAACACCGCGCCTTTGTCCCGCAGGAACACCAAACAATTCCGTTTTGTTAAATAATAAAATTTTTTCACCATTTTTGCCCATCCCTTCCGTTTTACCTAAGTACAAACCATGCGCTTCTTTACCCTATGGATTCTGTCACATTCAGGAACACGTCATCCATGGTCCCTTGGATGACTTCAAACCCTTCGATGCCCTCCTGCAACCCCTCCACCAGCGGAAGGGCGGCAAGGGTGTGCCTAATCTGCACAAGCACCCTGTCCTCCCGGATGGAATATTTCAAGCCCCGGGCAGCAAGCATTTCTAATATTTCCTGTTGGCGTCCCTGCTTCGGTATCAGGAACAGTTTATCTTTCGCATATTTTTCCTTTAAAGAAAAGGGCGTCCCATACTCTACGAAATGCCCATGGTCTATGATCCCGATATGGTCTGCCTTTGCAGCCTCTTCCATATAGTGGGTGGTAAGGAACACCGTCATGCCTAATTCCTGCTGCAGCCTGTGCACGGTTTCCCACACGTTTTTCCGGGTGGCCGGGTCAAGGCCTGTGGTCGGCTCATCCAGAAACAGGATATCGGGGGTGTGCATCAGCGCCCGCGCAATCTCGCACCTCCTTTTCTGCCCGCCGGACAGCTTGCCAAATGGGCGTTTCAGCACGTCCCCCAGCCCTAAAAGTTCCGCCACGCGGGCAAGGCTTTTCTTTAATTTTGTCCCGTCACTTTCATAAAGGCTGCCCCGAACCAGCAGGTTTTCCCGGACGGACAGCAGGTTGTCCAGACAGTTATTTTGGTACACGACGCCGATATGGCGCTTGATTTCCTCATTTTCCTTCCCAAGCGCAAGCCCCTCAATCCATACGTCCCCGCCGGTGGGCTCCTGCAAGGTGCAGAGCATGTTGATGGTGGTGGATTTCCCTGCGCCGTTAATCCCCAGGAACCCAAAGAGTTCCCCCTTTTCTACGGAAAAGCTGATGTCGTCTACTGCTTTCACTTCTTTGTAATATTTTTTCAGATGCTTTACGGTAATTGCCGTTTCCATACGCGGCCTCCCTTCTGTTTCCAATGACGTAACATATCCCGCTGGGCATACATTGCAGACAAATTTCGCTGTTAATGTTACTTTAACAGAAGGGTTCTGGAATACAAGGGGAATGAGGGTGAAATGCAAAAAGGGCAGGGCAACCTGCAAATAGGCAATGTAACCTGCTAAGAAACATAACTTCTTTGGCAAATCCTTTTTTGGTATCCCCAAATTAGCATACACGGAACTTTTCGTAATCTATACTTTAGTAAACTATAATTGACTAAAATATCATAGTGCAGTATAATATGGAAAAATATAACCATGCCAACAACTATGAAACATGCCTAGGTACATGCTACATCGCCCTATGCCACCATGCAAAGCCTATGGCATCCCCAATACAGAACGGAGGTAAGAAGATGTTCATTGGAAGGGAACGAGAATTGTCTGCCCTAAACCGGCTTTACGCATCCGGCAAATTTGAATTTGCCGTCATTTACGGCCGCCGCAGAGTTGGAAAAACCGCGCTTATCAGCCAATTTATCAGGGATAAGAAAGCAATCTATTTTATGGGGGTGGAAAGCAACGCCAAGCAGAATCTGGAGAATTTCAGCAAAAATATTTTGGAGTCCGGGACAGGGCTTTTGGCTGCAACATCTTTTTTGTCTTTTCAGGCTGCACTAGAATATGTATTCCAATTGTCCGAAAAAGAACGTTTGGTTTTGGCAATTGACGAATACCCTTACGTTGCCCGTTCCTCCGAAAGCCTTGCATCTACCCTTCAGCTTTTAATTGACAGGAAAAAAGACTGCTCTAAGTTAATGCTGATTCTCTGCGGTTCCTCTATGTCTTATATGGAAGACCATGTACTGGCCTATAAGGCGCCGCTTTATGGCAGGCGGACAGCGCAGATGAAGCTGCTGCCCTTCGATTTTGCAGATACCTGCCGGTATTTTAAAAATTTCTCCGATACAGACAAAGCCCTGATTTATGGCATTGTAGGCGGGACACCTCAGTATTTGCTGCAAATGGACGATAGCTTAAGCATCGCAGATAACCTGAAACATACCTTCCTGAACCCAACCTCCTCCCTTTTTGAAGAACCGGAAAACCTGCTGAAGCAAGAAGTGCGGGAGCCTGCTCTTTACAATGCCATAATTACAGCCGTTGCAGGCGGCGCTTCACGCATGGCCGAAATTTCTTCCAAAGTCGGGGAAACCACCAGCGTCTGCGCCTCCTACTTGAAAAACTTAATGGCGCTCGGGTTAATCCAAAAAGAATCGCCTTATGGGGAAAAGCCTTCCCGGAAATCTATTTATTCCATTTCCGATAATATGTTCCGTTTTTGGTACCGGTTTGTACCAGAAAACAATTCCATCATAGCCCGCGGGGCTGCTGATTTGGCCTATCAGCGAATTGCACCCCATCTGCCGGATTATATGGGAAAAGTATTTGAAGAGATTTGCAGGCAATACCTTTGGGCGCTGCTGTTAAGAGGCAAATCCCCGGTGGATTTCAGGGAACTTGGCCGTTGGTGGGGGACTGACCCCTCTTCCCGCAGCCAAGCAGAAATTGATATCATGGGGGAACAGGACAAGGATTCTGCCCTTTTTTGCGAATGTAAATGGACGAATGAAAACGTAGATGCCAAGGTTTTGGAAAAACTGGTAAGCCGGGGCAAATTGTTCCATTACCGCGATACCCATTTTTACCTGTTTGCAAAATGCGGCTTTACAAAGGGCTGCATAGAAAAAGCAGAGGATTCCGGCAATGTAACCCTTGCCTCATACTGCGATATTTTGGAGCTGCTGCTTTCCGGCAGCAGCCCGGCCCCCGCATAAATTTTATACTTGTTATTAAGATGGCTTTGTGGTAGAATATGGTTGAGAATATCAGGAACAGATAAAGGTGTACCACCCTGCACTATTCGCAGTAGCGCAGGGCAAAGGTTGGTATCTAGGCTACCACACAATGCAGAACAAGTCTGCGATACACACCGATTATTATAAGCGATATTTGCTTGATTGACAATATGGAAGTGTATTTTTGCAGGATAAGTGATGCAATCCTTGAAATAAAGCAGCAAGGTGTCAGGTGTGGAACGCATACCGGCACCTTGTTCTTGGTTTCTCACAAGGATATTCCAAGCGGGCAGGCGCTTCCTGCCTTTTGGGGTATTCTGGGTGGGAAATCGGAGTTGATAAGCAGGCTGCGGTTTTATTAGGCCTGCTTTTTTCTTTGGTTTTCTGTGGAACAAATTATTTTTTCTACAAAGAAAGCGAGGGAAAAGAAATGAAAGAAAGAAAAAGGACAAAGCGGCTGCTGGCGTGGATGCTCGCATTGCTACTGGCGGTTACGGGGGTGCCGTTGTATGGCATGGAAGTACGGGCAGCAGGCGAGATACTGAAAGATGGGAATTTTTCCTATACAGTGAATGATGATGGTAAAAGTGTAATGATTATACGTTATGATCCCGTGGAAACGACAGAGGAAAGTGTTACGATTCCATCAACGATTGACGGGAAAAACGTGACTGCTATTGGTTCGGCTGCATTTAGTAACTTTACTGCTTTAACAAATATTACCATCTCTGGCAATGTAACTTATATCGGTAACAGCGCATTTTATAACTGCTCCAGTTTAGCAAGCATCACTATCCCGGACAGTGTAACTACAATTGACATCTATGCATTTGATGGCTGTACCAGTTTGGAAAACCTTTCCATCCCAGCCAGCGTAACCTCTATCAACACGGGTGCATTTGCAAACTGCAGCGGTTTAACAAACATAACAGTAGCTGAGGAAAATAAAATATATGATAACAGGAATTCTTGTAATTCAATTATTAAGAAAAAAACCAATGAACTTATATTAGGATGCAAAAATTCAGTTATTCCGGATAGTGTTACCTCGATTGGCGACTCTGCTTTTTTGGGCTGCAGCAAGCTGGAAAATATCAACATCCCAGACAGCGTGACTTCTATCGGCTCTTCTGCTTTTTGCGGCTGCAGCAGCCTAACAAGCATTACCTTGCCAAATAACGTGACTTCTACAGGTTTTCATGCTTTTGAAAATTGCACCAGTTTAACAAGCGTTACCATCCCAAACAGTGTAATCTCTATCGACACTTCCTCTTTCCAAGGCTGCAGTAAATTGGCAAGCCTTACCATTCCGGAAAGTGTCTACGATATTGGCGACCGTGCACTTTTGGATTGTAAAAACTTGGAAAGCATCACAATCCCCGGCAACATGACTAGGATTGATTATCACGCTTTAGGTTATGTTATAAACCCTTACAGCAAAAACGAGGAAAAAATCCCAGATTTTACAATCTACGGTGAAAAAGGATCCGTTGCCGAAACCTATGCATCAAACAATGAATTTACATTTGTCCCCACTGCCCGGAGCCTTTCCAAAGCCACGATAAGATTGGAAAGAACCAGCTACACTTACGATGGGACTCCCAAAGAGCCAGCCCTAACCGTTGAACTAAACAATGATGAAGTATTAAACCCGGACACCGACTATACCGTTTCCTACAGCGACAATATCAATGTGGGAACCGCAACGGTAACTGTCACAGGAAAAGGCGACTACAAGGGAACAGCAACTACAACATTTTCCATTACCAGCGCTGACGATGAAAACTCTGGGACAACCGATTACGACCTCTCCGATGCCAGCATAACGCTGGAAGGTGAAGACAACGGTTATGTTTGGGACGGAACCCCCAAAACCCCAGCCGTAACCGTAAAACTGGACGGAAAAACCCTGATTGAGGGCACTGACTATACCGTATCCTACAGCAACAACACCGATATCGGGCGCGCAGAAGTAACCATCACTGGCAAAGGCAATTATACCGGGAGCCAGACAACCTCTTTCCGAATCAGCGAAACCGGCTGGGAGGGAGATTATAAGTATACAGTAAATGAGGATAAAAACAGCGTAACAATCCTAACAGGTGATAGCGGGAACGGCTCGATTCCAGCAACAATTAGCGGGAAAGCGGTAACCGCTATCGGTGATGATGCATTCCACCTGTCGTACTGGAGTAACAGCCCGTCAAGCCTTACTATCCCAGCCAGCGTCACTTCTATCGGCAGCTACGCATTTTATAACTGGCTTAACCTGAAAAGCATTACTATCCCCAGCACCGTAACCTCTATCAACGATTATGCATTTGGTTTTTATGAATATGAGGTGGACCCGGACGACGGTGGAGGGTACGAGGACAGGAAAGTATCGAATTTTGTCATCTATGGGGAAAGCGGTTCTGCAGCAGAAAAATATGCAGCAAAATATGGCTTCCCATTTAACGGGCCATCCCAAACTGACATTTCCAATGCAACCGTAACTCTGGAAAAAACTACCTATCTCTACGACGGAAAGGCCAAAACCCCAGCCGTAACAGTAACGTTAAACGGAAAAACACTCACCCTAAACACAGATTACACCGTTGCCTACACCGACAATGTCAATATAGGGACTGCAAAAGCAACCGTCACAGGCAAAGGCAATTACAAAGGGAGCGTAACCAAAACATTTACCATAACCACGGCTAATAACTCCTCTGGGAATAACGGCACTCCCGGCGGCAATGGCTCCTCCGGGAACAACGGCACTTCCGGCGGCAACGGCTCTGCGGGAACTGGCAATGCCAAACAGCCCATCACCTGCAAAAAGAAAACCTACACCGTTGCCTACGGCACAAAGCCCTTCAAACTTAAAGTAACCTCCAACGGCAGCTTAACTTACAAAAGCTCCAACAGCAAAGTAGCCGCCGTCGGCAAAACAAACGGCAAAGTAACCATCAAAAACACCGGAACCGCATACATCACGGCCAAGACACAAACAGATTCCGTGAAAATCACCATCAAAGTTTACCCAAAGAAACCGTCCGTAAAATCCCTGTCCATAGGGAAAGGCAGGAAATTAACGGTAAAATGGGCAAAAGACAAGCGTGCAACCGGATATCAGGTACAGGTAAGCACCAGCAAGAATTTCAAGAAAAATGTGAAAAAACAGAATACCACAAAGGCTGCATGTACCTTCAAAAAACTGAAAGCAGGGAACAAATATTATGTACGGCTCCGAAGCTATAAAAAAGCCGGGAAAAACACCCTGTACAGCGCATGGAGCACTGCAAAAAAGAGTAGCAAAATAAAACGGTAGAACATAATACTAACCAATAAGTACGCAAGGGGCTGCTGCAAAATACAGAAATCCTTCCACATTTTATAACGTATCAGAAAGATTGATACAGTATGTTGTAGGAATTCCACAATTTGCAACAGCCCCTTGAAACATGTATCTGCATAGGATCCGCTAGTCTTCTGGTTTTCCTTCCCCAGCCCCAGCAAACAGCAGTTCCGCGGAAAAATACGCCTGCTGCACGTAATCCTCCCCCAGCATCCTTTTGTCCAGCATCCGCTTTTCCTGCAATTCCTCCAACTGCTCCTGCAGCCGTTTCCTGCGCTGCACCCGCCGTTCCCAGAAGCTGTCCTCGGATTCCTTCTGGAACAGGCTTTCCCCTTTCCCATTCTGGAAACCCGAATTCCAGCTTTGGCCGCTATACTCTTCCTTCGTAGCCCCAAACCGATGGACCACAAAGCTGCCGCCGCAAATGCCAGCCCATGGGTTCTGGAAGCCAAAGCTGCACTTTAAAGTATCCAGCACCCATTTCTCATACTCCGGGTCAGCCTTCATGGCCTCAAACCCTGCATCCGAAATATGCACGGAAAAAGAAGAGTCCATCTGGGAAGGGCTTACCGGAATCTGGGATATTTTTTCATGGATATACTGCTTGTATTCTTCCAGCGTCAATTCCTTGGCAGAAATCTCTGGCTGGGCAACCTCTGCTGTTTCCAGCTTCTTTTCTGCTATTTTATCTGCAAATGATACGGATTCTGCCTGTTTTTGCCCTGCTTCATAACTTTTCAGAAAATTATGGTATGTCTTTGTCATATAATTTACATACATGGTATTCTGGGACATAATTTCTCCTTTCCCTACCCCCAAATATCGTACTTATTCCCAAAGGACGCATAGCTGTTCCCGCTGGCATTGTATTTGCTGGAAAAACTTAAGGCATTGGCCCCGGCGTTGTCGGCTACCCGCTCTCCCAGAAAAGCCACCTTTTCCGTAAATGTGCCGGATGGGCCAAATAAGTTCTCCAAACTTTCCTTATCCAGCTCTTTTAGCTTCTCCATGTCAAGGCTTAACGTCCCATCTTTTCCTATGGCAATCCCTGCTGTTTTCAAGGCTTCGCTGTTCTCCGAAGCGGCCTCCGTGAGCATTTGGCGGTAGTAGCCGTCCAATGCCGAGGAACTGGATTTTAAGGATTTCAAAGTAGAATTATAGCTTTCCAGCAGCTTTTCCACTTGGCTGTAAACTTCCCCGTAATCCCCGCTTTCCTTTGCCTTGGCAAACATGGAATCCTGCCCTTCCGCCATAAATGCCTGTGCGCTGCGCGCCAGTTCCTCCGCTGTTTTTTCTAATTTTTCATAGCTGTTTTTCTTCGCCAAATTTGTGCTGGCCTCTGCCCCAAACACGTCGGAAAAGTCGTCTTTGTGGTTCTTGTTCAGGAAATCCACAAGGGACATGTTCACCGGGACGCCTGCCCGCCTTGCTGTTTCATTGATAATCTGGTCTGTCACTCTCATTCTGATACCTCCTGCTGCAGCATTACTTTTACATAAAATACAGTTCCATTTATTTGAATATCCATAACTCCTAGATACCGTTCCGCTATCTCCTTGACGCTGCTCAGGCCAATCCCATGCTCCGCATCTGCCCATAACAGTTTTGGCCCTCCCATAGATGGAAATGCTTTTTCAAGGCATCCGCCGCATTTTCCCGCCAATTCCCCCTCCGGCTTTTTATTGGCAAGCAACGCGCTCCTGCCGCACTTCCTACAACTGCCTGCCGATACTTTTCCCTGCTTTCTGGTAGCAGGCAGCGGGCGGCTCTTCCCACAACTATCTGCCGGTACTTTTCCCTGCTTTCTGGTAGCGGGCAGCGGGCGGCCTTCCTCCCACCTTACAATGCCGTCAAAGCTGTTTTCCACCTCTAACAGCAGGAAATGGTTCTTCCGTTTCAGGGAAAGGCGGATATAGCGGGGCGCGCCATCTTCCACCCTCCTGCATCCCTCTATGGCATTGTCCAGAAGGTTATCCAAAAGGATTCCCATCTCAAACGCCGGGATGGACACTTCCGGCCCATAGCAAAACTGCACCTGAAAATCAATCCCCGCCCCCGCGGCCTTCCGGTATTTATCATTGATAATGACGTCCGTCAGGGGGTTGCCTGTGGCAAACTGGTAATCCAGCGAGCCCATGGCCCCCTCCAGCTTTTCCATGTACTGGCCTGCGTCCTGAAAATTCCCTGCAGCCGCTAAGCCTTTTAAGTTCGCCATGTGGTTTTTCATCTCATGCCGCGCCTTGCGGATGCTGCCGTAGAAATCCTCCGCTTCTTCCAGCCGCCGCTCCAAAGCCTTCATCTGCTGCTTTTCCACAAAATGCTGCTGCCGCTCCCTCTGCAATTCCCGGTATTTCTGGAAAATAGAAACTGCCGCCAGCTCCCCGAGGTAAATCAGCACCGCCAAGAGTGGGATTTTCCATAACATATCCCGCTTTTCGTCAAACAGCAGGAACACCCCCTGCTCTGTTTCCACCATGGAAATATCAAAAACCATCCGTGCCAACATGCCGCCGGCCACATTCAGGGAAGACAAAAACACGGTATCCTGCCAGCCCATTTCCCACGGCTGCCCTGCCATTTTCCCCAAAATAACTGCAAATCCCCACAGCAGCAAGCCATAGGCTAACACCAAAAGCGCCTGCCCCACAGCCGCCCCTAGGTAAATCTGCTGGAGATACCCCTCCGAAGCCGGATCCAGATGGCTGTAGTATTCCTCTATCCCATACTGGTGGATGCTATTGCAGACCAGAAAGCTGAGCCCATGGAGGTTGTAAAACAAGAGCAGCACAAAGACTGCTTTCTCCAAGCGTTTCTGGTGCCGCACAAATACATAGGCAAGCGCCAACGCTGCTGAAAGGGGGTAGCGGATCCACGACGCCAACCCCGGCCAGAAAGCAATCAGGAGGTTCACCCCCGCCAATGCCCCCGCCAGAAGGATGCGGCCTTTGTCCCTTGCAGGATAGAACATCCCCCAAAGTGCCTGAAAAACCAAGGCCTGCACCATGACATGGAGTACCCCGGTGCAATTAATCACCCATTCATACACATTTTGGCTCAATGGCTTTCCTCCGAAATAAATTTCAGGTATGCTTTCACAAAATCTTGGTATTTGTACTTGGAAACCAGCAGGCGGTCGCCGTTTTTCATCCAGACCTCCGTCCGGCTGTACCGCTCCACATATTCCATATTTACCAAATAGCCCTTATGCACCCGGAAAAAATGTTCCACAAGCTCCTCTTCCAACTGGCTAATCCTGCCGTAAAAGGCAATTTTCTCATCCCCAAGGCACAGGATGACTTTGCGGTTGCTGCTCTCCGCATAATAAATGTCCCCTGCCAAAACCTTCCGGGTGGTATGCCCCATCCGGACCAGCAGCTCCTTTGGCGCAGCCTGCCCTTTCCCAGCTAAGCAACGGTATTCCTGCACCGCCTGCCCAAATACCTTGGAAAATTCCTGCTCCTTTATGGGCTTCACCAGAAATTGGAAGGCGTGGACGGAAAATGCTTCTATGGCATATTCCGGGTAGCCTGTCACAAAAATCAGCAAGGGCAGTCTGCCCAAAACCGTCCCTCCACTGCCCTCTGCCCGGCTCCGTAGGCGCCTCGCCACATCCATCCCATCCAGCCCGTCCATGGAAATATCCAAGAATAGGATGTCTATGTTCCCTTCCCCGGGCGGCAGGCTTTGGGCTCTGCTGCCTTGCGTTCCATTGCCAGATTGCCCTTCTTCGGTTCCGCCCCTTTGGTTTCCTTCCCGGGGCAGGGATTCTCCGGTTTTGCTGCCTTCCTGCCCTCTGCCAAGCGGGGACCCACAGTTCCCACATAACCCTTGGGCGTCCAGCAATGCTTGGCCGGATGAAAATTCACGGATATTGCAGTCCACCCCTTGCTGCCCTATTAACTTCCGTATGTACGCACGCACATACGCTTCATCGTCACAGATTGCAATATTCAACTTTCCCTAACCTCGCTTATTCTGGAACTAGCCACATTCTGGTTCATGTTCCGGCTACTTATGTTATCGGCACTCTTTCTGGAAAAACTTTGGAAATGGAGCGACAGGGCACTTATTTGTTGTGACTGGAAACGCCTGCCCATATCGGGCCCAAATTCCATCTGGCGCTGTGGAAATTGTAAAATGAGCCGGTTATACCTGCCTTTTGCCCTGCCTTTCCCTGTTTCCTGCCATACGGTTCCACTTGTATCAAAATGGCACAACTACGTTACATTTTAACATGCATCAAAATAGCACAGCCATGTTACACTTTAAGAGGCTGTGCTATTTCATTAATCATCCATATTTACTTTTTGCAGCTGCTTGCGGACATCATTGCCACGGTACATAATGCGGATAATGAGATATATTTCTCACTTTTCCCTTGACACCTCCATAGATAAGTGATATATTTGTCATATAAAGTGATAAATATATCATGTAAGGAGGTAACAGCAATGAAAAAAAATTCCAAAAGAACCTTAATTATCCTCGGTGCCCTATGCGCCCTGTCCGCCGCCCTCTCGGCCTGGCAATCCATTACCTTCAACAACTCACGGTTGGTTGTGCCGATGGATTTCTCCAAATATACATTCCGGCTGGCGGATTTGCCCATGATACTGTCCATATGCTTTTTCGCCCTGTATATCCTCTGCCTTTTTATCCTATTGATACGTGCTGCAAACCGCAAAAAAACCAGCCCGAAATCTACAGGGGGCATGGCCCCTCAAATGGCTGCCATGGAGATAACAAGGAGCATTAATCCTAAGCTGGGCTTCCTTGGGTTTACAGGGTTCCTTGGGTTTCTGGGATTTTGGTCTTACCATGTGGACAAATCCGTTTCCCCTTTCGTATTTTTCCTCTTTTTTGGGTTCTTCGGTTTTTTCTATGAAGGGAAAATGTCCGGGACTTTGATGGATGAACGCTTCAAGGAAAACCAGATAAAGGCGCGGCTTGCTGCCGACAAGGTTTCCATTTCCATTATTTTCCTGTCCATTCTGGTCTGCGGGCAGGGGAAATTGATGGGAAATCTGGAATACACCTTAATTGCCATCCTGATTGCCATTACCCTTTCCCTTGCCTTGGGGCAGTTCCTCAGCGAATACTTGCTGTACCGCTATGACCGCGGGGACTCTATTTCAGGAAGTGAGGAATAAGATATGCCCGGCTTTGAATGTAGGCTAAAAAAATACCGCCAGCAAAAAGATTTGACCCAAGAGCAGTTAGCCATGCAGGTAGGCGTGCGGCGGGAAACGATTATGCGGTTAGAAAAAGCCCAGTACAACCCTTCCCTGAAGCTGGCCGTGGACATTTCCCGGGCAGTGGGCGCTGCAATTGAAGACATATTTATATTTCCTGAACAGTAGGCGCTGCAATTGAAGACATATTTATATTTCCTGAACAATAGCGGAAAACCCTTTCTTCTGGCCTGTTTTCTATGCTCTAAATCATGGAGAGTAACGCGTTTTTTTTATCCTCCACATTTTGGCTACCAGTGTGTTGCCATCTCTCCTTCCACCCTCCCATTCCATTAGAACCAATAAAGAAAAGGGATGCCCAAAAGCATCCCTCCTTGCGTCCATCATACTGCTGTTAAATCTGGCACGCCGTACATGTGCGCCCTCCGGTTTCCTCTGCACTTCAATATTGCATTGCCTTCCCTATCTATATTTCATACCAGATAATCTCATTTGCCCCAAGTTCCACCTCAAAGCCTGTCCCATCCCCTTTGTAGACGGTTGTTTTCTGGGGCTCATACGTATTGTTGACTACGCAGTATTTCCCATTTTCCACATATGCATGGACCTCCACATTAAAGTTCGTGCTGAACCACTCATGCAGGCGCCCCTCGCCATGGGAGGCCCAGAGAATGGACCGGTACAGGATGCGGCTGTTTTCAAAGCTGTACGGCAGCCCGCTGATATACACGCTGCGCCCCTTCCCAAACTCGTTGACTGCCATCTGCACTTCCTTGCCATGGTGCACCAAAATTTTTGCCCCCTCTAGGGCATAGATGTTCTTCTGGCCTTCGCCGAAATCAATCTCCTTGGTGCAGTCCTCTTTGATAAAATGGCTGTGCTCTTCCCAGTTGTATTTATCCATATTCAGCGTAAAGCCGGTTTCTTTTTCCACGCCCATGGTTGTGGCAAGCTGGAAGAAATGCCCCTCATACTGGTGGGCAGAAGGCTCCCCGATGCCGATAAAGCCGCCGCCGTTGTAGATGAACCGCTTCACTGCAGTAATGATTTTCTCGTCAATCCAATTTTCGCCGCCTGAAAATGACGTGTCTGCGCCGCCCACATTGAGCAGCACGTCAATATCATCCAAAACAGCAGGATTTTCCCGGATATCGTCAAAACTTATGAACCGCACATCGAAGGGCGCGCCGCTCAAGGCTTCAATCACCCCGGCATAGGAGTAATTCTGCTTGTGGTAAATTGCGTGGTGCACCATATGGTTGCCCCATGCCCGCATTTTGCCCCAGCTATTTAACACGGCAACTTTCTTGATACAATAAGGGACCGTCCCCTTGATATTTTCATAAAGCACCCGGAATTCCTCGCACACGTCTTCCACATAATCAATAAATTCCGGGAATTCCATCGCCAGCTTCAAATAGCCGCCATACCCGATACGGTCAATGGGTTTCCTTAAAATCGCGCGCCTTGCCGTTACCCAGTTGGTTTTCGCCTCTTTTACCGGGTCGCCCCCTTCGTGGAACACGTCTGGGAAGAAATAGGGCAGGAGCCTCCCTTCCGTGTATTTCACCCCTTCAATGTCGCTGATAAGCCGCAGGGTACTCCCATTCCCGACGCTCCCTACCACGGCGTCCAGGCCAATGGAGCGGAATTCCTCCAAAAACGGCTCTGTTCCAATCCAGTGATCCCCTAAGAACATCATGGCTTCTTTGCCGCACGCATGGGTGATATCCACCATTTCTCTCGCAAGTTTTGCCACTTCCCTCTGCTGGAACTTCTGGAAATCCCGGAATTCCTTGCTGGGGATGCGGTAAATGTTGTTCATGTAGCCTTGGTCTATAATGAATTCCGGCCGGAACCGATACCCAACCTCCTGTTCAAACTGCTCCAGAATATATGGGCTTACGGAGGCGGAATACCCATACCAGTCTACATACCGCTCCCTTGCCAGTTCATCGAAAATCAAGGTGAACTGATGGAAAAAAGTCGTGTAACGGATGACATCGATATGGGGGTTGTCCTCAATATATTTCCGCAGGCGGCCCATGGAAAATTCTTTTGTCTTTGGCTGGCGCACATCAAAGGTAATCTGTTTTTCAAAATCTGTCCAGCCATTTGTCACTGCATTGTACATATGCACCGGGTCCCACATGATGTAAGCTAGGAAACTTACGGTATAGTCGTGGAATTCCTTTGCCCCGTGGATTAACACATTCCCTGCTGCCCCGTCGTAGCGCCACTGGGACGGCGGCAGGGCTTCCCCTGTGGTGCGGTCGATGACTTCCCACCACCTTGTGATGTCGTCCCTGTCATTGACTTTCAGCATGTCCGGGTACAGGTGGTCCATCAGGTGGATGGATAACTCTTCCCCCACTGCCGTATAAAAAGGCGTCATAATATACATCTGCTGGATTTCGTCCGGGTTTGCTTTCGCCCATTCATTGTCTTTTCTGGTGGTATAATAGGTGGAATAGACTTTTGCATCTACGTCCTTCAATTCTTCCGGGTAATCGGTCCCATCACAGTCGCGGATTGCATCTGCCCCCCAGCGTTTTACAAGTTCCAGCGTTTCAGGGACCACGTCCACGTCTGTTGGTATTGTCACCCTTCCCATCGTATGTTCCTTCATATCTTGCCCTCCTCCTTTATCTTTTTTATCAAAAGCCGCAGTAACAGCAGGCGGCTGCCGGTCAGTTCACATATTTAATGATGGTATCCCACGCAGAAGGCCTCTCAAGCCCCAGTTTCCAATAAGCCGCCCCCGCCAGCTTATGCTTTTTCATGACTTTCAGCTTTTCCTCCAAGGATTTTTCATTTTCTACCCACATTTTGTAAGTTTTCCCATCTTTTTCATATTCAGCAATGTACTGCCCGTCCTCCTCGGACCAAACAGCCTGCGCGCCGTTTTCCGTATAGCGGTTTTCCACGGTCTGCATGCCTTCCTCGGTACAGGTAAAGGTATAAGGCAGGTAATTTTCCGCCGCGGATTCCACGTCCTCCCCAGCCCCATCCTTAGGGGTAAGCTCCCAGACCCTCGTGTAAAAGGGCATGGCTAAAATTGTCTGCTCCGGCGGGACTTCCTTCAAGGTATTTTCCACCCCGTCCCGGACAAAGCCGATTGACGCCACGGAGCCAATATCCTCGGAACCACTGTAATGCTCGTCATATCCCATGATGATTACATAATCTGCAAAGACGGCCTGCTCCGCCCGGTTGTAAAAGGCCGTGTAGCTGGTGGGCACATAGTTGTCCACGGAAAGCACCAGATTGTTGTTCTTGCACTTTAAGGACAGCTCCCGCACAAACTGGATGTAGGAATCCCCCACTTCGCCGCTAAGGGCCTCAAAATCCAGATTAATCCCGTCCAAGTCATACTCAATGGCAGCCGCAATAATCTGGTTCGCAAGGTAATCCCTCGTAGAGGTGTGGGTCAGCACATAAGTGCTGCTGGCGTCCGGGTTTTCCAGATTGCTGACTAAGCCCCAGACTTCCACATTGTTCTGGTGGCAATAGCTGACGTACTCCCTGCTGGCAAGGGAAAAAATATTCCCATCGTTATCATTCAAGTAAAACCATGTAGGGGAAATGACATTCACGCCTTTGGTGTCCTGCAAAATAGTTGAAATCCTGCCGTTTGCCTCCTGCGTTGTCACCTGATGCCAGCCAAGGCTTACCGGCCCGTCCTTCAGTAAATGGGTAAATGCCGGTTCTTCAAATTCCCTTGCAATGGTTTCTGCGGCTGCATCGCCCAGCCTTTTATTCTGCATCCAGCCAATCATGCCGTCCCCGGTGCATACCCTGCTCCAGTCCTCCCCGGCATCTAAAATTTCCACCTTGGCCTCTTTTTCCACATCTGCCACAATGGGGCTTTTAATGCCGCCTTTCACACGGATTTGGGTATCTTTCCGTACCTGGGCTGTCTGTATCTCCCCCCACGAAGCGGTGATTTTCACCCGGTTTGGAGCCTCATGCACCGCAAAATCAATGTTGGTATAAAGCTGGACAAAATCTAAAGCCAGATACATTTGTTCCCCATCCACTTTTACAATGGTGTAATCTGCCTGCTCTGTTTTCTTGGATACCGTGTAATCCCTGCCGCCCGCATGGACGGAAACCACATCCTTGTCCGTTACGTACCGCAGGATATTTTCATTGGAATCCCAATAAAAACGCTGGTTTAGATACTGCTGCACCAGCTTGTAATCCATGTAAACGCGGCCGTCCCAATACTTTGCCGTTTCTTCTAAAAGCTGGCCGTCCAAAAGGATTGCCATGTCCTCCGGGCTATATACGTTGTAATATTCATCCAAATCTGCCCGCTCTTTGCTGGGGCTGTATTTCTTTACGAGTGCGCTAATCAGGGCAATGGCTACCACCGCCGTAATAAAAATAACTGCGGCGGCAATGGGGGTACGGTTATCCCTTTTCGGCCTCCTCCTGCCCCTGCCGTTTTGGTCCTGGGGACGTTTGGGCCGGGACGGGCCGCCATTGCCGCCTTTCCCAGCCGGCCTCCTCCTTGGCTGCCCGCTTTTTTTCCTGCCAGAAGCCCTCCGGCCTGAGTTCCGGCTGGCTCCCCTGCCAGAATTCCTTCCGTCTGATCCTGCGCCGGAACCCTCCTTGGGCTCTTCCTCCCCATAATCTTCCACGCCGGGATCCCACCCGGCCGGTTCCCCTTGGCCGTAACCGTCCATGCCGGGATCCCACCCGGCCGGTTCCCCTTGGCCGTAACCGTCTATGCCGGGATCCCATCCGGCTGGTTCCTGTCCCTGAAAATAACCTTCTGCCTCTGGCTCCCAGCCATTTTCACCATAAAAATCCATTCCATCCGGCTCCCTGCCTGCCCCAAAATCTCCGTTGCCTAACTCCCATCCAGCATCCCCGCCGCCCGGGAAGTGCTGCCTGTCCCTTCCTGACATTTCATCCTCCTACGTGCAAAAGGGGCTGCCACATTCGGAGAATGAAATACAAGATATGGAAAACGAATTTCCCTATGCCATATCCTGTAGTTTAACCCTGAATGTAACAGCCCCCTGTTCTCATATTTTACTTAAAGTCTGTAATGCATCCTCTTTCAGAATCAGCTCATAATGCTCATCAAAATACGCCCGGATTGCAGTAGAATATTTTTCCTGATGTGCATATTCTGACAAAATATTGCAAACCTTATTAAATTCCTCCGGCGTATGCTGGCTCTTGCTGACAACTAAGTAATATTTCCGGTTCAGCTTGTTCTTATAGAGCACATTGCAGCCATTGTAAAAGCCCTTCAGCACCCGCGCCAACCGGTTCACCTCATCTAACTCATCAAAAACAAAAAGCTTGGTAATGTCTACCACAAGAGGTTCTTCTTCTTTTTTCTTCTGTTTCTTCTTTACCGCTTTTTCTAAGGGGATATAATGGTCCGCCTGCTCCTTGCCCTCGGCCGTACGGCTCTGCTCCTGCAGCTTGCGTACCAAGTCAAGGATGTCATCCGCCCCTGCAGCCTCAAAAACCTTGTCGCTGTCCATGCCCATGTAATCGCCTTGGGCTTCATCCTCCGGGTCGCCGGGCGCGAACTGGGAAAAGCGCGTATCCAGTTCTTCCGGGTATTCCACCTTCGTAATAATCAAAATAATTGTATCTGCTGACAGGGGAATCGCCTCAATCATCAGCGGGATGTCCTCTGCCTCAAACCCAAATTCATATGCTGCCTGCTGCATCATGTCACGGAACAAAAGCTTCGCCTTCTCGGTCCCATATGCCAGTTCACTTAACTTGAGCTGCCGGTCCGCCAAATCCTCACGGGTCAGGGTGCAGCGGATCTGATTCTCATTCACTTTTTCAATTTTCATATGACCACTTCCTTTTCCTAAAATGCACCATCAGGAATTCCATAAAAATATATATCAATACAAAACCAACAAAGCTAAATACTACAATCAGGAATGTCGAAAACTTGCCTGTTTATAGTACTCAAAGTATATTACATATCCTTGTACTTCGTCAAGCCATACGCCCCCTGATTTTCTAAAAAAAATATTAATTTTCTAAACTTTTGCCAAAACACCTTGCACTTACCAGTATTTGTATGCTATAAATAACGAGAGATGCCCGTCTGGCTCAGGCAGAAAGGAGTTCTGTAAGCCGCTGTTTTCCAAAAAGCAGCATGGCCGCCAAACATTCGGGCAGGCGCTCCAGATGCAATTTCTGCCCGTTTCGGCCTTTTGTACTAGGCACATTTCAAGATTATCTTTAACTGCAAATGTATTTTCTGTTTCTACCCTTCATGTTCCATAGATATATAGTATGTGGAAATCAACGAAAAATTAACCCAGAAACAACGCAATCATCTGTATGTTTTATACTTAAATGGATATTTTTAACAAACGCCTGTTTTCAGACAGATGCATGGCCTGCCTTCCGGCATCAGGGCTTTGCACCGCATCTCCCCAGAAAGGCCTAACCCTGGCCGCCCATCCCGGGCATCCCTTAAAAAATAAAAATAAACTGTGCTGGCAGTTGGGGCAGCCTGCCCCGTATTTTGGGAGAAGAAAAAAGATGCTGGGATACCCGGCTGGGCGGCCGGGCGGTTCCCCGGGAATTCTGGAGCTCCCTCACCGGAACCATCCCAAATAAGGACGCCGCATTACGCTGCACCATATTTTGGGAAACAATGGAACCTGTAAACCTAAGTACCCTTTCAAGGGCAGCTGTACGCTGTGCTATAGGGGAAAAGAAAGAAACCCAAAAACCTAAGTACCCTTTCAGGGCCAGCTGTACGCTGTGCTATAGGGGAAAAGAAAGAAACCCAAAAACCTAAGTACCCTTTCAAGGGCAGCTGTACGCTGTGCTATAGGGGAAAACATCCGGACCCATTTGCCTAATGGATCAATACTGGGCAGCATGCGGTACCATGGAAAGGCACGTAACAGAAGCAACACATCCATATGGATATCGTTGCGTACCATAGCTCCATAGCTGGCAGGCATGGGCCGCCAAATTAATTTATTACATCACAGAATAACTTCAAGGCTTTTGGAGAAAAAAAGGGGGAATTGCACAGATAGTTTTACTTTGGTAAGAAGGGAATCCTTATCCACGAATCATAAGTATATACGGACAAAAGAAAACGGGGAACCAGCTTACGCAGTACCTGCCATAGCTGATTGCCCCGTTTTTCCTTAAATACGCTGGGAAAATTGCTATCCCCAGCAGCCATGGCTGGCTGCATCGGCCGTGATAAGCCTTAAGCCCGCATGGAAACAGCTTCCCTGAGCAAGCTCCCCATTGCTGCCAAAACTGGCAGGGCAGCCATTTATTTTGCCAGAAAATCATTAATTTTCCCTACTAATGCATCCGGCTCAATCCCATGCACCATAGCTGCTTCTGCAATGGTTTCCATCTGGGAAGACGGGCAGCCAAGGCAGTGCATCCCAATTTCCAGCAAAAGCGGTGCAACATTTTCATCAATCTGGAGCAGTTCCCCAATCATGGTTTCCTTTGTCACTTGGGCCATTTCTCATACCTCCTTATGTTTTGGATTCTGCTGCTAGTGCAGCACATGCGTACTATTATAATACCATTTTTCCTGTTATGCAATGTTTTATGCAATGTTTTGGTAAAGATCTGTAACAGTTCAGCTCAGGACTTTGCACTGCTGCAAAGTCCGTAAGAACACGTAACGGCTGGAATAGAATCCGGCCTCTTTGCCGTAAGGCAAACTCTAATAGGCCGGATTCCGTAACTATGAAGCCAAAGGCTGAATAGTTACAAAGATCTAAACGCCCGCAAGGCACAGCCGCGTCCCCATTCACCCTGCAACCGCTTCCCCGGCAAAGACAGCCGCCACCCCAAGCGCCATGCTTAGTACCGCATATGCCATTGCAGCCGCCATGTTCCCTTCCTTCAGCAAACTCCCTGTTTCCAATGCAAAGGAAGAAAAGGTGGTAAAGCCCCCGCACAGCCCAACTTTCAGGAAGAGGACTGCCCTTGGCCCTAAAACTCCCTGCTTCATGGCAAGGGATGCAATGATTCCTATTACAAAGGAACCTGCCAAATTAATTGCAAATGTCTTTACCGGAAATGCAAATCTTTCCTCCATGGGGATCAGGCCAACCAAATAGCGGCATACCGCCCCAAGGAAACCTCCCATCCCTACTGCTAAACAGTCCAGCATAACTTCCCATCCTTTTATTTTCTTGTATTCTGTACGTATTTTCCATTGTGGGGTTTCTAATCCTTTTGTCCTGCCATTTTTCGGTAATATGCCAAAATTCACCGTTCTTACCGTCTACGCCTCCATTGTACTTTATTTTTTATATTTATTCAATTGCCTTTTCCATCTTTTTCACTTTGCAGGCCCAGGCTGTACGCTATGCCCATAACTGCATCCACCCATCCACAATTTCCCTTGCTGATTCCGGGTACTCTTGCATTTCCTGCAGCACTTTGGGCAAGGCTTCTACCGCATCCTTCCCAAGTGCAGATTCCAGCCTTCCCTGCGCCTGCGGGTTCAGCAATGTTACTGCCGCCCCATACCTATTGAGCTGCCCCTTGCCTGTGCTGCTCCGGTTTTCCGAAGCTAGGCTTGCGTTGCCGCCCTGATATTTTTCTTCCTGAAATACATTGGCTGTACCATTGCCAGTTCCTGTTCCCCTGCCTATGCCATGCCCGCAGCAGCCATTTGCACACAGGCCATATGCTGGGAATCCATTCCTGCCCCTTGCCGTTGCATAAGCCTCAGAATAAGGCAGCCCGCCCCCAAGCCTGTCCTTTGCTGCCAAAAGCGCCTCGGCAAAAGACAGCGGGTTCCCTATGCCTGTATATAAGTATGGGTTTATAAACGCGCTGGTAATTCCTGCATATTGGCCGGGATTTGCCAAAACCTTGGCAGTTCCCCGGTACTGGTATGGGCTTGCCAGAGCACTTGGCAGCCCTGTGTAGGAATATGGGCTTGCCAAAACATTTCCAATCCCCCTGTACTGGCTTGAACCCGCCAAGGTATTTCCAATCCCCCTGTACTGGCTTGCATCCGCCAAGGTATTTCCAATCCCCCTGTACTGGTTTGCATCCGCCAAAACACTGCCGATTCCCCTGTACTGGCTTGTGTCCGCCATAACGCTGCCAATTCCCCTATACCGGCTGGGACTTGCCAAGGAACCCGCCGCCCCGCTATTCTGATACAGGCTTGCCCAACTATTATTAATGCCGAAAATGTCCATAAAAGCCACCCTCTCCTTCATTCCATACTGCCCATACTGCTGCCATCCCATCCTTTTACCATGACAGATAATATGAACTTGTTATTTTCCACGATGCAGTCTATATCGCCGCTATATTTTTCTGCACATTTCTGGATGTTTTTTAAGCCTATCCCGTGGAGTTCCCTGTCACCTTTTGCAGATATGGGAAACCCGCCGCCCTCCGGGAAAGAGGCTTCGCCGTCAAAGCTATTTTCGATTTCCATAAAAAACATCTGCTTTGCCTGAAACGTGCGGAGGGCAATATAGGCTTCTGCCTGCGGCTCTTTTTCCCTCATCCGCATACAGGCCTCAATGGCGTTGTCAAGGCCATTGTTCAAGATAATCCCTATGTCGTACGGCTTTACGGCAAGGGCGTCCCCCAGCAGGAAATTGCCGGCATCCAGACGGATGCCCGGTACCTGTGTTTGTGCATAGCGGAATTTGCTGCCAACCACTGCGTCGCTGACGGCATTTCCTGTATGCACCCTGCTGTCAAGCTGCTCCACCGACTGGCACATCCCTGCAAAATACTGCTGGATTTCCTCCTGCTCCCCGGAATGGGGATGGCATTTTTCCTGTATCAGGCTTTGCAGGACTGCTATGTGGTTCTTCATGTCATGTTTCACTGCACGCACCCCGCTATACATATGCTCCAGCTCTGCCATGGAACCTTGCAGCTGGGTAATTTGGTGTTCCAGTATTGATTTTTCCGCCCGTTCTTCCTGCAGCTGGGCCAACTCCTGATAAATCCGGAAACTAAACACGTCCGCCAGCAGCAGGGACAATGCAAGCAGGGGAACCAGCAAGTGCAGGATGGGGAATTTTTCGTATAATATGACAGTCTTCCCATTTTCTGCTGTAATGATAATCAGGGACACCAGCATATCTGCCAAAAGCCCTGCAGCAGCAGGGAGCAGGTAAAAATAGATTTCCTTTCCCATCCGCCTTTCCTCCCTGCCCGGAAAGCATCCCGCAATTTTCCTGACAGAAACAAAAAGCAGCAGCCCCTGCACCGCCCATTCAAGGGCAACGGAAACGTATGACACCGAACTCACCGCCGGAACCAGCCAGCCCATGGGAATCCACCCGCGGCCCGCCCCATGGGCACATAAACTTATCAGGCTGTTCCCTAAGAACAGGAGGCTGCTGGCTGCCCAAAATGACAGCTCCCGCAGGGACACAAACTGGACAGCCAGAAATATTTTTAACGGAAGGTTCCCTTCGTACCAAAAGGCGCAGAACCCAAACAGAGCCGCGGCGGAAATCAGCAGCTTGAAAAACCGCGCCATGCTGCCTAGTTCCGGAAACACCGCTTCACTGGCAATGCGCACTGCAATCCACAAAAGCCCGGCTGCCCATCCCGCATATTCCCGCCTGCAAAACTTTGGCCTCGCAAACTTGCCGAAAAAGAACTGGATGCAGTACCCTTCTGCCAAATACAGCAGGACGTCAAGGAGCCCTATGATCCATTGTCCCAATATCAATCACCCCATTCCCGAAATATCAACAGCCCTGCCATTTTTCCAAAACAATATGCCAGCCATTCAAGGATTCCCATGGAGGATTGCCCCGCTGCTGCCAGCATCCTCCCGCAAATACCGCATATATGCTTTGACAAATTCCCCATACTTTTCCTTTGCCAGATAGGCGTACGCCCCGTTGCTTAAAATAATGCTTTCATGGCTGTACCCTTCCACATGTGCCATGTTCACCAGATAACCCCGGTGGCAGCGATAAAAGCCTGCGCCAAGCTGGCTTTCCAGCCCGCGCATGGAGGCATAGGCTTCTATCGTTTCCCCTGCGGTGTGGATTGCCACCTTTTTTCCCCTGCTCTCAATATAAGAAATGCTGCTTTTTTCCAAGGTGAAATTCTGGCGCTTTGTCTTTATCATCACCAAATCCCGCTGCCTGCCCTTCCTTTTTCCCACTTCCTCCATTGCCCGGCTAAATACCTGCCGGAATTTCTGTTCCTCTATGGGTTTGAGCAAGTAGTGGAAAGCCGCTACGTCAAAGGCTTCAAATACATATTCCCGGATACCTGTAATAAATATCAGGATGGGTTCCCCGTTCCGTTCCCGGAGTATTTTGGCTGTTTCAATGCCATTTGTCCCCTCCATCTGGATATCAAGGAATATGATGTCAAACTGGGTTTGGGCTGCAAGCAGGCTGTCCCCTGTCCCATAGAGGGTTACAGAACTGTTTGGCTGTTCCTGCATAACCCATGTTTTTATCTGTTCTTGGATGATTGCTTCATCATCACATATCGCTATTTCCAATGTCCTCACCTAATCCTGTTTCGTTTCTCCCGGGGATGGATCCCGCAGGGAGTTGTCTGCACTATTTATATCGGCAGGATTTTTGGTTTTTGGGCAAAAGGGAATGAAACCCCATCGGAATGGGAATGAAATCCATGGAAAAATTTATTATCCGCTTGATACGCCAAAATGCTGGCTGACAAATTCTTTTTGCACAAAGGAAGCACACGGCAAAAGTTTTTTACACTAAAAAGTACCTGCCAAATGTTTTTTACATAAAAAAGTACCGATTGATTCAGAGGATGTTTCAGGGTATAATATTGGCATACAATACTGCACAGAAAGGGCATCTGCAGCTATTATACTGTCCCAAACGGTACATGCGCCATAGATTTCACGGAGTAACCATGGCGCCATGCCCCGGGAATGGCGGCTTTTGGAGCTAATTTGGCATTGCCCACAAGTATACGGAAGGAGGATGGCTGTGGACACGGAAATAAAAAAGTCAATCAGCGCGGCAGGCATGGATGCGCAGTATGATGAAAAGGCAAAATGCCTGCTGGGGAATAAAATTATTCTGGCGCATATTCTGGTAAAAACCGTAGAGGAGTTCCGGGGGATGGAGCCGGAAGACGTGGCTCCTTATATTGAAGGGGAACCTTTTATCGGCACAGTCCCCGCTGAGCCGGGGCAGACCAATGGGATAGCGGAAAAAAGCGGGCAGCGGGTTGTCGGGATGAATACAGAAAACGCAGAAATAAAGGAAGGGCTTGTAAGGTTTGACATTATTTTCTATGTGCGCATGAAAGACGGGGTATCGCAGATGATTGTGAACGTAGAGGCGCAGAAGGACACCCCTGCCGGATACCGCCTGCCAAACCGGGCAGTATTTTATGTGAGCAGGATGGTTTCTTCCCAGAAAGAGCGGGATTTTGTAAAAATGGATTATGACAGCATAAAGCCTGTCTTCAGCATTTGGCTATGTATGGACATGGAAGAAAACAGCATGGACTATATGCACCTGACAAATGACAGGGTGATGGGGCACAGCCAGTGGGAAGGCGGGCTTGGCCTGCTGAACATCATGCTGATAGGAATCTCCAAGGAACTTCCGGAACACAGCGGGGAATATGGGCTGCACCGCCTGCTGGGCGCCATGCTTTCCACGGAATTATCTACGGAGGAAAAACTGGAGATTATGGAAACAGAGTATAATATCCCGGTAAATGATAAGATGAGAGAGGATGTGAGCGCAATGTGTAATTTGAGCCAGGGAATCAGGGAAAAAGGAAGAGCCGAGGGAAGGGCCGAGGGAAGGGCCGAAAGGGAAGAAAGAATCATTCTAAATATGTACACGAACCACTTTACGCTGGAACAGATTGCAGTTGCAACAGGCATGGACATAGATGGCATCCAGGCTGTTATTGTAAAGAAAGAGCCTGAATTGGTGTAACATTTCATTTCTATTAGAAAAAGAAAAGGGCGGAGAAAACGAAGGTTCTTCCATATATTTGTATATGGGAACAAAGAGAGTGTCATATAATCTGTGTAAATTGCCGGAATATTCCGGCAATTTACTTACACAGTTTAATTGACAAAGCCTGTTTTCAAATTACTTCCTTATGTGGCATTACCATTGCTGTTAGTTCCTTTCAGATTTTCCCTCTATTTCATTTTTTTCTTCACCCATTTTGCTACGCTCTTACTGGATAAATCCGTTAAGTCTTTGCCTTTTACTACTTTTGCGCCTTTTGCTGCTGCCTTAATCCCTTTCATGCTGCCGGATATGCCGCTCCCTCCGCTGGTGCAGAAGGGTACAACCGTTTTGCCTTTCAAGTTATAGGACTCCAGAAACGTGCGGATAATCATAGGTTCTTTACCCCACCAAATCGGATAACCCACAAAAATAATGTCATATTTGCGGATATTTTTTACCTTCCCTTTCACCTTGGGCCTTACGCTGCCGCTTTTCTGTTCCACATTTGCCCGGCAGTTCTCATTGTTGTAATCGAGGTCTGCATCCGTATAGGGCTTTGCCGCTTTTATCCGGTACAGCTTGCCGCCTGTTGCTTTTTTTACCTTTCCTGCTGCGTCCTTTGTTGTCCCTGTCGCTGAAAAATAAACAACCAAAACCTTTTTCTTTTTCGCCTTGCTGGCCGCATTGGCTTCAGTTCCCGGAACTGCCAGCCCCGCAATCAGTGCAATTGCCAATACTAAGCTCATCCAAGCGATCCTTTTTTTCTTTCCCATGCCAATCCCTTCCATTCCTGTTTTTCCTACCACTGCTGCCTCCCTTATTCCGCCACAGCTTCTGTCCCCTCATCCCATACTTCCTTTGCCAAGCGGAAAACTGCCCAGCCCTTCGGCCAGCCCACATACATGGTTGCATGGGTAATGATTGCTGCAATCTCTTCTTTTGTTACCCCATTCTTTTTGGCATTTTCCAAATGGTATGACAGGGAAGAGTCCGTAATGCCAGATGCCATCAGCGACACTACCGTGATGATACATTTCATTTTCAGGGAAATGGCATCCTCGTTCCACACTTCCCCAAACAGCACATCATCATTCAGATGCGCAAACATTGGCGCAAATTCCCCAAGGCTTTCCCGGCCTGCAGTCTGTACTATTTTTTCACCCATATTTTCTTCCTCCATTCTATTTTTTTGCTTTCCTTTTGTAGTATTGTATACCCTAAAACAGAAAATATCAAATACCTATCTGTAATATAATTCCATAGGTTTTAGCTATATGTTCCAGCCTTCTGGGAAATAAGGCTTCTTTTGCATGATTGCTCTGGCATTTCCAGTTTATCCACACGCTGCTTTCAGGCGGAGGTTAAAAACTCAGGCAAGATTCTTGCGAAAACCGTGCCCCACAAGGCCATTCCCTGCCCGCATACAGCATAGTAAAAATATTTGAAATTAAGAAAGAAGCATCCCTCTTCCGGATA
Source organism: uncultured Lachnospiraceae bacterium (assembly GCA_910580195.1). Taxonomy (GTDB): domain Bacteria; phylum Bacillota; class Clostridia; order Lachnospirales; family Lachnospiraceae; genus Petralouisia. The sequence continues at coordinate 135,093 of CAJTWA010000002.1, forward strand.
TCAGGCCCCTATACAATATAGGCAAAACAACTGTAAAAAGCTGCCAAAAAGCATTGGCAATCCAATCTTGCCAAAAGCATTTTACGCCATGCCCTAAAATTATTTTCCCTTGCTTTTGGCATATTGGCAAGTACCTGATATTTTCCAACACACCCTAAGGCAAAGCACAAAACCAAAAGAAAAACTCTGGCTTATCTTCACCAGAGCTTTTCCCTTCCGCCGCAATCTAGCTGCCATACCTGCCCCATCGGAGCTTTGGGCTGTGCCTGCCTATCAGCAGGCGGCAAATATTTTTACTCCCTATTTTCCATCTGTAAAATCAATCATCACTTTCAGCATACCTGCCCCATTGCTGCTGAAATCTGCAAATGCCTCTGCCGCTTTTCCAAAAGGATAAACATCCGTAATGGCCTTTTCCAAATCTACTTTCCCTGCCTTCACCAAATCGATCAATTCTGTAAAATCCTTTTCCAATGCATTGCGGCTGCCGTAGACATTCAGCTCCTTCTTCTGCAAAAGGGTAAAATTAAAGTCAAGGTTCTGCTTGCCAACCCCAATCAGCACTACTTTCCCGCCAAATGCGGCCGCATCTATGCAATTCTGGAACGTGCTTGGGAGGCCTACCGCTTCAATGCACACATCAAATCCGTGGGGGATTTTCATCCCATCCTTTTCAAAAAAACCGGTAATCTCCCCCACGCCTTTTTCAAATTCCTCCGGGCTGCTGTTTAAGATTTTCCCGTCAAACCCAAAATTCCCAAGTGCATAATCCAGCTTTTGGGGCTGCACGTCGCTTACATACACTTCGCCCCCCAGCGCCTTGGCGGCTGTTGCTGCCAGCACGCCGATGGTCCCTGCGCCAATCACCAGCACCTTGTCCCCCGGGGTAATGCCTGCCCGCTGCACCCCATGGTAGCTAATGCAAAATGGCTCAATTGCCGCCAGCGCCTTGGGGGAAAGGCCTTTCCCATCATAAATCCGTTCGATGGGCATGGTAATATATTCACAAAATGCCCCGTCCCGCTGGCAGCCCATGGTTTCATTGTCCATGCACGCATTTACAATCCCCCTTTCGCAGCTATAGCAATGGCCGCAGTTAAAATAGGGGTTGCAGGTCACTACCATCCCAGGCTTTAGGCCTTTTTCATTTTCATCAATTTCTACAATTTCCGCACTAATCTCATGCCCCGGGATCCGCGGGTAGTCAAAATACACGAACGTCCCCCGGTAGGAGCCTAAGTCGCTTCCGCAGATTCCACCATATAAAATTTTAAGCAGCGCCTCCCCCTGTTTCCTCACTGGCTTTTCTATCTCGCAAATCTCCACTTCGCCCGGCGCGTTAATCCTGACTGCTTTCATACTCATTTCCTTCCTTTCTTCTTGGCTCTACCACAGGTTCCCATCCCCGTCAAAGGGAAGGTACTCTGGCTTGCTTAAAATTTCAATGTCTGGGTGGCCCTTTACTGCGTCGTAATAGCTTTCCGACAGCATGATATGCTCAATATGCAGGCTGTTTGGGATCCGCACAATCCTTGGGTTTGCCTTGTCTATGCCATTGCAGGTCTGCACGCAGACTTGGATAGCCTCCCGGTCGCTTTCCATCACAATGGGGATACGCACTCCGCCAAGGACAGTGCAGGTAATGGCATTGGGGTACATGGCAGCCAAATCCAGCTTCCCAAAGACACGCTGGGTCGTTGCGCTGGCATAGCCTAGGCCAATGCCGTTCCCGTGGGTCTGGGGGCTTAAGTCCAGCACGCAGACACGCTGGGACTTGATCCCTCCGGTGGCATAAGGGGAGCAAAACGTCCCAGTGATATTTGGGTCCATGCCGTCCCCGCTGAAATTTTTCCCAATCTGGTCTACCACAAGCACGTCACATTCCTCTACCAGAATCCGGGGCATATTGGCGGCGGCCTCTTTTAAAAGCTGCGGTTCCAGCAGTGCAACTTCATCTGCGTTTACGGCTGCCAGCTTTGCCGTTTCATCGTAAGCGTTCTCAATAGTGGCTACTGCAAACAGCACTGGGGCCTGCTCCAAAATCGCCTTTCCAAACATCGGCACATATTTTGCCATCTGCCCAAACCCCGCTTCATGGCAGACCTCTGCGCCATGCTGCTTGCCAAGGCCGATTGCCATCATTTTCATAATCCCGCTCTCAAACGGCCCCCGGAAAGCAGTGTGCGGTTTCACCCGGCAGCTTACAATAATCCCGTCTGCTTCAGCCGCATAGCGGTCAATGTAGACGTCCATCCCCTCTTCGTTCACCCCGATTTTCTTCACCTCCATGGAGGAATAGATGGGGCAGCCGATATACTCTTCCGTTATCCCGTAACTGTGGAGGATTGCTGCCTGCCCCTCTGCCGTAGCACCCCCGTGGCTCCCCATGGCTGGCACCACAAATGGGTGTGCGCCCATTTTTTTCACAAACCCTGCAATGCACTTGGTAATCAGCGCCACATTTGCAATCCCTCTGGAACCCGCTGTAATTGCAATCTGCATCCCCGGCTTTATCTGGGAGGAAAACTTTTCTTCCCTGAGGAGATTTTCTATGGCAGCGGGAATTTCTTCTGGCAGGATCCTTTCCCGTTTGAATTTCTGCCGGATTTGGAACATACGGGGAAGTGCCTGCCCACTTACCAAACCTGCTACAATTGGCCTTTTTCTCATAACGCCCTCCCTATTGTACTAATTGTTGTATACATTAAAACGTGCAAACATCCCTCTTGGGGATATTATTTTGCAGCCTTCTATATCATCATATCCTGTTTTTCCAGAATTGCCTCAAAAGACGCCCGCTTCGAGCAAACCAAATGCTCCCGCATTGCCGCGGCAGCCTGCCCCCAGTCCTTCTTCATGCAGGATTCCACAATCTTGCAATGCTCTACCCTTGTTTCCGCAATCCGGGTTTCGCTTTTTACCCCTGAGAGAATCCGCAGGCGGCAGTTCTGGTTGAAAATCCTTTCATACATATTCCGGAAATAATCGTTCTCCGTAGCGTCAATAAATTCCTGATGGAACTCATTGTCTACCTCATAAAATGCCCGCATGCTGCCCTGCCGGCTGTCCCCCTGGAACATCCCATGGTAATAGGCAAGCCGCTGCCCCATAATCCGGTCCCCATAATGTTCCACTGCATATGGCTCCATCAGCATCCGCGCCTCATAAATCATATTAATTTCCCGGATAGACAGCGGTGAAACCATAATCCCCTTTTTCGGCAAAATCTGAATCAGCTTCTCCTGTTCCAGCCTGCTTAAGGCATCCCGCACCGGCGTCCTGCTTGCGTGTACTTCTTCCCTTAATTTTTCTTCATTCAGCAATGTATTTGGCAAATACTCACAGGAAATAATTTTATCCTTAATAATATGGTATGCCTGCTGCTTAAGAGTTTCTTTTGCCATCCCTCATCCACCCTATTCCAAATTGCTCTGCCGCGGCCGGGACTCTTATCAGCAAAAATGCCTGTGCCCTTGGCCGGCGGCACACACTGTTTTTAGTATACAACAACTTGCCTTACAACTGCAAGTATTTTGGAATGATTAGCTAATATAGGGGGTGCTGTATGGAACAGCCCAAGGGGATCAAAACGGTTACTGCTGTACAGAAGCAACACAAAACGCCTGCTGCACAATTAGCATCCTCCGTGCAGGGCAGCCATGCATCCGCCCGGTTTATCCTGTTGCTGCAATCTTCCCGTCCCAAAGGAGCAGCTCCCCTTGGCACATAAAATAAAAATCAGAACCCGGCGCTTCCAAGCGCATTTCCCGGTCGAATAAATAGGGATTCCCCCCATGCCGGATAAACGTCCAGAAATGGCTTGGGATGGTAAGCTTCGGCTTTACAAGGTTTACCAAATCTACGGCTTCACAGGAATTCATATTCCCATATTCCCCATTGATAGGCACCACTAGGATGTCTGCCCCAAGGCTTGCCGCATACTCCATGCGGCTGCACTGGTAGGAAGTGTCCCCGGAAAAATACAGGAGGTGCCCTTCCACCCTTACCATCATCCCAATGGCGTCTTTTGCATGGTCGCCATGGTCGGCAAACACTGCCTCCAGCCCAAACCCGCCGCAAACGCCTTTCTCCCCTACATCAAAAGCCACAAGCTGGCTTTCGTTTACCCCTGCCTCTTGGCACATCCGGTACACGGTGGACGGGCCAAAGAGCTTGGTATTGGGGTTGCGGCTTAACAGCCCCGGGATTATGTCCATATCCAAATGGTCCTCATCATGGTGGCTCACCAGAAGGCAGTCCGGGTTTAGCTCTTCTGGCTCCATTACCGGCATCATAAGGCGTTTCAGGCCGCAGATGCGTTCTACGGCATTGGATAGGTAGGGGTCAATGGCAAGAAGTTCCCCTTTGCTGTTTTTTATCAGAAACCCCGCCTGCCCCAGCCAGAAAATCCCTATTTGGCCGGGCGCGGGATGGCAATTGGAAAGCTTTTCTGTAAATCTCATATTGTTTTCCCTCCGAAATCATGTGTTGCTATGGCAAATAAAGGGGCAAGCGCCGTCTGGCAGCAAAACGTTCATCGGAAATAAACCTTATCCGCATTTTTATAAAATACCTGCTCTAATTCCTCTTCGGTAAAGACGCCGCCCTCTGCAATGTAACCGGATAGTTCTTCATAAGTGCTTTGAAACAGCACCGACGGCAGGTCCGTCCCCCACATCAGCTTGCCAGCCCCTACAATTTCTTTTGCCGTTTCTATAAAACGAAGCCCTGTTGGGTAAGGGTATGCCTCCGGCCAGACGTTAAAGGGGACTGCTGCAAGGTCAAAATATACATTCGGCAGCGCAAGCAGCCCTAGGCTTTTTTTAAAGTACTCAAACCGTTCCCCTTCTGCATCTTCCAAGGTGGCTGCAAAGAGATGGCAGACCACGATGTCCAGTTCCGGGTATTCTTTTGCCAGCTTTGCCACAGATTCCGGCTGGAAGCTGCCCATGCCGGGGCTTCCAATATCCAGCACAAGCACCTGCCCGTTCTCTGCGCATTTTGCAGCAATGGGGGAAAATACCTCTGCGATATCAAAGGTTGGATGGTAGGACATAAACCCGCCCCCGCTGCTAACTTCAAACTTCATAACCTTAAACCCCAGTTCATGGGCCAGCCTGTCATAAATCTGATCTGCATACCTCGCAAATGGGTCAAAGGAACCAGCCCCAACAAACATGTCTGGATGGCGCCTGACAGCCTCTGCCGTGTATTCATTGTCAATCCCGTAAAAGCTGCCCTGAAGGAGCACGGCTTTCTCTATGCCCTTTTCCTTCAGGAACTGATAACAGGCTTCTGTTTCAAAGGATTTGTCCCCAAGCCCTTCTGGCACCATATCTACTTCCTGCCCATTCGCCCACCTTGCTTTCCCATTTCCCAGCGGGTATAGTTCCCCTTCCCCCCGGAACCCTTTCAATATCCCAAATACATGTACATGGGCGTCTATTTTTTTCATCGCTTACCCTCGCCTTTCTTATGTTTGGCCTATGCCTTTGCTTTCTCTTTTTTCTTAAAGAAGGAGCTTGCTTTCTGCAGGCCGCTCTTTTTGTACCTGACATGGGCATCCAGCGCAACCGCTGCTATAATGACGATGCATTTTACAATCCCATGGTAGTCAGAGGCAATCCCCACAAGGCGCAGCCCATTGGAAATCACGCCTACAAGGAAGGCGCCCCAAACCGCCCCTTGGATGGAGCCTTCCCCGCCCATTAAGGATGCGCCGCCCACCACCAATGCAGTCAGCACATAATTGTCATAGCCTTGGGCTGCTTTGGCAATCGCCTGCCGGTTCATGCTTGCAAGGACAATCCCGGAAAGGGCTGCCGTCAGGCCGGACGCCACGTAGGATATAATAATTACCATACGGCTCCTGACGCCGGACAGCCGGCAGGCTTCGGAATTCCCTCCTACGGCATAGACATTCCGCCCAAAAACGGTTTTGCCCAAAATAGTATAAGAAATCACTGCCATAACCAGCATAATCCAGATGGAAAATGGGACGCCCAGCAGCCTTCCGCCGCCCAGAAATGCAAAAGAGGCTGGTTCCATACATGCAATCACGTTATTTTCTGTCAAAAGCTGTGCAACCCCATAGACAATATTCTGGGTTGCCAGCGTAATCAGAAACGGCGGCACTGCAAACTGGGTTACAATCACCCCATGGACCACCCCCACGGCCGCCCCGAGGGACAGCCCGCCAAGGACGCCTACAACAACCGCGCCGTTGGTAAACCCATGGTCCACAATCCATGTTACCGCAAAAGCCCCGGCTGCGGCAGCCACTGCCCCCACAGACAAATCAATCCCGCCAAGGAGGATGGGGAAAATTGTCCCGCAGACCATAATCCCATACACAGAGATTGACAAGAGGATGCTTTTCATGTTTGCCCCTGTCAGGAATACCCCCGGCTGCAATACCGTAAGCACCAGCATGACAGCAGCCAAAATCCAGATTCTCTGGGACTTTCCAAGTAGTTTCTTGATATCTAATTTCTTATCCATTCGCCCCATCCTCCTTTGCTGCTTTCCTTGGTTCTGCTTGCTGGGAACCTGCCGCCCTTTTTCCTTCCTCTTTTTCTGGCTGCACGCGGTTTCCCTTGCCTTCCTCTGGAAGAATCCCGGACTCCGCCATTAAGACGTCCTCCTGCGTAATCCTGCCGGAAGAAAATTCGGTAAAAATTTCCCCTTTCCGCATTACAATAATCCGCTGGGAAACCCGGAGCAGTTCCTGTAAATCAGAAGAAACCATGATGACGGACGTCCCATTTTCCGCCAGATTTTCAAGGATTTTATAAATTTCATCCTTTGCGCCAATATCAATGCCTGCGGTAGGCTCGTCAATAATCAATAATTTCAGGCCGCGGCTTAACCATTTTGCAAGGACGGCTTTCTGCTGGTTCCCCCCAGAAAGGTTCCCCACCGGAATCTGGGAATCCCCCGGCTTAATGGCCAGCTTATCCACCATTTGGACCCCTAGCTTTTTCTCTGCTGCCGCCTTGACAAAGCCCCCTGCGGAAAGCGTGTCATAATTTGTCAATGCAACATTTTTTTCTATGGAAAGGAGCGGGGTAAACCCTTGGTTCCGGCGGTCTTCCGGGACAAACCCAAACCCGCTGGCAATATTTTTCGTAATCTGTTTTGCCAATGGCTTCCCTTCAAATTCCACCGTGCCGCTGTCGTAGGGGTCTGCGCCGTAAATGCAGCGCATGACTTCCGTCCGCCCTGCCCCTACCAGCCCGGCAAAGCCTACGATTTCCCCTTCGTGAATCTCAAAGCTGATGTCATGGAACACGCCCTTTTTGCCCAAATTCCCCACTTTCAGCCTTACGGGGGCATCCGAAGTGCGCAGGTTATTGGACGCCGTAGCCTCGCTCAGTTCCTTCCCTATCATCAGCCGCACCACATCGGCAGGGATAATCTGCTCCCTTGCAAGCACGGCTTCCGTAACCCCATCCCGAAGCACCGTCAGGCGGTCAGACAGGCGGTACACCTCCTCCAGCCGGTGGGAAATGTAAATGACGCTAACCCCGTCTTTCCTAAGCTGCTCAATAATCCCAAACAGCGCGTCCGATTCCTTGGCGCTTAAAGATGCCGTAGGCTCGTCCATGATAATCAGCTTAGATTCTTCACTCAATGCCTTTAAGATTTCCACGGTCTGCCGCTGGGCAATCGTCAAGGTTTCCACTACCTGGTCCGCCTTCACGTGGAACCCATATTTTTCAATGAGCCCTGCCACTTTCTGCTTCATTTTCCTTGCATTGACGAAGCCAAGCCTGCTCTCTTCCTTGCCAAGCATGACATTCTGCATGACAGTCAGGGTTGGAATCAGGCTCAGTTCCTGATAAATAACGCCGATGCCAAGGCTCGCGGCATCCTTCCTGTTTTCCACGGAAACTGGCTGCCCATTCCAATAAATCTGCCCGCCGTCCTTGGGGTAAATGCCGGTCAGGATCTTAATCAAAGTGGATTTCCCTGCCCCGTTTTCCCCCATCAATGCATGGACTTCCCCCGGCTCTACGGAAAAATCCACCTTTTTCAGCACTGGGGAGCCGTTAAAGCTCTTTTCAATCTCTTTCATTTCCAATAATGCAGGCATTACACTTCACCTCCTGCCGCCTGTGCCTCTTCGCTGGCTTTTTGATGGATGCGCTTCTGCATGTATTGGTTGTATACAGAATCGAACACAATCATCACCACGATAACGGCGCCTTTGATAATAAGCTGGGCTGCCGTAGGCAGGTTATATTTCAGGATCCCGTTTTGCAGCACCGCCATGAAAATTGCGCCGATGGCCGTACCGAAAATATCCCCGCGCCCGCCGGAAAATGCACAGCCGCCAATCACTACCGCCGCAATGACTTCAAATTCAAGCCCTGTCCCCAAGTCCGTCGTTGCGCTCCCAATCCTCCCAATTTCAAAAATCGAGGCAATCCCGCATAAAAAGCCTGTAATCATAAATACCGCCCAGCGCACCTTGTCCGTGTTAATGCCGGATAAATCCGCAGATTTCCGGTTGGCGCCCGTGGCATAAATGTAGGTCCCAAGCTTTGTTTTCTTCAGGATGGCCTGCCCTAAGATGGCTAGGGCAAAAAATGTAATTGTCACCAGATAAATGCCATTAATGCTGCCGCCCATAATCAAAATCCCGGGGTCTGTAATTTTCTTATTGGTAATCACGCCCATCTGGCGGATGGCAAATACAAACACAAGGGAACGGAATAGATACTGGGTGGACAATGTGGCGATAAATTCCGGCACCCGCAGCTTGGTAACCACAAACCCATTGAGTACGCCGCAGATGGTGCCGGCCAGAATAGAAATGAACATGACAAGCCCTGCCGGGAGTGCGTATTGGTATAAAAGGTTCGCGCACAACATGCTGACAAATCCCACAATAGCACCTGTCGACAAGTCAATCCCGGCAGTAATGATTACAAAAGAAACGCCGATTGCGATAATCCCTGTAATCGCACATTCACGTAAGATACTTAAAATATTCGTCGCTGTAAAAAAACCATTACTGGTAAATCCAAAGACCAACGCCAGAATCACCAACGATGCAACGGAAATTAATCGACGCATGTTTTCTTGCCTCATAACTTTTTCCTCCTAAATATGCACCTCATGCATATGTTATCCCAGAAGGGAAGGCTCCCTTCTGGGATAATCCCTTGCCCTGCATAGCTTTCCTTTGCTTTGGGCAGGCTGCCGCTTTGGAACGATAAGCTCCGGTAAAGATATGCTAAATTTCCACAGGAAAGCAGGGGATTTTTCTTATTTACCAGCGCATATCTTCTGTAATCTCAGATAAGTTCTCTTTTGTCACAACGATTGGCGCCATTTTAACGATAGGTGTTGCGCTTAAGTTTTTCGCTGTAATGCCGGAGCCGATAGCATACATACAGAACTGTGCACATGCTGCGCCCTGTTTCTGGCAGTCTGTATATACCGTGCCGGTGCATAAGCCCTGCTCAATGTAATCTAACATTTTGGATTCCCCGTCTACACCCCAAATCTGGATTTCTTTATTTGCAGCCTTGGCAGCTTCTGCTGCGCCCTCTGCCATTGCGTCATTGTGGCACAATACCGCGTCAATGTCCTGATATTTCGTAAGGAAATCGTTCATAACGGTGTTGGCATTTTCCGTCAGCCATTCGCCGGACTGCTCATCTAAAATCTCAATGCCCGGATATTTTTCCTCAAGGACTGCCTTGAAGCCTTTGTCAATGTTCTCGCCTTTGGTAGCTCCCGGCGTTGCAGAAATAATGACTATTTTCCCCTTGCCATTGAGGCTCTCGCCAATCCGTATTGCAATCTGCTCCCCAGCTTCCACGTCTACGCCTGAAACCAACCCAGTGTGGATGGTGTCTGCATCCAAATTGCAAGTGATAACTGGGATTCCTGCTGCTTCGGCCTTGTCGGTAGAAGCTGCAAGCCCTGCGGCGTCTGTGGCCTGCAGGATAATTGCATCATATTTTTCGTTAATCATCTGCTCCATAATGGTGTTTTCCGTATCCACAGAAGCTTTCCCGTCAAATACATTGAACGTAACATTGGAAAAATTGCCTAAATAGGACTCCATGCCCTCTGCCCATGCAGCCGCACAGGAATCCCCAATCACGTTGGGAAGGAATCCGATTTTAATTTCATCCGAATACGCATCTTTTCCTGTTGCTGCCGCTGTTTCTTCGGCTGCTTTCCCATCCCCGCCTGCTGCATCGCTTGCTGCTTCACTGTCTGTTTTCACTCCGCCGCAGCCTGCCAACATTCCAATTGCCATCGCGCCAACCATTAAGAAGGCCATCATTTTCTTTTTCATAGTTCCTCTCCTTTTCTTGAAGTATTCAGTTTCATTGCTTCGTAATACATCCCGTGCACATATTTGTATTATCTGATGTATACAATAGAACATTTTTTTCAACTTGTCAATATTCTCTAAATATTTTCTTGAAATTCATGAAATACTCACAATATTCACCAAAGAATTTTGTGCTATTATACAGAAATTATGGAAGATTTGCCAAATATAGATTCGAAAAAGACGCAGAAAACTGATAGGGGATACACAGCCCCAAATTGCAAAATAATAAAAAAACAAAACCAGATAGGCCCATAACTTTAAAACTATTTTAGGCGTAGTTTATCATAGGACGTCATATGTGTCAACCGGGAAAAATTGGCTGCAGGCCAGCTATTTTTTACGCTATTATAAGCCTATTTCCTGATTTTTCCAAAAAATGCCCACTCTTGACACGTATGACGTCCTATGTTATGTTAATCTTAACACGAAACTTTAAGGCATGTTTTTATTTCCCACTTACAAAGGAGAACAACGATTATGAAAGCAATCCAGATAACCGCCCCCTTCCAAGCTGAAATCACAGAAGTCCCTAAGCCAGAGCTAACCGCCCCCGATGATGTCATTATCCGTGTCACCTCCGGCGGCATCTGCGGCTCCGATATCGGGATCTACAATGGCACCAACTCCCTTGCTACCTATCCCCGCCTGATTGGGCACGAATTCGGCGGCATTGTGGAATCCGTAGGCCCTGCCGTCACTGGCATTCAGCCCGGCAGCCAAGCAGCCGTAGACCCTGTCATTAGCTGCGGAAAATGCTATGCCTGCAGGGCCAGCCGCCACAATGTCTGCCGGAACCTTGAGGTCATGGGCGTACACCGGGACGGAGGTTTTGCAGAATATGTAAAAGCCCCCGCCAAAAATGTGCACCTCTACCACAAGAAGCTGGATGAATCCCTCCTTGGCCTTGCAGAGCCTTACACCATTGGCGCACAAATCAGCAAGCGCGCCGAAATCCATGCTGGCGACCAAGTCCTGATTATGGGTTCCGGCCCAATCGGCATCTGTGCCATGCAGGCTGCCAAACGCCGCGGCGCCAAAGTTATCCTTTCCGACTTGGTAAAAGAACGGCTGGAAAAAGCTAAATCCATGGGCGCAGACGAAACCGTCCTTGTGACAGAAGAAAATCTGGAAGAACGGCTGGATCAATTTACCGCTGGGGAAGGCATCCCTGTGGTTGTAGACACAGTATGTACCCCTGCCTCCTTGGAGGATGCAGTCAGGCTAGCCTGCCCAGCCGGGCGCATTGTATGCCTTGGCCTAAAAAACCAGCCCTCCAGCATCTGCATGGCAGACATTACCAAGAAGGAGCTTACCATCGTAGGCTCGCGCCTGAACAATAACTGCTTTGATGAGGTGATTGCCGGGATTGAAGACGGGAGCCTAAACCCGGAAAAACTGATGACACAGACATACCACTATACGGAAATCATGGACGCCCTCGCCATGGTTATGGAGCATCCGAAAGATGTGCTGAAGATTGTGCTGAGATTTGGAGATTAAAAAACAGCAGGGGCAGAAACTATTTTGCGGAAACACCTGCGCTAGAGCGTGCCTGAACATTGCTTTCTGCAAGATGTTGGCCCAATTTGCATCAGGTTTTATGCTGAATTTCGGAGGTGTAGCGGGCTGCATTGAGGAAATTCAGCATAGTATATTCATCAAACATATTCAATGCAGAACCTGTGCTGTACTTTTGGATAGGCAGCACCCCCGTCATATATGCAAGCGCTACATAAGGCCTGTCCTTCAGCAAATCCCGCAGAAATTCAAGGAAATCCCTCTGGTTCTCCTGATATAAGCCTTGGCTGAACATATAATCCCATTCATCTATCAGAAAAACAAATTCATCCCCTATAGCTGTCAGCAAATCAGGCAGGCTCAAAAATTCCTCGTCACAAAGCCCCGGGTAAGCTTCCCGGATGTCATTCCTTAAAATAGCCGTAACCCTTCCAATATAATCCAGATAGGAAGCCCCCTTCCCCGGCAGCTCGTTCATGGAAATACGGATGACATTGTATTTGTTTAAATGCAATGCATAATCCCGGCACATGCTGATAGAAAGCCCTCCGAACAGCATTTCCGAATGGTATGGTTTCCCATAATATGCGCCAAGCATATTGAGTACAGACGTTTTCCCAAAACGGCGGGGCTTTGTCACGCACAGGAACCGGTTCTTCGTTTTCACCCGTTCGTTTACTTTTGCAATCATGGCAGATTTGTCCACAAAATATGGATCCTTGCATAACATCCCAAAATCCTTGCATGGAATATCTGTATTCAGGTACAATGCCGTCTTCCTACCTCCCTATAACATCCGGTCAGTACATTAGGCTGCCTTCCTTGCCGTCACTGCTTCTATTTCCGGTCTGCAATTATCTTCTCTGCAATCTCCTCCAGCGTAGCCTGCGGGCTAAGCCCTGCCAAATCGGGATAAAAGATATAATCCGTAAGGTTTTCTAACCCTGTATTAAGGGCAAGGTACTGGAGCCACCAATCCATTTCCGCTTCGCCAAGGCCTAAAATAGATAAAACAATCTCTTTGATTTGCCCATCCGTTACATCGCTTTTCACAGGCGGAGGCAGAAGGGCTTTCCTCGCCATTGTTTCCAAATCCGTATATCCCCAATACCGGCGGAAATCCTCAATCTGGATATCCTTATTCCCGGTAAGCTCCCTAAGGCTCTGCTGCAAGCCCACCAGTTCCTGTATTGCCTCATTATCGTTGTCACAATCACGTTCTTCCATCAAGGCTGCCGCTTTTTCAATGATTTCCATTGCTGCTGGCAGCTTTGATCCATCAATGATGGGTCCTTCCATATGCCGTCCCTCCATTTCCAGTAATTCCTATTTTCACAAATTAATACCTTTTCCTACAGCTCTCTAACATTTATCTGCCAAGCCAGAATGGCTCTTCCTACATAACATCCAACACTCCATCCGGCTGGAAATTTTATCTGCCAAGCCGGAATAGCCCTTCCCACATAATATCCAATACTTTATCCGGCCGGAAATTTTAACGCTGCAACCGCGCAAAGCAAGCAGGGCACAGTTTAGTTTCTGGCTAGATAAAGCACTGGCGTACCGCCCTAATATCACGGTATTGCAACAATAAATTCTTCATCATATTCATCATCCAAATCGTCATAATTAACTTTAATCTCATCCTCAGACAGCCATTCCACCCCAAAGTGCACCGTTTCCATAAACCCGCTGCCCGGATAAGCCCAGATTTTCCGCTTGCCCAGCCATGTTTTCTTATAAATTGTTGGGCGGGATACGAAATCGTATTGGACAATAATGGTATTCGTGCCTTGCGGCGATGTAAAAACCTCCTGCTCTGTATTTTGGAACAGGTTATAGCATCCCCGGCATAAAAAAACAGCTAAGAGAAGAACAGCCGCTACCGCCATATATTTTATCTTCTTGTGTTCCATCCCTTCCCCCAAATACCATGGTTTTGTTGCTGGTTCCAATACCAGCATATAATGAACTGTGATAAATTGCAAGGCCGCCACGCACTTTCACATTAAAACGCTACAGGGTTCGCGATAATTTCACAGAACCCTAAAACACTACTGCCCTTTCCTGCCCAAAAGCCAGACTATCTTACGATACTGTAAGACTATTGTAAGAAAAACGCAAGATATTTCTGGTATCATAAAACCACAAGATATTCAAGGTAAATGAAGAAGAAATAAACGCTTCCTTCATATTAAAGGTATACGAAGGAATAATCTGCCGTTCCGCCAGCCACATTTTGCCTTGTAGTATACAAAAAAATATGCTATAATTCTTTTATGCAATATTATGCATTATAAGATTAACGATACATTTGTTTGATATACTACGATAAGAAAAGTGGGCAAGTGGTTTAACGGAGGAGAATAAATATGAGGAAAAAATTAACTTCTGTCTTAGTATTATGTATTATGGCATTAATGTTTACATTACCGGTATCAGCATCCCAGACAGCATCGGAAGGAATTCAGCCACGGATACAAGAATGTGGAGGATGTGGGAAAATGAGCTTACACAATGTTAAAATCGGAACCCAGAAAGACGCAGCAACCGAAGCTGATTGTATCCATGGATTTCCAGCTGGCAAGGATTCAGTTACAGCGGTATACAATATTTATCAGTATCAATGCTCAAATTGCTCATACAGATCCAGCACACAGGAGATATTCTCCCACACCATCAGAGATTGCCATGGCTATTATCCCAGATAATAGTATAAATTATTTTTATAAATAGTTATAATAAAAAGTGATAAAATCCACTTGCACCACTTTTTCTAATAAAATTTCCGGTTATACCCACGAGCATACTTATTCTGCCAAATGATTTGCTGTTTATCTAATAATACTTGAATCTGCTGGCAATTTATTTGGCTTAAAGATATATCCATATACCTACCAGAGCTTAAACCACTATCAAACAAACCAATTATGGCTGTTGAATTTTTATATTTAATCTAGGAGGAATCGTTATGAAGAAAAAATTAGCGCTTATTTTAGCAGGGCTCTTGTGCATAGGTTCTTTCACCGCCTGCGCATCTTCTGCCCCTGCCCCGGAACAAGAGGACGCAGGCAGCTCCAAAGGCAAGGACAAGATGGTTGTGGCTATTTCAGAAGAACAAAAAGAATTTTTCGGGCCGGCAGTTGGGAAATACTGCAAGCTCCATCCTGAAACAGAAATAGAGATTGAAATTATCCCTTTCATCGATAACCAGCCAACGGAAAAAATGGAAAAAAACAGGAAAACAGCCGACGACATGCAGGTACAGGTCCTGGCAGGCAAGGGGCCGGATGTTTTTATTCTGGACAAAGAGAACAGGGTATTCCCGGATATGATAAAAAGCAGTTACAACGGGGTATTTTTAGACCTGAATCCCGTGATGGATGGGTTCAAGAGCCTGCCGCTGAACCAGACAGTCTTAAAGGCTGGGGAAATGGATGGGAAACAATATTTTGTACCGCTGGGATATATGTTGGCAGGCATTGCCATGGCAGATGATATGATAGGGGACTGGAAACCTTCTTCCGCCCAGCCGGATGAATTCCTGAAAGAAGCCGCCAACCACGCCGGGGTGGAAAATTTCCGTTCCGAATGTTCTTTAAAGAACTATTTGCCGGGGCTTTTTGGAACACCTATTTTGGATTATGAAGAAAAATCTATTACGTTTTCTAAGGAGCTACAGGATTTGGCAAAACTGGCCGCAGAAGGGCCGCAATATACCCTAGAAGACGCGCCGGAACTGCCTGATGTGGTAAATTTGGGGGATTCTGTCAGCAGTGGGTTTGAACGGATGATCCAGCAGTCCTTTGCTTCGGGTACAGATATTAAATTCCTGCCATTCCCAAATGGGGCGGACGGAACCAATGCGCAGGTAAATGTATTTGCGGCAGTCCGGGCAAACAGCGCATACGCCGCCCAGGCAGGCGAGTTCTTAACATTTTTGCTCTCCGATGAAATGCAAAGCGGCTCAGATGCCTTTCACGCAATCCCGGTAAATAACAATGCCGTCGTGCCAGCTTACCAAGAGCGCTTTACCTTTGGGAGCGAAGAATATGAAAAAGAAGCTGCAAAGAAAGCCGAGGAACTGTTCCAGATTACGCAGCAGGTTACAACCGCCCGGTTCTGCCAATATGAAAATTCCCTGCTTTATAAGATAATATCTATGGGAACGGAGAACGGTTCCATAGAAGAAAAGCTGGATGATTTAAAAAATGAATTGCGGTTCTATTTCGACGAATAACTAGGGAAAGGGAATACGGTTCCGCAGAAGAAAAGCTGGATGGCTAAAAAAATGAATTGCGGTTCTATTTCGATGAATAACTAGGGGAACGGAAACAGTTCCCCAACGGAAAACCGTCCTGTAGAAGAAAGGCTGGATGGCTTAAAATGAACAATATTGCTATTTTAACGAATAGGAGGGATGCGGGATGAAAGGCAGGCGCCATTTACTGGAACGGAGAAAAAAGCTGGCTGGAATGTGGCTGGCAGCGCCGGCCCTGCTTGGGACCTGCCTGTTTTTCCTGCTGCCATTTGCCATATGCGTCAGGTATTCCTTTACCTTCGGCGTGGGCGGGGCTTTCTTTGTAGGTTTCCGTAATTATAAAGATGTTTTTTCTTCGTATGCTTTCCAATTAGCTGCCGCAAATACCCTGCGGTTTCTGGCAGTAGGCGTTACCTTGAACACGGCGCTGAGTTTTTTCACTGCGCTGCTGATTAAAAAAGGGCTGGCAGGGAGCAGGCTGTTCCGCTATATCCTGCTGCTGCCGCTGGTGCTCCCAATTGCAAGCGTCGTCATGGTAGTCCAAGTGTTTTTTGCAAATGCAGGCATCCTGAACCACTGGCTGGTATCCATTGGCGTCCCCATTGCCCAGTGGCTGGAAGGGCCGAATGCATTTTACGTCCTGCTGGGCCTATATCTATGGAAAAGCTTTGGCTACAGCGTGGTACTTCTGCTGTCCGGCCTGAATGTCATCCCGGAGGAATATTACCAGACAGCCGCCATAGAAGGGGCGGGGAGCATACAGAAGCTTGTTTCCATTACGCTGCCCATGATGGTCCCGCATCTTTTCCTTACTGTAGTCATGGGCATTGTAAATGCTTTTAAGTCTTACCGCGAGGCATTCCTGATAGGGGGGAAGCACCCCCATGACAGCATTTATATGGTACAGCATTTTTTAAATAACAATTTCGAAAACCTGAATTACCAGAAGTTAAGCGTGGCATCTATCATGCTTTTCTTAGTTTTGCTTGTGATATTGTGCGGATTGTACATTTTTCAAAACAGGTACCGGGAGGAATGAAGATGAAAAAGCATTATTCCAACAAACAGGTAATCTTTTCCCGAAAGCTGGCGCAGGGCAGGGCAAAACCGCAGTTTCCCCAAAAAACAAACTATCTTCCGCAGGTTCTTGCGGCTGCTTTTTTCCTGCTCCTAGGGGCTCTGGTGCTGCTGCCTGCAATTTATACCTTGTGCAACAGTTTTATGTCCCCATCTGAAATCAGGCAGTATTATGCAGCAGCCATAAGCCAAGACGGGGAGGCTGCATCGGCCTTCCACCTGATACCGGATACTTTTTCGCTGGAAGGCTATTACATGGTCTTTTTAAGGAGCACGGACTACCTGATGAAATTCTGGTACAGCCTGTTTTTGTGCATCGCGATTTCGGCTGGGCAGATTTTTGTCAGCGTGCTGGGAGGATTTGCCTTTGCAAAATATCCAATCCCGTTGAAAAAGGGGATATTTTTTTTACTGATGGTACTGATGATGATGCCGGTACAGGTGACGCTTGTCCCAAACTATATTATTCTGGATGGGCTGGGCTTGATTGACTCATGGCTGGCTTTAATCCTCCCTATGACGTTCCTGCCTTTCGGGACGATATTCATGGCGCAGGTTTTTCAGGGAATTCCGGACGAAATTTTAGATGCGGCAAAGCTGGACGGGGCGGGGACGCTCCAGATTTTATTCCGGGTCATGGCCCCTATCGGGAAAGGCGGAATTATCAGCGTGTTCCTGCTGTCTTTTGTGGATGCATGGAATATGGTGGAGCAGCCGATTACCTTTTTACGGGACATTTTAAGGTATCCCCTTTCCGTATTCCTCGCAAGCGTGAACCAAGTGAATTTTGAGCTGTCTTTTGTATGCGGCGTCCTTGCGGCCCTGCCAATCCTCCTGCTGTTCTTCTTTTTCCATGAAGAACTGGCGCAAGGGATTGAACTGTCTGGGGTGAAATGAAGCAGCGTAAGGGCTTGCGCTCCCAGAAGGCAGAATCACCGCAGAGGCTTGTGTTGCTGGCAGGGGAATGGACGGCACGGGGGCTTACACTGCCAGAGGGCGGAACCGCCGCAGAGGCTTGTGTTGCCAGCAGGGGAATGGATTGCCGCAGGGCTTACATTTACAAGAAAAAAACGATGGAGGGACAGCGGCTTATGAAAAATCCAAAACAATTTGCAGTGCGGATGGCAACAGCCCTTTTTATGGTGCTGGCGATGTGTACCATTGCAGCGCACCGGATTGAAAACTTGTTATTGACGGAAGTGCGCACCATAACCGTACCGCGTGCACAAATCATGGAAGACGGGGCCATGGCTGCAAAAGTACCCCTTGCCAGTATTTTTACAGGCAGGGACGGGAAACCCTGCGTACTGCTGCTGCGAAGGAGGCAGGGGACATGGGGGGAAGAGCTGTATGTGGAAGAAACTCCGGCTGAGATATACAACGAAGATTACAGTTCCTGTTACCTGAAAGGGAATTTGGAAGGGATGGCATTGGCTATTTACCCCAGCCGCCCCCTGTCCGATGATGAAACGGTGAGGTGCGTGGAAGAATGAAGAAGAAAAATATCCGTATTTTACTATGGGGGATGGCCCAGCTTTCCCTTTCTGCATGTTTCTTCTTTGCAGCGGCCTTTGCTAACAAGGAGCTAGACAGCCAGACGCCTTCGGCAATAGAATTATACGCCGCGCAAGGGCTGGGCGTTACTGTGGCGGAATCAGCCCCTTTTACAGAATGGGGGGCGTTTGCCGCTGCCGGCATAGGGGAACGCGTGCAGGTTACAGTTCTGGAGGGGAACGGGTCTGTCCCTGCCTATTACCAGATGGCAACGCCCAATTATGGGGAATATGCTGCCCTGCATTTTACCGAGGGGGGATATTTCCCGGATGACGCTTCTGGCAAAAATCTAGCGGTGATACCAGAAAGCCTTGCAACGCAGCTGTTTGAGGGAAAAAATGCGAAAAGGATGCTATGTATCGACGGGAGGGAATTTGAAGCCTGCGGGATTTATGAGGACGGCGGCGTCCTTGCCCAGCTAGGCTCTGCAAGCATCCCTGTGGTCTATGGCAATACATCAAAAAACCCGGATGTGCCGGCAGAACACCTCCTAATCAGGGCGGACGCCGGAAAAACAGCCCAACAGCAGCAACAGGAAACGGCAGATACCATGCAAATCCCGCTGGATGGGGAAATAAATGATTTAGGGCGCCTGCACCAGTTGGGGGACAGCCTGCTGCTGCTTGGATTTTTCCTTGCGGGACTGTGGTTTGTCCTGCGCTTATGCATCTTTGCCTACCGGAAACTGGTTTCTGCATATGGATGTAAGGAAAATGGGGCGCAGCGGGAGCTGGCTGTTTTTTGGGGCGCTTCTGCGTTCCTCCTTGCGGCGGTTGGCTTTTGGCTCCTTTTGCAGCTAGTGCGGATACCGGCTGTTTATCTGCCGGAAGATAATATTTTTGATTTTTCCTATTATGGGCAGCAGATTTTAAGCGGGGTGCAGCAAATCCATGCAGATGGCCGCACCAAAGATTTTTCAAGGGCCTGCGCCGTTTACCTGTTTGCAGAAGCAGGGTGCACCGCTGCGGCGGTCCCGTTCTTCTGGGCAGGGTGCCAGAAATTACGCCGTTGGCTCCTAGATGGATAACTGCCATAAGGAATATGGATGCAATTGAGGCAAAAGCCCCAATGCATCCATCTGTTTTTCATCTGGCTACTTTTCCATCCTCAATGGTAATTACCACTTCCGACATCCGTGCAACTTCAAGGTCGTGGGTGACAATGATTAAGGTCTGCCCGAATTTTTTTGCGCTTTCTACCAAAAGCTCCAGCGTTTCCCATGCCGTCTTTTTATCGAGGTTCCCAGTGGGTTCGTCTGCAAAGATGATTTTCGGCTTTGACAGGATGGAGCGGGCAATGGCGACACGCTGCTGCTCCCCGCCGGACAGCTCCCATGCGTACTTTTTCTGCTTATCTTCTAGGCCTAATGTGGTAAGCACGGTATGCAGGAATTCGGGGTCTGGCTTCCGCTGGTCTAACTTCACCGGCATACAGATGTTTTCCAGCACATTATACTCTTCCATCAAGTTGTACTGCTGGAACACAAAGCCCATATGCCTTCTGCGGAAAATAGCCATTTGCCCGTCCGGGAATTCTGACAGGTCTTTCCCTTCAAAATATACTTTCCCTTTGGTTGGCTGGTCCAGCCCGCTTAAGATATACAAAAGCGTGGATTTCCCCGAGCCGCTCCGGCCAATCACGGAATAAAACATTCCCTTTGTAAAAGCTAAATCTATCCCATTTAGGGCATTTACCTTAACGGAAGGCGATTCATAGGTTTTCCATATATTTTCCGTCCTTAAAATTGTATCCATCCAATTCCCTCCTAGCCAAATTTTCCCTGATTGTTCCCTTTCCCCTAAGTTATCCCTGATAGCTCCCTTTCTTCCAAACCGTCCCTGATAACTGCCTTTCCTCCAAGTTTTCCTTGATAGTTCCTGTTACTCTAAGCTGTCCCTGATGTTTTCCTTCAAAACCCGGTTTTGCGCAAAGAAGGACAGGAGGAACAGGCAGGCTATGCCAAAGGCGCAGAAGGCAAGATGCACAGGCAGGTTCCAGCCAGCTTTCAAATAAGACGCTTCAAACTGGGTTTCCAGCAGTTCAAGGAACGTCCCCGTATACCCAAATTCCTCCATAAACCGTTGGTAAGTCCCGATGTGCTTGATTGCAAAATACAGGAAATACCCCGCATGGCCCATCAGGCAGGCAGCCACGCTTATCAAAAGCCCTTTTGCAGCCAGCCGGGCGCGCAGTTTCCGCTTTGGCATCCCTATGGCCTGCAGCAAGGCGAAGGAACGCTTCTGTGCCAGTCCATGGAGCATTTCTATATTCAGCAGGGCCAATGCCAGCGTGAGGAAGATACATATGCCGCAAACCCAGATATGGAGCAAGGCCTGAATGGCCTCCTGCCGGTATGCAGTATTCTCTTCCCGCTGGTTGGAAAAATTCAGGCGGTGCTCCGTGGCAGCCTTAGCCATCAGGTAATCGGTGGAAAAATACCCTGCATCCATCCCGGTATAGACATTGGCAATGGTATATCCATATGTCTGGTTGCTCCAGACCCCATTTTGGAACCGGATGCCATCCTGGTCCGTTTCCGTCAGCTTTCTGGCAAATGCATTGGAGCCGATGACCGTATAATAATCCGTCCCAAGCCATGAGAAATGAGGGTGCTGGCTTAAATCTGCGGTAATAATCCCTGCAACCTCTGCCTTCACATGGCTGGCTGCTGCAGGCTCCTGATATTGTTCATAAAACGAAAGCATGTCCTCTTCTGAAATAAGATATAGGGGGCCGTCCGATACTATTTCCCCTATCCCATAGGCAGCCACCGTTACCGTATCCCCTATAGATACCCCAAAATCTTGATAATATACCCCCTCCAGTTCTATGCCTCCCTCCTTGTTATAGGGGAGGTATAAGAAAACAGATTCCCCATCCCAGAATTTCTCCCTGTCAACTTCCCCTTCTATATACTGGAAAAGATCCTCCCAATTGTCCTCGGCAATCCCATAGGCGCCGCACCACAGCCCCTCTGGGCCGTTATTTTGCCCCCCTGTTTCTGCGGTGTCCCACGGCTGCGCCCCATAACGGTGTCCCATCAGCAGTACGGCAAATGGATTTTCTTCCATGCCCAAAAATTCTAATGTGCCAGCGTCCTGATACCGGGCTTCTGTTTCCTCAATGCCGGGCAGGCTTTTTATATATTTGAGGAACCCATCCGTAATAAGGGAAACAGACATGCCGTCCTGGCCTGTATCCATGTGAAGGGTGTAGGAGCTAAGCTGCGCCCATAAATTATCAATATAAATGGGGAGCAGGGATTCCATATAACAGAAAATAACCGCCAGCATCCCTGCAGAGGAAAGGAGCAGCCGGCCCAGCAACGCCCGCCCCCTTTTTCTGCCTGCCCAATGGAACAGCCGGTTCCCAGCAGACAGGCGTCCGCGCAGGGAATAACGGAAAATCAGGAAACGTGTGGCAAATACAGCCCCAAACCAAAGCAGCAGGATCCCTGCAGTGATGCCAGCCGGGATGGAGATATAAAAAGCGCTGCCCTGCTCCATCAGAATCCGCAGCAAGGCCCAGGTCGCAAGGCCGCCTGCCGCAATCCCTGCCCCAGCGGCAGGCAGCAGGATAATCATGGTTTCATAAAAGATAATGGCAGAAATCTGCTTTTTTGTTGCGCCAATGGTGCGGAATAGCTGGATGGAACGCATCTGCTCCTTAAACTGTACGGAGTAGATAACAACCACGGCAGCAATGGTTATCATCAAAATCAGCGCAAGGTTCAGGTAATGGTAGTCTTCTTTTGCCATGGCCCCATAGGCAGAATTATTTTCCACCGCAGTATCATATTCCCGCCTTAAGTATTGGTAAAGACTGTGGCTTTCTTCTGGCTCTGCGGACATGAAATACTGGTAAGTCCACGGGGCGCCAATCTCTTTTGCTGCGTGTTCTGTGACACAGGCCCCTACAAGGGGCACATCCAAAGCCCCGGTATCCCACAGCCCGGTATATTCCCGGAGCACGCCGCAAAGGATGAATTTTTTGACGGTAACACTGTTGCCCATATCCCTGAAAAATATGCTCCGCCCCTGCTCTTCTATGGCTTCTTTGTCCATGATCCATATGGTTAGCTCCTGCCCCAGCTCATAGCTGTATCCAAGGCTGCTTAAGACGTCCGCTTCTATGGCAATCTCATTGTCTTTGGTTGGGAATTTGCCGCTTTCAACTTCAAGGCGGCCAAGGGTGCGCAGGGAACCGTCTATTGTCCCAATCCCCGTAAGGGGCGTTGCCCCCCTGCCTACGAGGTTCCCATAGGCTGTTGCCGTCCCGTATCCCTGAATCCCCTGAATACGTCCCTCCTGCAAGCCAGCCTCCAAAGAACCTTGGCTGTAAACTGCAACATTCCATTCCCCATACATGTCATAACGCAGTTCCTTCCGGGTCTTATTCAGGCTTCCGGTGATGCTTACGTTAAGTATAGCAAATGTGATAGACAGAAAGCATGCCACGAACAGGCAGATGCTGCTCCTTTTCTTGCCCTTTAACCCATTTTGCGTAATATCCAGTAAGTAATTGCGCATATTTACCACCATCCCTTTCTAGCCAGCCAGTACGCTTGGCCTTTTCACCTTATGGCTTTATGGTAACACGCAGGCCTTACGGTTTCCTTACAGTTTCCCTTACAGGTTCGTAAGGTCTTTTCCCTTCCAAAATAGGCACCTCTAGGCGGAAGCACGCCCCGCCGTCTTTTTGGTTCCCTGCCTGTATGCTGCCATGGTGCGCTTTCAGGATATCCTTTGCCATGCTCAGCCCAATGCCGTACCCTGCCTTCCCGTAACTGCCCCGGTGGAACCGCTCAAACAGATAGGGCAGCTCCTCCTCTGCAATCCCGGGACCTTCGTCCGTTACCTCCAGCACAAGGCTGTGGGTACGGTCAACTGCTGCAATGCTTACCACAGAGCCTTCCGGGGTGTGCTCAATGGCATTTTTCACGATATTTTCTACTGCTTGGGAAAACCAATAGCTGTCAAGGTACAGTTCTGGCATCCCGGAAAGCTCAAGGGCAATCCCCACCCCTTTTTTCTTCCATAATGGTTCCAGCACGGTGATAGCCTTGCGGATTAACTGCCCTGCGTCGCAGCGTTCGGGCCGCATATTGATTTTCTGGGCCGCAAGCTGGCTACATTCTAGAATCCGCCTGACTTCCCCTGTCAGGCGTCCCATGCAGTTCTGGCACTCTTCCAATTCCTTCTGGACGCCGGGCGGGGAAGGCTTTACCTGCGCCAAATCTAGGCGGATCTGCAGGGCAGTCAAGGATGTTTTCATCTGGTGGGCCATATTTTCCATAAACTGGTTCAGGCGCCGTTCCCGCTCCTCCCAGTGTTTTTGCTGGTGTTTGGCCTGCGCTGCCACTGCAGCCAGCTGGTTCTTTAAGTTTTCCACCTTCCCTTCTTCTAAGGTTTCCTCTAGCTGGGTTTCCCCGTTTAATAAAAAATAATCTAATTCATGGACAAGCCGGTCTATCTTCTGTTCCAGCGCGTAACGCCGGCGTCGTTCCAGCAGGAACAGCCCGAAGGCCGCTAAGATCCCTATTATAGTTATGACTTTTTCTTCCATCCTGCCGCCCTCATTTTTGCACATGCACTGCCCAGCGGTAGCCAATCCCCCGGACAGTTTCAATGTAGGCCGTGCCTTGGTACGTGCCAAGCTTCTCCCTTAACCTGCTAATGTTGACGCTTAAGGTATTTTCGTCTACAAAAGCCCCATCCTTGTCCCAGACCTCGCTGAAAATCCTTTCCCGGCTCAGGGTGTGGGGCCAGCCCAGCAGCAGGCTTTGCGCAAGCTGCAATTCTATGGGGGTGAGGGGCAGGGGGGACTGGTCCTTGTATACTTGGTGCCTGCCCATGTCGTAAGAGAGTTCCCCGGAAGTAACCCGTAACCCGCAGGAGCGTTTCCCACGCCGCAAAAGCGCCTGTACCCGGACAAGGAGCTCCTGCAGCCGGAAAGGCTTCGTAATATAGTCATCGCCGCCCGCCGTAAAGCCCCGCACCACGTCCATTTCGCTTTGGTAAGCAGTCAGGAACAAGACTGGGATATCTGAAATTTCCCGGATTTTCCTGCATATGCCATAGCCATTTTCTTCCCCTAGGTTTACGTCTAATATGATTAAATCCAGCTGCTGTTTTTTTAAGGCTTCGAAAGCCTTCTTTGGCTTTTCGCACCACTCGGCCTGATAGCCGTTCCCAATTAGGATGTCTGCCAGCCCTTGGGCGACAGCTTCGTCGTCTTCTACGATTAAAATGCATGGTTTGTCCATCGAGATCTCCTCCATCTTTAAATGCTATTGCTATTTTACCAAGTGTCTTACGGCTTTTCAAGATACTGCGGCTGCAGGGCGCACTTTCCTATGAAAGAAAAGGGCTGCCTTGGACACGTACGCCAAGAACAGCCATTTTCATTCCATATTGCATTCAGGCAGAAAACAGCTGGCCTGCCTTCCGCAAAAACTGAACATTACGAATACCTTCCCAAAATCCCCTTATAAACCCGGTATGCCAAATAAATCCCAACTGTGCAGCCGAACACCAGCAAAACAATCCCGGCAGTTGGAAAGGCCAGAAGTAAAATCCCCGCCCCTAAAAAAAATGACGCACACTTTTTAAGCAGCCCAGCCATTTCTTTATTATAGCCTTTTACATCCTTAACCTTATCTTTTAGCGAAGTATCTCCGCTCCAAAAATTAATAGGCTCCATGCTCCCTTTATTGTAAATACCCATAACAAAAAAAGGAAAAGCGCATAATAAGCAGCATACAAGGCCTATGATCCTTCCAGCCATATTCCAACCTCCTCAAAATTCTTTGAAAGAACAGCCCTTCCTACCCCACTCCTGCATTGTTTCCAAAACCGCCCATCCATCTTCTGCAAAGCCACATCCTTTATAGGAAAGGGAAAACCCAATACTTTCAAACCCGTCCCTCCTGTAGGATTTAGATGCTATTTATCACTGTACAAACTGCCAGAAAGCCTCTCTACTTCTACGGAGCTAAGGCCTGTATCTTCTGCGATTTCTTCAACTGTCATTTTTCCTCTTTTCAACATTCTGAGTGCTGTTTCTCTCTGGTTTTGGCTAATCCCTTGGCTAATCCCTTGACTAATCCCTTGGCTGATTCCCTGATTCAGAATAGTCCTTGCGCTTGTTTCAATTAATGCTCCGCTCATCATATCACCTACACCCTTCTGCACATTTTCATACTTCTGTGCAATTTCTTTCATCACATCGTCGGAAAGTTCTATGATTGTACGTTTGTCAAACGCACCAATCACCCCCTGCTGTTCCAGCCCATCAAGCCGTTCTAAAATTTCTCGGTACTCCGCTTTTAATTGCGCCAGTTTCTGCGCATTGCTATTATACTCTGGGAAACGTTTCTCATGTGAGAAAATGTAAAATGGGATTAGCATCAGCAAGCGTTTTCTAAAAATATCATCCAGTGAATATGCCTGCACTTTCATAACTGGTACACTGTACTGAACTGTCCCACCCGGTGTGGCAATCACATATTTCATTCTGTCCGGTGTTTTTTTGTAAGCCCTAAGATACAGAACCGCCGTATTCGGGAATGTCACAGTCAGTGTTTCCTCTGTAACTTCGCCCTCGTCAAGAGCTATCTGTGCGTCATATTCAAAAAGCCTTACCAAAATTTTCCCGTCAGGCAGGCTACTCTCACACTCAACATGGTATTTCTTCGGTACTTTTCCAAAAACTGTGAAATTGGTGTCTGTAATCCGTTCTTTATCTGCCCCGTCCTGCTGGTCTAAAAAATGTTCGTTGGGGAAAAACCGGATTTCTTCCTCCCCTGTATATGTTTCCCCAAAAATTTCATTAATCACGGGGATAATCAGTTTCCGGCAGTCATTTAAGATTGTCCGGAATACCCCGTCATAAATATTTCCCATATTGATTACCCCGTTTTTCTGATTTTTTCTAATTTTATAATATCATCTTTCCGTTCCAAATTCAATCTTTAGTAATTTTGAGTTTCCCCATTTTTACTAGCTTGTCCATCAGATGGTTTATGGAATACTCGCTGGAAACAAACTACATCTGAGCGGAATCGCCCGTTCCCTGAAAGAAAATATCACGTTGAAAAAGACCATCGACCGGCTGTCCAGAAACTTAGGTGCCTTTGATGGAAATCAGGTTGCCATGCAGGATTACCTATCCCTTGTAAAACAGCATATCAAAGAAGATTATGCCGTAATTGTCATTGACAACTCAGACATCGCAAAGCCGGCAAGCAAAAAGCTTGCGGCATTCTCTGAAATACGTGATGGGAGCACTGGTAAGATCACACAGGGCTATCTGACGATTGAATCCGCCGTGCTATCTGAGTCTGCAAAGATGCCCCTTCCAGCCTATGGGAAAGTATTTCCGGCGGCAGAGGAAAGGTTTGTAAGCGAAACCCATGAAAATCTGTGTTGCCTCCAATCCCTTTCTGAAAATTTCAGCCCGAAATGTGTCCGCACCCTCGACCGCGGATTTGATGCCAATGGCTATTACCGTTATTTCTTAAAACGTAGGGAGTGCTTTGTCATACGTGCCAAAAAGAACCGGAGTGCCATCTATAACGGGAAGGCCTGTAACGTCATGGATGTTGCATTAAAATAGAAAAGGGCATACCGTATGGATTTTAAAAATAAAAGTGGCAAGAGCATCCAGTGCAAAATAAGCTGCAACCCTGTACGGCTTTGTGAATTTCCATCCAAAGAGCTGATGTTGACGGTAGTGTATGTCTTTGGGAAAGAACCCATGCTCCTGCTATCCAACCTGAAAATGCAGGAAAAGAAAAAGCTGTGCCACATCATTGCCAAAGTGTACCTGCCCCGGTGGCGGACCCCGGAATATTTCAAGTTCAAGAAACAGCAGTTTGAACTGGAATATTTACGGGTAATGTCCCTGCAGTCTATCCGTAGCCTGAACTTTTTTGCTACCCTTGCAGCAGGGTATATTGGCCTGACATCGTCTACCCACAGGGAAAGCATTTTTTGGGAAGAATTAAAAGAGTGCTCAAAACGTATATATGAGGTCCCCAAGTTTATTTTCTACGCATTAGGATATGCAATAGAGAGCATTGTGAGCATGAGTCGGACAGGAATACAGGGCATTCTTACGAAAAAAGCCAAATCACAACAGATGAATTTGTTTGAGCACTTTAAAATAGAGGATACCGGGGCATTTGTATTTTAAAAATGGGGAAACTCAAATTAGTAATATGCTGTTACTGCCTTGCCTTTAAGCCCTGATACCCGTAACTATTCAGCCTTCGGCTTCATAGTTACAGAATCCGGCCTATTAGAGTTTGCCTTATGGCAAAGAGGCCGGATTCTATTCCAGCCGTTACGTGTCCTTACGGACTTTGCAGCAAGCGCAAAGTCCTGGGCTGAACTGTTACTGATACCCTGCAATTTGATGCGGATATCAGGGCTTTACACATTCTGCTTGTATTCTTCAGGGCAAGCGAAGTATAATAAACATACCATATTTACCTCGGAGGCACGGTATGGATTACATGGCAGCCAAAGAAGCCTGCCGATGGAAGATTTAAAAGTGTAAAAAGCAAAGAAAACAGGCCAAAGGAGGTTACCTGCGATGAATGAATATAAAATTATGGCCGTGGACGATGAGCCGGATATTCTGGGTCTGCTCGAAAAGGCTTTAAATATTGAGGGCTTTCCTACTGTCATAAAAATCGATACAGGCAGAAAGGCGGTAAATGCCTGCAAAGAAATACAGCCGGACATGATGATCTTAGATGTTATGCTGCCGGATATTGACGGCTACGAAGTGTGCAGGCAGATCCGGCAGTTTTCCAATTGCCCCATCCTGTTCCTTTCCTCCAAAAACGATGAATTAGATAAAATCCTGGGCCTGGCTGTCGGCGGCGACGATTATGTTACCAAGCCTTTCAGCCCGAAGGAAATTGCTTACAGGGTGAAAGCGCAGCTGCGCCGCATGGAATACAGGCAATGCCCCTGCAACAGCCAGGCAATAGAAATCGGAGCCTTAACGATTGATACGGATGGCTGCAGGGCGCTCAAAGACGGCAGGGACCTGGAGCTGACTGCCCGGGAGTTTGAGATATTGCAATACTTAGCGGAAAATAAAGGGCGGGTAATCAGCCGCGAGCGCATATATGAAGCGGTCTGGAACGAGGACAGCTTCGGCTGCGATAATACGGTCATGGTCCATATCCGGCACCTGCGCGAGAAAATGGAAAACGATCCCACCGCCCCCATGTATCTTATCACAATGAAAGGCTTAGGCTATAAGCTGGTAAACCCTTATGAAAAGTAAAAAGAATTTCAACCCTTTCTTCCGGATGGCCCTGCTCCTTTCCATAGCATTATTAGCCGGCATTGCCACGGCAATCGGCCTGTTCTATTATATGTTCTCAATCCCGGAACCGGAAGGCATAAGCCTCGCCCATTGGCCGCAAACTTTTACAAACAATTTTTCTTGCTGGGCAACCTATGAGGACGGGGAACTCTCTATCGAACAGATTGGCCTTGGCCGGCTGGACGAATATGGCTTGTGGATTCAGTTTTTGGATGAATCCGGGCAGGAGATTTTCTCCTACAGCAAACCAGCCTGCTACCCTGAAAAATATTCTGCTTCCGAACTGCTGGCCCTTGGCTCCAGCGGCTATCAAAACGGATATACGGTATTTGTAAACAGTCTGGAGGATTCCGAAGAAGTTTGCAGCTATTGCATAGGATTTCCTTATGATATCGGGAAATATATGCTGCATTACAACGGCAGCAGGGTTTCAAGGCTTTCCCCTGCGGCAAGGGGAATTATCCTTGCCGCTTTGGGCGCCCTTATCATCACCGTGCTTGCTTATGGTTTCTGGCTTTCACGGAAATTGTCAGACATTACAAAGGGCATCAAAAATATCTCCCTCCGTACCTACCAGCCATTGCAGGAAAATGGGATGTTTGGCGGAATCTACAGCGCCCTGAACAAAATGGACAGGGACATCTGCCGCGCCGGCCAAATAAGTGAAGAAACAGAAACCATGCGCCGGGAATGGATTGCAAATATTACCCATGACCTGAAAACGCCCCTGTCCCCCATCAAAGGCTATGCAGAACTGCTTGCCGACAGTTCTGATAAGGAGAAACAGACCGTACAGGAATACGGATCTATCATCCTGAAGAATATCAACCATACCGAAAACCTGATTAACGACTTGAAGCTAACCTATCAGCTTGATTCCGGTTCCATCCCATTTCATCCAAAGAAAGTCCGGATTACACGCTATGTAAAAGAATGGATCATAGATATTGCCAATGATCCTACCTACGCAAACCGTGACATTGCTTTTGGCAGCAAAATACCAGAACAAACGGTAACTTTAGATTCCGGCCTGTTTAGGCGCGCTGTAACGAACCTTGTTACTAACGCCCTTTGGCACAATCCTGCGGATACAAAAGTCAGCATCCTGCTTGATACCGACAAACGCGGCGGTATTCTGCTCTCAGTCTGCGATAATGGAAAAGGGCTCGGCGAACCAGAGCAGGAAAGGCTGTTTGAACGGTATTACAGAGGGACAAATACAAAAGAAAAGCCGGAAGGAAGCGGACTAGGGCTTGCTATCGCGAATCAAATTGTAACGCTTCACGGCGGTGAAATCACAGTGAACAGCCAGCTGGGTATTGGAACAGAATTTATCATCCATGTTCCATGTAAAAATGGAGAAGCTGCAGATTAAGGTTTCCTTATTCTTGCCGAATGTCCTCGCTTCGCTGGGGCAGGCCCTGGTATAGAGGTATCTTAAGATTAAATTAAGATAGGGAAAAGTTCCGGCTAAGATAGGTGGTTTATGCTATTAAGCATAGGCCGCCTTATTTTTTCTGCCTATGAAAAATATATCTGGAGGATTCTTATATGCAGTTACAGCTAAAAAATTTATGTAAGCAGTACGGAACAAAGTATGCTGTAAACCATGTAAACGCAAGCTTTTCACCCGGAGTATACGGCCTGCTCGGAGCAAACGGCGCCGGAAAAACAACGCTTATGAGAATGATATGCGGCGTTTTAAAGCCCTCTTCCGGCAGCATCCGCCTGAACGGCAAAAGCATGGAAGAATTAGGGGAACGGTACTATTCCCATTTAGGGTACATGCCGCAGGATTTCGGCTTTTATCCCGATTTTACCGCCCGTGAATTTATGCTGTATATGGCGGCAGTAAAAGGCCTTGACGCCAAAACGGCGAAACAAAGGACAGATTATCTGCTCCATATGGTAAACCTGCAGGAGGCAGCAAACAAAAAAGTCAAATCCTATT
Source organism: uncultured Lachnospiraceae bacterium (assembly GCA_910580195.1). Classification (GTDB taxonomy): domain Bacteria; phylum Bacillota; class Clostridia; order Lachnospirales; family Lachnospiraceae; genus Petralouisia. The sequence goes on from CAJTWA010000002.1 coordinate 166,158, forward strand.
CCGGCGGTATGAAGCAGCGGCTGGGAATCGCCCAAGCGGAGCTGAACCATCCCCAGATTCTAATACTGGATGAGCCTACCGCCGGGCTTGATCCCAAAGAGCGGGTGCGTTTCCGCAACCTCATATCGGATTTTGCAAAAGAGAAAATTGTCATCCTGTCCACGCATATCGTATCGGACGTTTCCTATATCGCCGACTACATCTTAATGATGAAAAGCGGTAGGTTCCTGCTTGGCAAACCCATGGAAACGGTTACAAGCCATATCAAAGGGAAAGTCTGGGAAATTTTGGTTGACAGCCGTGAAGTCCCAATATACAGCCGGGATTTTTCTGTTGTAAACCTGCACCATGAAAACAATATGGTACGGCTGCGTATTGTGAGCGATACAGCGCCGGCAATAGATGCAGTTACTGCAGAGCCGAGCCTGGAGGATCTGTTCCTGTACCATTTCGGAGAAGACGCACAAAGCAAAAGGAGCGATGATTATGCTGATGAAATATGAATTCTTGAAAATCCTGCGAAAAAAATCCACCATTACCGTCATGGCAGCCAGCCTGTTATTAACAGCCTTCCTGTTCAGCCTGCCCATCCTGCAGTACCAGACCTACAATCAGGATGGCGTAATCAAAGGCTCTGCGGGCATCGCTTATACAAAAAGCCAGTATCAGGATATCTCCGTCCCGATTACGGAGGAATATGTAGAAAAAACAATCACAGAGTATCAAAAACTCTTTGAGAACCCCGATAATGTGGGCTATGACGGAAGCGAAAAGTTCCTCATCGGCGACGCATATTGGAATTTTGTCGCCCCTAGGGAAAAACAGCTTCGCATGATTGCCTCCGCATATGATTCCCCCGGCGAAAATTCCGGCTTCAATAAACTGCCAGAACTAGATCTGGCAAACGGGGCTAAATTTTACCAGATGAGGAATGAAAAGATAGAATCACTCCTGAACGCACCGTCAAGGGAGCTTTCCGCACAGCAGAAAGAATACTGGGGAAATATGAGCAGCAAAGTGGAAACGCCCCTGCAATATGGATATCACGAAGGCTGGGAAATCATCATGAGCAGTTTTGAACTGCTGATGTTCGCCCTGTTGGCTGTCTGCATTGTGATAGCGCCTGTCTTTTCCGGCGAATACCAAGCCGGCACGGACGCCGTCATCCTGTCCGGCAAATATGGCAAGACTAAACTGGTAACGGCAAAAATAATATCATCTATGCTGTTTGGCGTCCTTGCATTTACGCTGCATGTTACCGTTGCTTTCGGCCTGCCTCTTGCCGCTTTTGGGGCAGATGGCTGGAACCTGCCTTTACAGGCTGCAGGCCTCACAATCCCTTACCCTTTCACCTTCCTGCAGGCGGCCCTAACCAACCTCGGCGTTATTTATCTGGTACTGCTTGCCATGATTGCCCTGACGCTGCTGTTGTCTGCCAAAATGAAAAGCCCTTTCCTCGTGTTGGTTATACTCGTTCCCGTGCTTTTTCTCCCACTGTTCCTCTCCCCCAATGGGACAGCCGGGGCATACAACCTGGTTTTGTTCCTGCTGCCGTACCGCTGCGCCATGCCGGAAATCGGTAAATATGTTTCCTACCAGATCGGCGGGCTGGTCCTTGACGCCTTTTCCATGCGGGCCATCCTGTATGCAGCCCTGACGGCGGTTATGCTGCCCCTTGCAAGGCTGGGCTTTCAGAAGCATCAAGTAGCATGAGATGCCCTCCGGCATATACCTTGACGGACGGAGCCTGCCCGGACACGCCTACATTCACGGGCGCCCTTTGGGAATATCCAGAGAGCCACTAATTAAAACAGCATATTTAATTCGCTTTTTTCTAAAATACCCAATCTTTCTTACGTTTTTCCCTTGCCATAAACGGCTGGTGGATTATTGCGCCTCACCAGCCGTTCTTTTATATTCCCCCGCTCTAACCCGGATACTTCCCCCTGCACTGGAAGAAGAGTTAGGAGCCGCATTTCCCTGCGATTCTTGCAACCGCCCGAGTAATAGTAAGTCCGGGAAGGGAAATAACCTTTATGGGCTGCAATCTCTTTGATTGAAATCTTACCAATCTATCTTCCGTACGTTTTTGAAGAACGTTTATCTGATTATTTTGCCTTTTCTTCTTCAAATTCAATGCTGACTGGACGGATAAAGCTGTATCTGCGGCATATATGGCAACAAGTATTGTGCTTATTAGGCTGGAAACATCAGCAGGCACTTCCAGTATGGCGCTTGCAAAGAGAGGGTGTAAAATTTTTATTTGCACCACTGAAAACAATCTCCATGCAAAAGAGCAAAATGGACAGATATATCCATTCAAATTAAAGCGGTTCCTGCTATAATCCCAATATCTTGCATGGAATAGTTTCTGCATAACCACGCCAGTACAATATTCCAAAACTGTTGAACCCAGCATACCGATGAGAAAAATCATGGGTATGCTGCCCCGTACCGGAAAGGTAAACAAAAGGCCAACAACTGCCCCGTATCCATAAATTGGAATGAGCGGGCCATATAAAAATCCCCGGTTTATCCACTCTTTTTCCATCCTTTCCCTAAATTAAACCTCACAGGACATTTCCTGTTTATCTGCACGCTGCTTTAAGGCCAGGGCTAAAAGTGCCGACAAAATCCTCGCCAGGACCGTACTCCACCAGATCATGGCCTGCCCGCCAAACAGCGGCGGCAGGATAAACATCAGCACCAGCATGAACAGCGGCTCAATGAAAGTCAGGACAAACGCATGAATGTTTATTCTCTATTATGCTTTAATGTCAAGTCTTACA
>CAJTWA010000003.1 GCA_910580195.1 uncultured Lachnospiraceae bacterium
GCAGCTGATTTGTAATCAGCAGGTTATCGGTTCGAGTCCGATCATCGGCTCTTTGGAAATTTTATAATATGGATGGATTCCCGAGTGGCCAAAGGGGGCAGACTGTAAATCTGTTGGCACCGCCTTCGAAGGTTCGAATCCTTCTCCATCCATTAGGATAGGCAGGAAACAACCAAAATGGTTTAAGTCCCTCTCCGTTTATTGAGATGTGGGAAACAGCCAAAACAGTTCGGATCCTTTTTATCCACTCATCTTATCTCGCGGGGTGGAGCAGTCTGGAAGCTCGTCGGGCTCATAACCCGAAGGTCGCAGGTTCAAATCCTGCCCCCGCAATTTTTCATTTTGCCCAGTTAGCTCAGTTGGTAGAGCAGAGGACTGAAAATCCTCGTGTCTCTGGTTCGATTCCGGAACTGGGCACTTGTTACATTATGGGATATTAGCTCAGTTGGTAGAGCACTTGACTTTTAATCAAGTTGTCCGGGGTTCGAATCCCCGATGTCTCATTATTTGGAGATAGCGGAAAGCCAAGCAGAGAAGGCTTTCCGCTATTTTTGTAATTAACTGGCGGAACGATTGGAGCAATTGCTGCCAACCATAAATGTTTGTATAGCGCCTATGTTATGCTTGCAAATATATGCAAGCCTTCCCTTGCGTTATTCATGTATGTACACATATTTTTCCGTGCATTACACACATATGTGTACATGTTTTTCCGTGCATTACACACATATGTGTGCATGTCTTCCCATGCATTACGCATGTTCTTCACACAGCCGGTTCAGAAGGCTGAGCACCAAAATCATGTCACTGTCATTCAGTAATTTGAATTTCGACAAAGCCTTATTGACTAATTCCGGGTTTTGCTGCTGTTGGTCGAAAAATTCCACAGGTGTTATTTCAAAATAATCACATATCGAAAAAAATTCCATTAAGGAGGGGAGTGCCTTGCCAGATGATATATTATTGATATACCCCCTGCTGTGCCCTAAGTCGTAACTCATCTGATATTCTGAAATTCCTTTTTTAATCCGAAGCTGCGTAATCCGGTTCCTGACAAATTGATCCATGCTAATCTCCCTCCTGACTCTATACTTATTATAAATGACAGAAATAAGTAGTATTCTATAGAAATATGTTTTAATATCTTGAAACATCTATTTTAAAATGTTATTATATGATAAAAAATGATTATAGAGGAAATTTGGAGAAAAAAGACATTTATAAGAAGATAATAACAGAAGCAGGAATGGAGGCAGGTATGTGGAACAGGATAGGGAATAAGTTGCGGATGTTATTTTTATGGCTTTGTGCATTATTTTTATTTCGAGGGTGGACGGTAAGTGCAGCGGTAGCAGAGTCGGCGGAAAATTACGAAATGGGCGAAGAATTTGAGGGTGGGATGGAGTATGGCGGGGAGGTAAGGATGTTCCGCTTTGCGCTTTCGGAAAAATCCCATGTTACGCTGTATTTGACGTGTAATGGCAGGAGCTGCACAGGGGCAATTTATAATCTGGCAGGGCAGGAGGTATTGCGTAAAGAGGATTTAGAATTCAAGGCTAATTTTTTTACAGGATGGTCGTCTGCAGAATTGTCTAGGACCCTTGCTTTAGGTACCTATTATTTGGAAATAGAAAATAAGGGAAAATGGAAATGGCAGAAGTGCAGGTTTTCCTTCCGGGTTCAGGCGGAACGGCAGATACGTTTGGAAAAAGGGGTGCTGGAGTCTTTGGAAAGCAAGGCTTCTGGGCAGCTTGCCGTATCCTGCAGGCCTGTGGAGGAAGCTATCGGATACCGGATACAGTATACACAAGATGAACAGTTCCAAAAAGGCGTAAAAATGGTTTATGCCAAATCACCTGTGGAAATTATTAAAGATTTAGCAAAAGGGGTGCGGTATTATGTAAAAATATGCCCTTATACGGTATATGATGACGGTACGTATGTGTATGGGCAGAATTCTTTTGTAAAGACAGAAATTACGAAACCATAAAAAATATGAAAATTTTATTTAATTTTGGGATAAGTGTTGAAATTGCAGGGAAATTTATGATAATATTTAAATGGATTCCGAAATAGGATTCGCAAAGAGAAAGGAGAAGGAAAATGGCAAACAGATTTGTATTGAATGAAACATCATATCATGGGGCAGGTGCGATTCAGGAAATTGCTGCAGAGGCAAAAGGCAGGGGGTTCCAGAAGGCTTTTGTATGCTCTGACCCAGATTTGGTGAAATTTGGGGTAACAAAGAAGGTATTGGATGTCCTGGATGGGGCAGGGCTGGTTTATGAATTATACTCTGACATTAAGCCGAACCCAACGATTGAAAATGTGCAGACGGGGGTAGCAGCATTTAAAGAATCAGGGGCAGATTACTTAGTTGCAATTGGCGGCGGTTCTTCCATGGACACAGCTAAGGCAATTGGCATTATTATTAATAACCCGGAATTTGAAGATGTGGTAAGCTTAGAAGGAGTTGCCCCCACGAAGAATAAGTCTGTGCCAATTTTTGCAGTGCCAACTACAGCAGGGACGGCGGCAGAAGTAACCATTAACTATGTAATTACAGATGCAGCAAAGAACAGGAAAATGGTGTGTGTAGACCCCAAGGATATTCCGGTTGTAGCATTTGTGGATTCTGATATGATGGCTTCTATGCCAAAGGGGCTGACAGCAGCTACCGGCATGGATGCACTGACCCATGCAATTGAAGGGTACATTACCGCAGGGGCGTGGGAACTGTCTGACATGTTCCACATTAAGGCAATTGAGATTATTGCAAAGAGCCTGCGCGGGGCAGTGGACAACACCCCAGAGGGCAGGGAAGGCATGGCTTTAGGGCAATATGTGGCTGGCATGGGATTTTCCAATGTGGGGCTTGGGATTGTCCATTCTATGGCGCATCCCCTTGGCGCGCTTTATGATACACCCCACGGCGTGGCAAATGCAATTATCCTGCCTACTGTAATGGAATATAATGCAGAAGCAACAGGTGAGAAATACCGTGAAATTGCCCGGGCAATGGGCGTAGAAGGCGTGGATTCCATGACACAGGAGGAATACCGGAAAGCAGCCGTAGATGCAGTGAAACAGCTTTCCGAGGATGTTGGGATTCCGAAGGATTTGAAAGAAATTGTGAAGAAAGAGGACATCCCCTTCTTGGCACAGTCTGCATTTGACGATGCTTGCAGGCCGGGGAACCCGAAGGAAACCAGCGTGGAAGACATTACGAAATTATATGAAGCTTTAATATAATACTGGGAGTGGTTCATAGCCAGAAAATTAGGGGGCTCTTATTTAATTCCAAATAGGGTTTTAATTCCCCGCAGCCCTATTGTGCAGCAAGCTGATACTGAGCAAAGCGAGGTTGGCCTTATGATACCCTGTAGCTTGCTGCGAGGCTGTTCATTGTTGGGAAACCCATAGTAGGGAAATTAGGGAACTTTTATTACGGGGATGATCCATAACAAGCGTTAAGGCAGAAACAGGGGCGGTAGCCCCTGTTTCTGTTTTTATTCCTTCATGGGCCTAATACCCCGCTGCTTTCTTTTTAGGGCGTCATGGCAGCGGGGGAAAATAGAGGTTAGGAGAAAAACGATGAATTATGATTTTACTTCGGTATTGGATAGGCATGGCAAAGATGCCATGGCAGTAGATAGTTTGGGAAAAGAGGATTGGGCGCCGGGTGCGCCGGATGAGGGGTTCGATGCCATTCCCATGTGGGTGGCCGATATGAATTTCCCTACGGTGCCTACCGTCCAGGAAGCCATTTTGGAGCGGGTGGGGCATCCTGCTTTTGGTTATTTTACCCCCTCGGAGGAATATTACCAATCCATTATCCAGTGGCAGGAGGCAAGGAATCAGGTACAAGGGCTGACGGAGGAGTGTATTGGGTATGAGAATGGGGTTCTGGGATGCGTGGTTTCCGCCTTGTCTGCGTTTACTGCGCCGGGGGACAAGGTGCTGCTCCATAGCCCTACTTATACTGGATTTACCAGCAGCATTGGGGAGATGGGGCTTCGGATTGTCCACAGCCCGCTGAAGCAGGACCAAAACCATGTCTGGCGGATGGATTATGAGGATATGGACAAAAAGCTTAAGGCAGGCAGTATCCATGCAGCCGTTTTCTGCAGCCCCCACAACCCCTGCGGGCGTGTCTGGGAACGGTGGGAAATTGAGAAGGCTATGGAGGTTTACCGGGAAAATAATTGTGTGGTTATATCGGATGAAATTTGGTCAGATATCCTTTTAAATGGCCATAAGCATATCCCTACCCAGTCAGTCAGCGAGGATGCAAGGAACCGCACAGTGGCGGTTTACGCCCCCAGCAAGACCTTTAATTTGGCCGGGCTGATTGGAGGCTACCATATTATTTATAACGGATACCTCAGGGACAGGGTACGTGCGAATGGGGGAAAGTCCCATTACAACAGCATGAACCTGCTTTCCATGTATGGGCTCATTGGTGCTTACCGCCCAGAAGGCCATGTATGGGTAGATGAACTTTGCCAAGTGCTGAGCGGGAATATTAATTTTGCATGTAATTTTATCGAGGAACATTTCCCAGGGGTGCAGGTAAGCAAGCCGGAGGGGACGTACATGCTGTTTTTGGACTGTTCCCAGTGGTGCAAGATTCATGGGGCGTCCATTGGCGATGTATTGAAAGCAGGTTGGAAGGTTGGGGTGGCATGGCAGGATGGCAGGATGTTCCATGGCCCTTGCGCAATCCGCATGAACCTTGCGCTGCCTTTCACAAGAGTGCAGGAGGCATTCCGGCGGCTGGAAAAATATGTGTTTTCATCTTTCCGGGCCTAATTCCTTTATGGCAGCATTTTCTATTGTTTTGCTGCATGCAGCCCATTTCTCCAGTTCCATTTCCCATAGCACCTTTTCCTTGACTTTCCGGCAGTTCTATGGTAGTCTTTGATATAAATCAGATGATTCAAACACAGTGAAAAAGAGAGTACCCATACAGGAATGGCAAAGAGAATCCCGGCAGGTGGGAAGGGACGCAGGAGGGTATGGGGAAGATGGCTTTGGAGTGGCATTGCTAAACGGCACGGAGGGCAGCTAGGCAATGACAGGACCGCCTGTTACAGCGGGAAGTATGAGGGATACCGTAAGGGCTATGGGAGTTCGGCGGCGCCGGGCGGAATGGTTCCGCAGGCATAGTTCCCGGCAGTTCCCGAAGTACTTGTTAAGGCCTGTGCTGTGAAGGGCAGGCAAAGGGAAGTGGTACCGCGGCCAGTCCGCCTTCTATCTTTGGGTAGGAGGCGGATTTTTTATCTTATAGGAAATACCGTGCCACTGTGAAGTGATGAAGTTCATGTCTTTCCTATAAGAGAAAGCCCTCCGGGCAGGAGGCGCACTCGCACGAAGGGTATTATGTCGCTAAGGCGACCGTGCTCGGCGCGCAAAGTGTCCAAGCCCCTCAAGATTGAGGGGTTCGGGGAGTTGAAGTGGGCTTTCCCACTTTGTTATTTCATGGGATTTTTCCATGGAAAAGGATGATTGTGCAGGGCTTGGGTACTATTTAATCAGGAACATTTATAAAGGAGGCATAAAATATGTGTACAAAATGCAGCAAAGAAAAATACTATCTTACAACAGCGATTGCCTATACGTCCGGCAAGCCCCATATTGGGAATACTTACGAAATTGTATTGGCAGACAGCATTGCAAGGTTTAAGCGGCAGGAAGGGTATGACGTTTATTTCCAGACAGGGACGGACGAGCATGGGCAGAAAATCCAGCTGAAGGCCGAGGAGGCCGGGGTTACGCCGAAAGAGTATGTGGACAATATTGCTGGGAAGGTGAAGGATATCTGGGATTTGATGAATTCTTCGTATGACAGCTTTGTGCGCACTACCGACCAAGACCATGAGGAACAGGTAGCCAAGATTTTTAAAAAATTGTACGATCAGGGGGATATTTATAAAGGGGCTTATGAAGGCCTGTACTGTACCCCTTGCGAGTCTTTCTGGACGGAATCCCAGTTGGTGGACGGGAAATGCCCGGACTGCGGCGGGGAAGTGCAGCCGGCCCAGGAAGAAGCGTATTTCTTTAAAATGAGCAAATATGCGGACAGGCTGATTGCCCATATCAATGCGAACCCTGAATTCATCCAGCCGGTATCCCGGAAAAATGAGATGATGAACAATTTCCTGCTGCCAGGCCTTCAGGACCTCTGCGTGTCCCGGACGTCTTTTAGCTGGGGAATCCCGGTGGATTTTGACCCTAAGCATGTGATTTACGTGTGGCTGGATGCTTTGAGCAACTATATTACGAAAATTGGGTATCAGGCAGACGGGGATTCCAGCGAGCTGTTCCATAAATACTGGCCCGCAGAGCTGCACCTGATTGGGAAGGACATTATCCGGTTCCATACTATTTATTGGCCGATTTTCCTGATGGCATTGGATTTGCCCCTGCCAAAGCAGATTTTTGGGCATCCATGGCTCCTGCAGGGGGATGGCAAAATGAGCAAATCCAAGGGGAATGTGCTGTATGCCGACGATATGGTAAAAGTGTTTGGCGTGGACGCCATCCGCTATTTCCTGCTCCACGAAATGCCCTTTGACAATGACGGGGTAATTTCTTGGGAACTGGTAACGGAGCGGCGCAATTCCGATTTGGCAAACACGCTGGGGAACCTTGTGAACCGGACAATTTCTATGAGCAATAAATATTTTGGCGGGGTAGTTACCAACGAAAACGTGGCGGAGGCAGTGGACGAGGATTTAAAGCGGGTCGTGACAGGCACGGTAGGCGTGGTTACCGCCAAAATGGATGAATTGCGGGTTGCAGACGCCTTGACGGAAATATTCAGCCTGTTTAAGCGCTGCAACAAATACATTGACGAAACAACCCCATGGATTTTGGCAAAAGAAGAGGCGTCCAAGCCCCGCCTTGCCACCGTGCTTTATAATCTAGTGGAAAGCATCACCATCGGGGCCAGCCTGTTAAAAAGTTTTATGCCGGAAACCTCGGAAAAAATCTTGTCCCAGCTCAATGCATTTGAGGTTCCCTTTGACGAACTGGGCAGCTTTGGGCATTATGGCAGCGGCACGAAGGTGACTTCCCAGCCGGAAATCCTGTTTGAGCGGATGAAGCTGGAGGATGTGCTTGCGAAGGTGGACGAACTGTACCCAGAAGAAGAGGAACAAGGGAAAGAGTTGGAAGCAGGCATTGATATTGAGCCGAAAGCAGAAATTGAGTACGATGATTTTATGAAAATGCAGTTTCAGGTAGGGGAAATAATCGCCTGCGAGGCAGTAGCTAAATCCAAAAAGCTGCTCTGCTCCCAAGTGCGTATCGGCTCCCAAGTGAAACAGATTGTATCCGGCATCCGCAAGCAGTATTCCCCGGAGGAAATGGTAGGGAAAAAAGTGATGGTGCTGGTAAACTTAAAGCCTGCTAAGCTGGCGGGGGTATTGTCCGAAGGGATGCTGCTGTGCGCAGAAAATGCAGAAGGGGAGCTGGCCTTGGTTGTGCCGGAAAAAGAAATGCCTTCTGGGGCGGAAATTTGCTAAAATGGGGACCTATAGGAGTGGGGATTGTCCAGATGATGCTTGGATGGGCATGATTATGGAATATGCAGTTATGGAAAGTTGCTACGGAGGACAGGATATGGACTTTACGAATTATGGGAAAGAGGTTCAGGAATTAGCGGAGGAAATGCATAGGCTCCGTTTGCGGAAAGACGGATCCTACATGGAAAGCTGCCGCAAGCTGGCAGAACGCGGGAAGGAGGCAGATGACCCCCGTCTGCTGGGCTTTGCCTATTACTATCTGGCAGAAAGCTACCTTTGCCTGAACGACCATCACAATCTCGTGCTTTCCTTAGCGGAGAGCATTGTGAACCAACAAAAGGCGTCCCAGTGGGATTTGCTGATCCGTTCCCACAATGTAATGGGGGTTGATGCATATAACCGGGGGAACACCACCGTAGCGCTGGACCAATATATCACAGCCCTTTCGTATGGGGAAAAATATAATTTCCCTTATGAAACAGCTTTGGTGAACTGCAATATCGGGCGGCTGTACATGGGCTTTGGGGAATACAGCTCAGCCATCCGGTATCTGGAAAAGGCAAGGGACTCTTTCTATGATTACCGAGAGGATTTTTTTGGCAGGGGGAACTTGGCAAACGCTTATGCTTCGCTGGGAAGGTGCAGCCTGTTCCAGAACAAGCTGGAGGAGGCTGTGGAATATGAAGAAAAAATCCGCGGGCTTGGAAAGGAAGAAGAGGATGGGATAGACTTCTTTATTTCCCAAGGGCTCTTTGCCAGAATCCGCCATCAGCAGGGAAAAGGCCAGGAGCGGGACAGGTATATTGAGGACATGATACAGAAGCTGGATGAAATCAAGTCCTTTACCGGCAGCCATGAGGAACTCTTTGACTTCTTGGACTTCCTGTTGGAAATTGGGAAATACCAAGAATTGCATCAGGTATTCCCAAAGCTGGAAATTATGGCGGAGGATTCCGGGATTACCCATCTGAAAATGGAATTGATGCGCCGCCAAGCAGAATATTACCGGGCAGTGCAGGATCGGGAAAATTATCTTGAGGTTTGCGCAAGGCTTTACGAGGAAGGCCAAGTGTTAAGGGAAGAAAATGTAGGCGTCCTCCATTGGTCCACGGAGCTGCGGCTGAATTTAGAAAAAGCCCGGAAAAAAGAGCGGAAACTGCTGAAGGAAACAAGGATTTTAAAGGAACGCTCGGAAAAAGACGCCCTGACAGGCCTTGCAAACCGTTATAAGCTAAACGATTATGCGGAAAAAGTTTTTGAAAAAGCAAAAGAAAACCGTGAAATGCTGTCCATAGAAATCTTTGACGTGGATTATTTTAAGCAGTTTAATGATACGTATGGCCATCAGGCTGGGGATAGGTGCTTGGAACAGATTGGGAGAATTTTAGACGGGTTTATGCAGCAGGATGAAGATGTGTTCTGCGCCCGGTATGGCGGGGATGAATTCATCATCATATGTTACGGGAAATCCGATGAAGAAGTTTTGGCCTTGGCCCAGAAGCTGCGGCAAGGGATTTTGGATTTAAAGCTGGAGAACCAAGGCTCCCAAGTGTCGGAATATGTGACGGTTTCCCAAGGCATCCGGAACAGCGTCCCAGCCTACCAGAGCCGTATGTGGGATTTCCTCTATGGGGCGGACGGGGCGCTTTACAATGTAAAAAAGAAGAAGAAAAACGGCATCTGCCTGATAAACAGAAATGAAGATAATGCAGAAAGTGTGATAGTATGATATTTGAAAGCCATGCCCATTATGATGACAGGAGGTTTGACACTGACCGGGAAGAGCTGCTGACGTCCATGCAGGAGCAGGGGATTGAAACAGTAATAAATGTAGGCTCTGATTTGGAAGGGGTGAAAAAAACCCTTGCACTGGCAGGGCAGTACGGATTTGTGTATGGGGCAATCGGCATCCATCCCAGTGAGATTTCTGATTTGGACGAGGAAACCTATGAGTGGCTGCGGGAGCAGTGCATCCATCCCAAAGTAGTTGCCATTGGGGAAATTGGGCTGGATTATTACTGGGAAAAAGAAGACGAGGTGAAACGCAGCCAGCGTTATTGGTTCTGCCGCCAGATGGAACTGGCGAGGGAACAGGGGCTGCCCGTGATTATCCATTCCCGCGACTCTGCCGAGGACACCCTGAAAATAGTGCAGGGCATCCACGGGGAGCAGATTCCGGGGGTAGTGCACTGTTTTTCTTACTCCCCGGAAATGGCGGAGGAGTATATTAAAATGGGCTATTATATCGGGATTGGCGGGGTAGTGACTTATAAAAATGCTAGGAAACTGAAAGAAACAGCCGCAAGGATCCCATTGGGACATATCCTGCTGGAAACAGACTGCCCTTACCTGTCCCCAGAACCAGAGCGGGGAAAACGGAACACTTCCATGAACCTTAAGTATGTCGCAAAGGAAATTGCCCGGCTCCGGGGGATTTCTTATGAGGAAGTAGTGGAGGCCACAAGGGAAAATGCCCGGCGTCTGTTCCAGAAGGTGAAATAGCGGGATACCAGGCTCATGAGAGAATAAAATATTTTCAATAGCTGTATTGACAAAACTGTGCATATACTGTATATATAGATATATACAGTATATGCACAGTTTTTTGCAAGGAGGGATAGGGATGGAACCAGTATTGCGGATGGAAGGAGCAGGGGCAGAGCGCGGTACGGCCTTCTGGCTGCGGGATGTCAGCCTGACGTTAGAGCCGGGGACGTTTATGGGGGTGATTGGGAGGAACGGCGCCGGGAAAACAACGCTGTTCCATATGGTTTGCGGCCTTTCCCGTATCACTGGGGGAAATGTCTGGCTGGATGGGATAAATTTACGGGATGAGCCAGAACGGTGCAAACAGGAAATAGGAACTATTTTTGATGACGGCTATTTCCGGCTGGATTTATCTGCAAGCCATGCAGGGGCTATTTATGGAGCTTATTATGTTGGGTATTCCCAACCAGATTTCCTAAAATACTGCAGGCAGTTTGGGGTAGATGCCCGCCAGAATGTCAGGAAAATGTCCAAGGGAAATTATATGAGGTTCCAGCTTGCCTTTGCCATGGCGCACAAGCCAAAATTGATTTTAATGGATGAGCCGGAGGCAGGGCTTGACCCGGTATTCCGCAGGGAATGGATGAACCTATTGTATGACGTGCTGGATGGAAGGTGCAGCATCCTGTTTGCCACCCATCTGACGGAGGAACTGGAGCAGTATGCAGACGCGGTTACGATGCTTTCGAAGGGACGCCAGCTATTTTCCCTGACTATGGCGGAACTGGAAGAACGGTATAAGATTGTCCGGGGCAGCAAGGCACAGATGGACTACCTGTCCAAACGGCTGATTGGCAGGCGGAAAATGGAGCATTATGAAGAAGGCCTGTTTCAGGAGGATGGAAAGGAGTTATGGGTAGAAGTCAGCGTTTCCCGGCCGTCATTGGCAGATTTGATGTATTATCTGGATGGGGAGAATGGAGAAAGAAGGGTTTAGATGGGAAATATTAGCGTTACCCTGCTGGTTCGTATGGACAATAGGAATGAAGAAAGAAGGATTTAGATGGAAAATATTAGGGCATGCCAAAATGGCAGGGAAGAAAAAAATTTTACATTAAGAAAATTTTTGCTTACTGGACGGGAACTTGCCGTGGAATCGCGCGGTTCCCTGCATACGGGGCATGGAAAAGTTGGAGCTGCGATTTTCCTGATGGGGCTTGGCTGGGGAATCTATGGGGCTGTTACCAAAGAGAACTTGGAAAAGTGGAGTAATTTTGTGCTGCTTGCAGACTTATGGTGTGCCATGGGGCTGGTAAATGTTTGGAATTTGCAGAATTACAAGCTGTTGTACCTGCTGCCTGTCAGCAGAAAGGATTTTGCGGCAATGCAGATAAGGAAAATGGCGTGGCTGTGCCTAGTTCTTTTTGGGATTACAGCCGTGCAGTATGCCAGCATGGGGCTAGGGGCGGAGGATTTTTGGAAATTAATTTTCTGCAAAGCCATACCGGCCAGTTTATCCCTTGGGGTATATCAGGTAAGCTCGGTACAGCCAATCCGGGGTAAGGCTGTAAATGGGTATGAAATCTATGGATTATCTTTTACAATGCTGCTTCTGGATTTTGGGATTGCATTTCTTAATCTCATCATGTTTCCAGCTACTGGGGGCATTTCGTTTTATCTTTTACCAATCCTGAATTATGGGATAGGCATTTATGCGGCAGTATATCTTTATCGGAAGATTGCATTTGCAGGTTTGTATTATGATGAACTGTGAAGGGGGACCGTATACTGTAACTTCCCATCTAAAATAGGGGCGTTACAGTGTACTGGTATAGCGGGCTGTGTTGGCTGAAGATAGAGAGGATGGCTTCATGAAAATTTTAATTTCCAATACAAGTAATCTTGCGATTTATGAGCAGATTATCCGTCAGGTTAAGGATGCAGTGATTGCAAAGGAATTGAGGGAGGAGGAAATGCTCCCTTCCATCCGCTCTCTGGCAAAAGACTTGCAAATCAGTGTCATTACAACAAAACGTGCCTATGAGGAACTGGAAAAGGAAGGGCTGATTTATTCCGTGGCAGGGAAAGGGTTTTATGTTGCCAAGCAGAATACCAATATGCTGAGGGAAAAAAAGATACAGGTATTGGAGGAGGAATTAGGCAAATTAGTATCTGAATGGAAAAAGGCCGGGCTTTCCAAAGCAGATATGGCGGACTATATTGAGGTACTATTTGAAGAATTATAAATAAGGCAATTGCAAGCGGGCAGGATGGAAATTAGGGAAGGCTAAAGTATATTGGATATTATACTGGAAATAGAATGGAGGCAGGGATGGCTGGGATAAAGCGCTGGGATGTGGGAGGGGAACCATCCCATACAGGGCTGAAAGCAGAAGGGCTTTCAAAAAAATATAAAGGGTTCTGGCTGAAGGATATATCCCTTGATATACCGCCGGGCAGCATTTTAGGGCTTTTGGGGAAGAATGGGGCAGGAAAGACTACAATGATAAAGATATTGGCAGGGCATACCCCAAAAAACAGTGGAAAAATATGGGTCAATGGCATGGATATGGGGAAAGCGCAGGTGGAGGCTCAGTCCCAAATAGGGTTTGTGCTGGATGGGCCGATGTTTCTGGAAACAAGGAGCCTATGGGGAAATGGGATGGCTTTCGGCAGGTTTTACCCCGGATTTACGGCAGAAGGATGGAAAAAATGGCTTTCTGTATTCGGCCTGCAAGGGACGGCAAAGCTAAGGGAATTATCCAAAGGCGAACGGGTGAAGTTCCAGTTTGCCTTTGCAGTTGCCCATCATCCACGTGTATTACTCCTAGATGAACCTACGGGCAATCTGGATCCTGTATCCCGGAAGGAATTTCTGGATATTTTACTGGATGTGGTTGAGGAAGAACAAATCAGTGTTCTGTTTTCGTCCCATATTACCTCAGATTTGGAAAAAACGGCAGATCAGATTGCGTTGCTGGAACAAGGGAAGCTTCTTTATACAGGTTCCATGGAACGCTTGCTGGGCCGCTTTTGCCTAATAAAAGGAGGGCCAGAAGATGGTAAGCGGCTGCAGGACGGTAATTATCCAGAAATTTTGGGCATCCGAACCAGCGGGGTAGGATTTGAGGCGTTGGTAGACAGGGTGAAAGCAGGGTTCCTGCAGGAGCATGGGGAAACCGGCAATGATGGTTTCCCAACCATACTGGGTACGCGTTGGGGGCTGGAAGATGGTTTATTGTGCGAAGAAACAGATTTGTCAAAGTGGATGTATTATATGACAACAGGCGGCAGTATGGGCATGGATAAGGAATGATTACATGGCAACAGGCGGCAGTATGGGCATGAACAAGGAATGATTACATGGCAACAGGCGGCAATATGGGCATGAAAAAGGCATGGTTGCAAGGCAGCGGGAGGCAGTATGGGCATGAACAAGGAAGAAGAAAATGGCAAGGGTATCCGGCAGGAATATCAGCTAGGTGGAAAGCCATATCCAGATAGGCAGCTTAGTAAGGCTGGGGAACACAGGTGCCAGAAGCACCGCTTGGATATGAGGGGTGCAATTAGGGAACTTGACCAAAGGGCTGGAAAGGGCGGTTTTATGTTTCTATTTTTGGGGCAAAGCATTTACTTTATTTTCGTCCTTTGCGGGGATTATAAAGAACCCCTATATTTAGCAAATTTATCCGCGGCAGCCATCATGGCCTTTCTGTTTCAGTCTTTCGTCCGGCTGATCCAGTGGGAAGAAGATGGGTGGCACACGATGTATGAAAAGATTTGCTATTTTCCTATCGGCAGGAAGGAATATTTGCTGGCGAAGGCGGTGCCTGCGGGTAAAATTCTGGCTTTACAGATTGCTGTCCAAGGGATTGCATATTTTTTCCGTATGCTGATGCATCAAGGGATTGCAATGGAAACAATGGTTCTGGTTAGTACATGCACTGCAGCCAGCGCCATTTGGTTTTTTCTGGGGTTTCTTGGCGTACTTGTGGCGGGAGGAAGGGCAGTCAATTTAATTCCCATGCTTTTTGTGGTGGGAATCATGGTATCTGATGTTTTAGTTCAAGTTGTAACAGGGTAAGGGAATTTTTATGGTAGCCGGTGAAGGAAACACAGTAGTTTTGGAAGGATGGTAACAATGGCTGATTTAGGAAAACCGCAGAATACCATTGCGGTACTGCAAAAATATAATTTCAATTTCCAGAAAAAATTTGGGCAGAATTTTTTGGTGGACATGCGGGTATTAGATAAAATCATAACGGCAGCAGAAATTACAGAAACAGATTTCGTGCTGGAAATCGGGCCGGGAATTGGGACAATGACCCAATATCTCTGCGAACATGCAAGGGAAGTCGTTGCAGTGGAGATTGACAGGAACCTGATTCCCATTTTGGCTGATACCTTGGGGGGATACCAAAATGTAGAGGTGCTCCATGATGATATCCTGAAAGTGGATATTGGCCGTCTGGCGCAGGAAAGGAATCAAGGGAATCCCATAAAAGTGGTGGCGAACCTGCCATATTATATTACAACGCCTATCGTCATGGGGCTGTTTGAAAGCCATGTGCCTATAGAAAGCATTACAATCATGGTGCAGAAGGAAGTCGCAGAGCGTATGCAGGCGGAACCGGGGACGAAGGATTATGGTGCATTGTCCTTGGCTGTCCAGTATTATGCCAAGCCGGAGGTTGTGGCCTATGTGCCGCCGAATTGCTTTATTCCACGGCCAAAGGTGGGGAGCGCAGTCGTACGGCTAACCAAGCATAGGGAGAAAACGGTACAGGCACAAGATGAAGGATTGATGTTCCAAATTATCCGGGCATCCTTTAACCAGCGGCGCAAGACCTTGGTGAATGGCCTGCACAACGCGCCGGGGCTTGCTTTGGGAAAAGAACAGGTTGCCAGTGCCTTGGAAAAACTGGGCATAAGCCCAAATGTACGGGGAGAGGCACTGACGTTGGGGCAGTTTGCAGAATTAAGCAATCTTCTAGGAAAAGGCAAGGCATAGGCCTAAAGGATAACAATATGGTGTTAGGGGGTATTTAGAAGCTGCTTTTGGGATTCTGCAATATCTTGTTAAGGGGTATTTGGGAGCTGCTTTTGGAATTCTACAATATCTTGCTGGAACCGTTTTGGGAGATTTTGGTTCTGGAGCTTGGGGTTAATCCGGGCTTCTACGGCAATGCTTTCAAAAAAGCCGCACCATAGCCTTTGGTACTCTAATTCTTCTGGGGAAAAACGGTTCAGCATTTCTTCTTTTAAGCCATGGGTGTCCGTTAGGAAAAATCCTTTCCCCTTTGGGTGAAGTGCGGCTTGCTTATGGGGCTCATCAAAAATCAGGAAGTTTTCCTGCGGCAGGCGGTCGGAAAAATGTTCCCCAAGGAACGGGAGCACATGGTTTTTGGGATGGATTCTGGCAAAAAGCAGGCCGTTTTCTAACTCTTGGAACCGGAGGAACCCAAGCAGATGGTGAGCCTCATTGAAGGCGCACCGGGAAAGCTGGAACACCCGGTTTACATAAGGTTCCCCTAAATAATGCAGGACTTTGCTCCCGTCTTTTAAAGCAAGCGCAAGGCGGACTGTCTTGTAAATAGCGTCTGCTTTGTCCGTAGCTTTCTTTTTGCCAGAGCGCCCTTCGGCGGCTAAAGCTGCTTGGCACAGTTCCGTATAAGTTTCTTCCCCAAGCCGCTTAAGCAAGGTGCGGGCAACCTTTTGGCTCTTTCCATAATCTGTCTGTATGGCAATGTACTCGCAGAACAATGTGTAATTATCTGGCGGGCAGGTGGTGAGGGCAATATTTGCATGCCCGTACCCGCTTGCCCAAGCATCATATATGCCAGTAAAAATACCGTCAATACTATCTTCGCAGAGAAAAATATACATAGGAATGGTCCTTTCTTTTTCCGTAATGCTGTTTGCTTAAATTGTAACTTGGCGTTCTGCTGGGAGAAGCCTAAATCGTAACTTGGCATTCTGCTGGGAGAAGCCTAATCCGTAATTTGGCGTACTGCTGGGAGAGGCCTAAATCGTAACTTGGCGTTCTGCCGGCAGAAGCTGGGCGTCTGTCAGGTGGAAGTCAGAGCGGATGTCTTTGTCAAAAAAGCTAAGCTGCTGATATCCGCCTTCCCGGATATCCCGCGGAATCTGGGCTTTATCACGCATCAGGTTTTCACAGATGTAGTTTTCTTCCAATTTGGTATTGTACATCATCCTGCCGGAGCAGGTGATAAAATATAAGGCACGTTTTAGGACAACGCCGATTTTCTTTAAGTCATCAAAGTTAAGCTGGTTCCGCCTGCGGGCTTTTACAATGCGTTCCGCTGACTTGTAGCCAATGCCCGGTACACGTAAAAGTGTCTGGTAAGACGCCTGATTGATTTCCACAGGAAAGTATTCCAGATGCCGCAGCGCCCAGTCGCATTTCGGGTCTAGGAAGATATTAAAGTCTGGGCGGTCTTCGGATAGGAGTTCCGAAACCTGAAAATGGTAATAGCGCAACAGCCAGTCAGCTTGGTATAGGCGGTGTTCCCGCAATAAGGGCGGGCCGCCGGGGAGGGAGGGCAGCATGGAATTCCCATTTACATTTACAAAAGCGGAATAGAATACACGTTTCAATTGGAACTTTTGGTAAAGGCTTTCTGCAACGCTCATAATCTGGAAATCATTTTCTGGGGTCGCCCCTATAATCATCTGGGTAGACTGCCCGGCAGGGACAAAACGGGGTGTTTCCCGGTAGGCGATGATTTCTTGTTTGTTATCGGCAATGCGGTTCTGGATTTGCCGCATGGGCTTTAAAATAGTAGCCCGGGACTTGCAGGGGGCAAGCTGCCGTAAGCTTACGGCAGTAGGGAGCTCTAGGTTAATGCTCATGCGGTCTGCGAAAAAGCCTGTCTGTTCCAATAGGATAGGGTCAGCCCCGGGAATGGATTTTACATGGATATAGCCGTTAAAATGGTGGATTAGGCGCAGCCTGCGTACCGTCTGGTAAATAAGGTCCATGGTATAGTTGGGGCTTACCATTATTCCTGAACTTAAGAACAGCCCTTCAATGTAATTGCGCCGGTAAAATTCCATGGTGATGGTACAGATTTCGTCTGGGGTGAATGAAGTGCGCCTGACGTCAGAAGTGCAGTTATTCAGGCAGTAGGCACAGTTAAAAATACATTCATTGGTAAGGAGGATTTTCAGGAGGGAAATACATCTCCCGTCTGCGGAAAAGCTATGGCAGATGCCGGGGGCAACAGAGTTCCCCATGCCTGCCCGGTTCCCTTTCCGGTCAACGCCGCTGGAGGTGCAGGCAACGTCATATTTTGCCGCATCTGACAGAATTGTTAATTTTTCAAATAAGTCCATGTCCATCTGCAAATTCATAGGCATAACATCCCTTCCTAGGTTACGAACTTACGTTCTAAAGGTATCATACCATAGATGGAAGTAAAATGCAAGAGGAAAAAGAATATTTGTTCGATGAAATTTTTTCCACTTGTTACTTTCTGTTTTCAAGATATTCCAGCATAATAGATGGGGAACAAACCAAAGGTTTTTCTAATTCGGCCTCTAAGAAGTCTTTATCCCCAGATACAATTACATCTATTTTGTGAAAAAGCGCATCGCTTAATACAGGAATATCTTTTTTATCCCGCAGTGTCCCAAGTGATTTTGTGGTGCTTTGGCAAAAGTGGATATTTAAGCATCGGTACAGACGGTAAACTTTATCTGCTTTTTTAGGCCATTTGCTTTCTAATTTTTCTTTAAATTCATTATCAATAAATTCTGAAACATATAGTTCGTGTCCGGAATCAAACAACAGGTTCAGGAGCTTTCCTGTTTTACCGCCAAATATGAGTGCAGAAATCAATACATTAGTGTCCAGCATGATTTTCATACATTCGTTTTCTCCTAAAATCAGCTAGTTCCGTAACCATTGATTCTTCAGAATCCCAGCCCTTGTTTTCAGAAAACATGTTTTGGATTTGAAGCAATAATTCCTTGCTTTCGGCTGCTTTTTTTTCTTTTCGGGAGGTGGAGAGATATTCAATAAAACGGATTGCTGCTTTATAATCTTCTTCTTCTAAATTATTTAACATATCATTTACAGTTACAGACATAGGTATCATAGAATTCCTCCTGTTCTATTTAAGATATTTTTATTATACCTATCCAAATTCCAAATTGCAACTGTCATATCCCTTACATCCTCTGCATATAGTCAGGAAAGGGGGTGCTTTTTTGAAAGAAAAAATCAAGACATTTTTAGCAATCTGTATTTTAATCCTGACAGTCCCTTATGTAGTTACCCTTTTATTTCAGGGAAATAAGACAAGCGTAGGGAACCAAGCGATGAAGAGCATGTTAGACCAAGGCTACAGTAGCAGCGGCCAGACAGGTGAAGATGGGCTGGACATGGAAGAATACCTAACCGGGGTACTGGCGAAGGAAATCCCGCTGGACTACCAGATGGAGGCAATCAAAGCTCAAGCTGTCATTGGCAGGACATCCTTAGCGGCCGCGCTGGAAACAGGGGAGAAGAACCTTCCAGAATCCATGTCCCGGGAAGAAATGCTCAAGCTTTGGGGGCAGGACGGGTTTGAAGACAATTACCGGATACTGGAAGAGGCAGTAAGCGCCACAAAAGGGGAAGTGCTGTATTACGGCGGAGGGCTAATCCAAGCAGAATTCCATGCAGTCAGCGCAGGAAGGACAAGGAGTGCAAAGGAGTCATTCCAAAGGGAGGGAGAGCCGTATCTGGACTGTACGGAGAGCGGAATGGACATCCCCTCCCCAGATTTCCTGAAAGTGGTTTTTATGGAGAAGGAGGAATTTTGTAAAAAGCTGGAGGGACTATGCCCGGGGTTCCACGCAGATGCGGCAAATGTTTTGGAATCTGTCACAGTGGAAGAAAGGGATTCCAGCGGCTATGTGGTCCGGATGAAAGCTGGGGAGGAAGAACTGCCAGGGGAAACGTTCCGGGCGGGATTTGGCCTGAATTCTTCCTGCTTTTATTTAAAGGACGTAGAAAACCAAGTGCGCATTGTCACAAAAGGGCTTGGGCATGGCCTTGGCTTAAGCCAGTATGGCGCGAATGAACTGGCAAAGGAGGGGAAAAACTACCAAGAAATCCTGCAATACTATTATAAAGATTGTTCGGTACAAAAAATATATGAATAAAATAGTTCTTTGAAAAATGTCGCGCAAATCCTGAATAATACCTGATTTCCTTGGCAAGAATAAGAAGGAAAAAACAAACAGAAATGGAAGGTGACAGGATGAGAAATAAAAAGTTTGCGGCATTTTTCAATCGGAAATCCTATATTGTAGCTGTAGTCATTATGGTAGTGGCAGCTTTTGGGATGCTGGGCCTTTACTATGCCCAGCAGGAGCGGGAACAGGAAGAGCAGTTGGCAAAGCAGCAGGAAGAGAACGTCCGGCGGGCCAAGGAAGAGGATGCTGCCCGGGAGAAAGCGGCGAAGGAACGGGCAGAAGCTAAGATGGCAGCGGATGCAAAAGCTAAAATTTTAGAACAGAAGAAAGCAGAGGAAGAAGAAACAGCAGAGGTTTCCGGCATAATTGAACCGCAGGATGACAATTTTATGGATGAACCAGAAGTGGTGGCAGAAACAAGCGCGCCAGTGGTTCCGGAAATCCATTTTAATGCGGAAACGGATTTAAGCTGGCCTTTGCAGGGAAATGTCATTATGCATTATAGTACAGAGCATACAATATTTTCTGAAACATTGCAGCAGTACCAGTCAAACCCAGCCATTGTTATCAAGGCTGATGTGAATACCCCAGTAACGGCTGTAGCTTCTGGGACAGTAACATCCATTGAAACAGACCCAGTGACAGGAATCACAATGACTGTTGATATGGGCGACGGCTACACCGCGTATTATGGGCAGTTAAAAGAAATCCCTAAAAACCAAGGGGAATATGTAGAAAGCGGCGAAGTTATCGGGTATGTGAGCGAGCCTACAAAATACTATTCTGTAGAAGGCTCAAACCTTTATTTCCAATTAAGGAAGGATGGGGCAACAGTAGATCCCATGCAATATCTGGAATAAAAAATATGGATAGGTTCCCGGAAATGCAAACGAAGCAGTTCCGGGACTATTTGTGTTCACTTAATAGGGTTGAAAGCATGTTTTAAAGAAACATATATTTCGCCAGCCATGTAATCCCTATGCCGGCAAAGAATGCAACAATGGGGGCAAGCAATGCAAGCAGGACTTTCTGGTAAGGGCGCTTGCCATATTCCTTTGCTTTTTCAATTTCGTCTAATTTTTTCCCTTCCGTAAAGGCAAGGATTTCCCGGTAAGTCTGGATGTTGAATTTCTTTTTGTATTTTTCAATTGCAAGGGCATAATACAGCCCTACAGCATAAAGTACGGCGGAAACTGCCAGCCCCAAATAACTGAAATATACGGTAAGCGGCACAACAGATACGATAAACAGCAGCAATATTACTGCAAACTTTGTGCCATAGCGGTTGAATTTCTGGATGTCCTCTTTGTTCACTTCTTCTCTCATAGCCTCAATATCTCCTTTTATCAATTGGTCAAGGGATATGTGGAAAAATGAACTCAGCAGAAGAAGGCTGTGGATATCTGGGTAGCTTCTGTTGGTTTCCCAATTTGAGATGCTCTGCCGCGTTACAAAAATCTGTTCTGCCAATTCTTCTTGGGACAGGTTCATTTCTTTCCGGTATTTTTTGATTTGGTTGCTAAGTTCCAACTGCAAGCCTCCTTTCTGGCAAATGCTCCTCCTGACCTGATGGCATACTACCACAGGAAGGCGGGAATTGTCTGCCAAAACTCTTTTACATTAGGGGAAAATGGGATGTAAAAAGGTTTTTACATAGTGATTTTAACTCTTTTATTGCAAGAACTGCATAGTTTTAGTATGATAAGGATACCACAAAGCAGAAAAAATAGATATGGGAAAAGCAGCTGACGGCGGAAAAACATTTATGGGAATCTTGTGCAGCAGGTTTCATCAGCCTTGCGTATTCAGGGAATAGGAATTTTGTAAGGGAGAAATTTTCCAAACCAAACAGGCACAGTCTTGGAGTTTTGCCATAAGATAGAGTATAAGAAATGGAGGAATAACCGCAGCACTGTCCCTTATACTTTCAAATAGGAATGATTTTTCACAATATCCCATAGGAAAAATACCAGTTTACTGTGCTGCTTTTCCATACAGGAGGCTGCCTTGCAGTCTCTGTACATATAACCGTGAGCCAAATGGTTTTCCAACAGATTCCCGTATTTTTAAAATAAGCAGAAAAATCATTTGGCAAATAAGTATGCTCGTGAGTGTAACAGGGG
The DNA here is from genome assembly GCA_910580195.1 of uncultured Lachnospiraceae bacterium. GTDB lineage: Bacteria > Bacillota > Clostridia > Lachnospirales > Lachnospiraceae > Petralouisia. The sequence continues at coordinate 21,344 of CAJTWA010000003.1, forward strand.
GCAACCGATGGAAGAAAAACAGAATATCACATATATTTTAAAGTGCAGTGACGGCACGCTGTATACCGGATGGACCAACAATCTGGATAAGCGCCTGAAAGAGCACAATGCCGGGCAGGGGGCAAAATATACCAGAGGGCGCAGGCCGGTAAGGCTGGTATATTTTGAAGCGTATGGCACCAAGCAGGAGGCCATGCAGCGGGAATCCCAGATTAAGAAACTGACAAGGAAAGAAAAAGAATCATTAATTCAAGGACAAGCCTGCCCTATGGTATAAATTTTTCAAATTAGTGGCATATTAGCAACAAAGCAGTACATCATAACAAAATGGCACACACTCCCGCCCATCACGAATAGATGGAAAATTTCATGTGACCCGAAATTTTTGTGCCGGGAATTGAAGATTGGCAGTTTCAGGGCGTAAATGATTCCGCCAATGGTGTAAATAATCCCCCCAGCCAGAAGCCACCCAAAAGCCTGCGGGGAAAGGGAAGTGATAATTTGTGTAAAAGCCAGCACACATACCCAGCCCATAGCAATATATAATATAGAAGAGAACCATTTTGGGCAGGTAATCCAGAAGGCTTTCACAAGGATGCCCACAAGGGCAATGCCCCAAACTAAGGCAAGGAGCCCATAGCCTACAGAGCCCCCGAGGACGATTACGCACACTGGGGTATAAGTGCCGGCGATCAGGACAAAAATCATCATGTGGTCCAATTTGCGCAGGATGCGGTTTGCTTTTTCGGACAAATCCAGTGCATGGTAGGTTGCGCTTGCGCCGTAGAGCAGAATCATGCTCAGGATAAATATGGCAAGGGAAACTACATGGACATTGTCCGGATTGGTGGACGCACGTATTAACAGTGGCGTTGCAGCAAAAAGCGCCATTAGCATGCCGATGAAATGTGTAATGGAACTTCCGGGGTCTTTTAATTTAAATTTCATAGTTATCACCCATCCCTTTCATTATAGTTTAATATAAATGGAACAATTATAGTATATGTAAAGGTTCTGAAAATATGATAACGTAGTAATGAAAACTACATACCATATATATAGATACTACACTGTACTTATGAAAATGTCAATAGGTGGAAAGAACTTTTTTCAAAACTGTTTGACAACAGCCATTTTCTCTGCTATGATTAGCAACAGGTTTTGTAATAGGCAACGAAAGGAAATAGAATGGAAGCATTAAGATTTGACGAATTAGATTTATATCCCCAGATTTTACGGGCGATTCAGGAAATGGGGTTTGAAGAAGCTACCCCCATCCAATGTAAGGCCATCCCAGTTGTGATGCAAGGCGTGGATGTCATTGGGCAGGCACAGACAGGTACCGGCAAAACAGCAGCCTTTGGGATTCCCCTATTAATGAAGGTAGATCCCCACAACAAGAAAACACAGGCAATTGTCCTATGCCCCACAAGGGAATTGGCAATCCAAGTAGCAGAGGAAGTGCGCAACCTTGCAAAATACATGCATGGGGTGAAAGTGCTCCCTGTGTATGGCGGGCAGGATATTGTAAAACAGATACGTTCCTTAAAGGGCGGCGCCCAGATTATCATTGGGACGCCGGGGCGTGTCATGGACCATTTAAGGCGCAAGACGATTAAATGCGAAGAAGTCAACACCGTCGTGCTGGATGAAGCAGACGAAATGCTCAACATGGGGTTCCGGGAAGATATCGAAACCGTGCTGGAGTACATTCCCGAAGAACGGCAGACTGTGCTGTTTTCCGCTACCATGCCGAAGCCCATTTTGGATATTACGAAGAAATACCAGAAAGACGCCGTAAACATTAAGGTTGTAAAGAAGGAACTGACAGTCCCGAATATTGAACAGTATTATTATGATGTAAAGCGCAAGGATAAAGTGGAGGTATTAAGCCGCCTTTTGGATGTGTATGACCCCAAACTTTCCTTGGTGTTCTGCAATACGAAGCGGATGGTGGACGAGCTGACAAATGCCCTCCAAGGCAGGGGCTATTTTGCAGAAGGGCTCCACGGCGACATGAAGCAGCAGCAGCGCGACCGTGTCATGAACCATTTCCGCAATGGGAATACGGAGATTTTAGTAGCCACTGATGTGGCAGCCAGAGGGATCGACGTGGACGATGTGGAGGCAGTGTTTAACTTTGACCTTCCGCAGGATGATGAATACTATGTGCACCGTATCGGCAGGACAGGCCGTGCCGGCAGGACAGGCCGTTCCTTTACCTTTGTAAAAGGAAAGGAAGTTTATAAATTAAAAGACATCCAGCGGTACTGCAAGACCAAGATTTTAGCCCAGAAAATCCCCAGCATGGAAGACGTCGTGCAGGTAAGGCTGGAGAAAATCATGGACCGCATTGACGCTATCATTGAAGAAGAAGATTTAACCAAAATGGTAAATATGGTAGAATCCCAAGTCAATGAGTCTGACTATACTGCCATGGATATTGCCGCTGCGTTTTTGAAAATGGCCCTGCTGGGTGAAGAAGAAAGCGCCCAGAAGAGCATGGAAAACTTTGAATTCGGCGATACTGGGGCAGAAGAAGAGGGCATGGTGCGCCTGTTTATCAATATCGGCAAGAAACAGCATGTGAAACCGGGCGACATCCTAGGCGCAATTACTGGGGAATCCGGGATGCCCGGCAAGCTGGTAGGCGCCATTGACATGTATGACAAATACACCTTTGTAGAAGTGCCCCGGGAATATGGGAAAGAAGTGCTTAAGGCCATGACCAATTCTAAGATTAAGGGCAAGAGCATTAACATTGAGCCAGCGAACCAGAAGTAAAAGGAAGTTAAATAAGATACCCTGTCAGGGCAGAGCATGTTTGGAATCTGTTTTGGCAGGGTATTTCCTTTGCATTAGGCAGAAGAGGAAATCTAACGATACCGTGAGAAAATTCTTGCCAAAACACATGTTTTGTGTTAAGCTATAAAAGCAGTTGATTTCCAATGGAGGAAGACGGATTATGGCTATTTCTTATGATAGATTATGGAAACTTTTGGCAGACCGGAACATGAACCGCACCGAGCTGAAAGAAGCAGCGGGCATAAGTTTTAACGTATTGGCTAGGATGGGGAAGGACGAATCCATTTCCGTGGAAAGCATGGAAAAGATATGTTCTGCCCTAGGCTGCGATATCGGGGATATTGTGGAAATCCAGAAAAATGGGAAAAGCACGGGCAGGGCAGGGAATTTTTGCTCCATCGAATTATTCGCCGGGGCAGGGGGATTGGCCTTAGGGCTGGAAAAAGCTGGCTTCCATACCATAGGGTTAATTGAATTGGATAAAGACGCTTCGGACACCCTGAAGCTGAACAGGCCCAATTGGAGGGTTATCCATGACGACATAGCAAATATTTCCTGCTTAGACCTTGAAGAATATTTTGGCATAGCAAAAGGGGAACTGGACGTGCTTTCCGGAGGCGCCCCCTGCCAAGCCTTTTCCTATGCAGGGAAACGCCTTGGCCTTGAGGACGCCCGGGGGACATTGTTTTACCACTACGCCTCTTTCCTGCAGAAGCTCCAGCCGAAAATGTTCTTATTTGAAAATGTCCGCGGCCTGCTGACCCATGATAAGGGCCGCACCTATGCCACGATTACCCACATTTTCGAAGAAGCGGGGTATACCATCCAAAAGCAGGTGCTGAATGCGTGGGATTACGGCACCCCACAGAAGAGGGAACGGCTGATTACCATTGGAATCCGCAATGATTTGCTGCCCAAGGTTACATACCATTTCCCCAAGCCCCACGAATATAAGCCTATCTTAAGGGACGTCCTTCTGGACTGCCCCAAAGGCCCAGGGATTTCTTATGGGGAAAATAAGCGGAAAATATTCGAGCTTGTCCCTCCCGGGGGTTACTGGCGCGACATCCCAGTGGAAATTGCGAAGGATTATATGAAAAGCTGCTGGAATATGGAAGGCGGAAGGACTGGAATTTTAAGGCGCATGAGCCTGGACGAGCCTTCCTTGACGGTCCTCACCTCCCCTTCCCAAAAGCAGACCGAGCGGTGCCATCCCTTAGAGGCAAGGCCATTTACCGTCCGGGAAAATGCAAGGTGCCAGTCATTCCCGGATGAATGGGAATTCTGCGGCAATATCCATTCCCAGTATAAGCAGGTGGGAAATGCCGTGCCCGTGAATTTGGCCTATGAGATTGCCAAGGAAATGCAGAAATCATTGGAGGGATTGGGAACGTGGAGTGGAAATTAGGTTTTATTTCAGAACAGGATTTGAAACGACATGTACAGGCAACCATTTTGAAATATGGGGAAAAATTGGAATCCTTTGACTTAAAAAGGTTCAACAGCAACTTAATTGACCCGGTAAAGCTGATTTTCGACAAGTCTGTATACCGGGCAAGCTGGGAAGAAATCGTAAATAACGAGATTTTCCGCCAGCGGGACAAGTCCAATAATAACGATATCGGTTATTTCCACCAGAATATTTTTTCCTATTTTCGCGGGTGTGAAGTGCCCCAGTCTGGCTGGGACGTGATTTACCGGAACCCTGACGGGATTGCCATGCCAGAAGGGGACGTGGTCCACACAATTTATGTGGAAATGAAAAATAAGCACAACACCATGAATTCCGCATCCTCAGCCAAAACTTATATCAAAATGCAAAGCCAGATTTTAGACGACGACGACTGCGCATGCTTATTGGTAGAAGCCATTGCAAAAAAATCCCAGAACATCAAGTGGGCCACAAAAGTAGACGGAAAAAATGTCCAGCACCGCTTTATCCGCCGCGTCAGCATGGACCAGTTCTACGCAATCCTCACCGGGGATGAATATGCCTTTTATAAAATGTGCATGACCCTCCCGGGCATTATTAATGCTGTCGTAAACGAAGGCGACGGCGTAAAAGTCCCATCCGATACCGTAGTACAGGAATTAGGGAACCTAGCAAATTTATATGAAGGCTGCCCCGAAGATTTATCCATGGCAATGGCCGTATACATGCTGGGTTTCAGCACCTATCAGGGTTTTGCCCAACAGATTGCCCAGAAAATCGGCATAGGCGGCGACACCATGCTAAAGCAATTATACGATTTCGCAAAATTAGGCCAGTACTCCCTGCCAGCACTGTGGGCTTTCCCAGAAAAAAAGGATAATAATGAACCCTAAGAAGACCCATAATCAGGATTAAGGCAGATAATTAGGGCAGATAAAAGAGCCACAAACAAAGAGCTTTCATACAGCCCTGTTTAAATTCCCAAATTCTATCAAGTAAAAGTCCCCCTCCATCCACAGCCTCCCCAAGCAGTCCCCCACCCAATACACAGGCGGTTCCGGGCGGGCCTTCCCCCAAGAACTTGCAGACAGAGGTTTCCGGGCTACCCAATACACAGGCGGTTCCGGGCGGGCCTTCCCCTAAGCAAACGGTTCATGGGCGTACTTAGTGGAGGCGAAATCCACTGCTTACGGAAACTTAGTGATGAAGGCTTTCCTGAATCACTTAGTTGCAGTTAGCAGTTAGTTCGCCGGAACGTTGCCCAGTTTGTGTGGGGAAGGCCCGCCCGGAACCGCCGTCCGCCCCCCAAAACGCCTGCCCCAAATAACACCTCACAAAAATCTCCCTCCCCCTTTTCATTTTTTAAAATAATACCACTACCAACTGGTAATATCCACTTACCCCACTCTTTCCCATAAATTTCCAACAATTTTCATGCATTTTCACCAAAAATCCAAATAAAAAACTAGATATTTTTACGATATTGACCTTTCACTGGTATTATTGTAATATAAACTCAACAGATGTGGTTATAACCAATCAATAGTGGACATAACCAGATGGGGAAGGAGGGATTGAAATGGAGGAAATTAAGGCGCCGAAATATCTCCAAGTCAAACAAAAAATCATAAGCTGCATTGATGATGGTACATACAAAGAAAAAGAAGCAATCCCCAGCGAACGGGATTTAATCACGCTCTTCGATGTCAGCAGAATTACAATCCGAAAAGCAATTGATGAATTAGTCAATGAAGGGTATCTGTACCGTATCCATGGAAAGGGGACTTATGTCAAGGGGGAAACAGACCAGAACAACCTAATATCCATTACAAGCTGTACGCAGGATATTGAACAGCTAGGCTATAAGCCTACCCGCAAGGTGTTAAGCGAGGGCGTCATCCCAGCAGATACAAAGCGCAGGACGTACCTGAACCTAGGGGAAAAGGACGAGGTATTCCGGTTATCCCGTATTTATTATGCAGATGGGGAACCGCTGAACTTTACGACCACATACCTCCCCTATAAGATTTTCCCGGAAATAGACCTGTATGATTTTTCCAAGGTTTCCTTATACAAAATCGTGGAAGAGAAATACGGCGTGAAGATTACAAAGGCAACGCGCACCATTGAGGCAGTCAGCGCCCATGGGGAGCTCTCGGAAAATCTGGATGTGGAGGAAAACGTCCCATTGCTGCAGTTTTGCTGCACCACCTATGGGATGGTAAACGGAAAAGAAGTTCCCATTGAGTATTTTAAATGCTGTTACCGGACCGATAAGTTTAAGTTTTATATCCACCAGATAAGGTAATGGGAAGTGGGAAGAGCCATGAAAGGAGATTGGTATGAAAAAGAGGATAAGTTTTATTTTGGTATTGGCAGTTTTGTGCTTTACAGTATTAGGAGGCTGCGGCAATAAGAAGGAAGGGGGAAATAGCAATAGCAAAGCAGATGCCGGGGAAGAAGGCAATGCAGGCGGCGGGAGCGGCGTCAAGGTAGCAATCGTATGTTCGGGCGCAGGGCAGAACGACAATGGGTATAATCAGTCTGCCTGTGACGGGATTAAGGAACTGTCAGAGGAAATCGGGTGCGAATACAAGGTGATTGAGCCGGCAAACGGCGTCCCAGAAGCATTGGAAACGCTGGCAAGCGATGGATATAACCTGATTTTCACATTAGAATATGATTTTGACGCATTAATCAAAGGCGTTGGTGGCTCTGACCCTATAGCGGCCCAATACCCCGACACGACCTTCGTGGTATTCAACGACGACCCCAACAAGGATGAATCCGGCAACCAGATCCACGACAACGTAATTTCCGTATTATTCGACGTCCATGAGGCATCTTATCTTGCTGGCTACCTGTCCGTGCAAGTCAATGAAAATATGGAAAAGCTGTTTGGCAGCTCCTATAACCTGACGCCTTTGGACAAGTCAAGGGGCATCGGCTTTGTCGGCGGCACAAATTCAAACGGGATCCTCGTATTTTCCTATGGGTTTATCGAAGGGATTAACAAAGCGGCAGAAGAATATAATGTAAATTACAACTATTATGCAAAATACGACGCAGGGTTTACGGATTCCGCCCTTGGCAGCACCACCGCAGGGACATTTTACGATGAAGGGGCTAACGTAGTATTTGCAAATGCCGGCGTGGTTGGCGACGGTATCACCGCAAAGGCAAAAGAAGTAGGGAAACTGGCAATCCAGACAGACGCCAACTTAGATGGGCAGCAGCCCGGCTTTGTGTTAACCAGCGTGCTGAAAATCACAGGCGTCCCGGTAAAAACCATTACACAGGCTTACGCAGACGGCAAAATCAAGGACATGGACAGGCTCCAGACGTATAACCTTGCATCTGGCGCTACCGGAATCACAGATTTGGAAGAAATGGGCAAGCATGTGGAAGACCAAGAAACATGGGAATCCATTAAGGAAAAAGTTGCAGCAGTCAGCAAACAGATTGAGGATGGCGAAATCGACGTTACCAACAAGCAGTTAAATGAGGACTTTGACCCATCTTCCTGCCCGAATGTGACCGTAAAAACGGAATAGCAAAAGATAGGATAGGCGCCTAAGATACATCAATTTGGGCTTAGGCGCCCTTTTTGCGCCTGAAATAAGGAGAATTTCTATGGGTATCATGATTGAAACACAAAATTTAACGAAAAAATTCGGTGATTTTGTCGCAAACAACAATATTAATCTTCAGGTAGAAGAGCAGGAAATTAAATGTATTGTAGGGGAAAACGGCGCCGGGAAATCTACCTTGATGAACATGCTTTACGGGGTATTCAAGCCCACCAGCGGGAAGGTGCTCCTAAAAGGGGAAGAGCTGGCAATGAATTCCCCCACGGACGCCATCCGGCATGGCATTGGCATGGTGCACCAGCATTTCAAGCTAGTGCCCAGCTTTACCGTATACGAAAATATCCTCCTAGGGAGCGAGATTACCAAAAATGGCCTGATTGACCGGAAACAGGAAATTGAAAATGTACAGAAGCTGATTGAAGATTACCATTTCCAAATCGACCCCATGGCAAAAATTCAGGATATTTCCGTAGGCCTGTGCCAGCAGGTGGAAATCTTAAAAATGCTCTACCGCAACGTGGATATCCTGATTTTGGACGAGCCTACGGCAGTGCTGACGCCGCAGGAAGTGGACCAGCTAATGGAAAACTTAAAAGCCCTTAGGGACCAAGGCAAGACCATTATCGTCATTACCCACAAGCTGCGGGAGGTTATGTACTTAAGCGACAGCGTGACCGTCATAAAGAGCGGGCAGGTGATTGGGAACGTCAAGACCAAGGACACCTGCGAATCCGAGCTGGCTCAGATGATGGTAGGCCGGGACGTAGTCCTTACGGTAAAAAACGAGGACGGCCCAGCGCCGAAAGAGGAAGAGGCTTACCGAGCCGAAAATATCTGCACGGTAAACGACGCAAACCAAGAAATCCTGCACAATGTTTCCCTGTCTGTGCGGAAAGGGGAAGTCCTTGGCATCGCAGGGGTGGAAGGCAATGGGCAGAGCGAACTGATTAAGGTGCTGACAGGCATGATGGCTGTTACCAAAGGGAAAGTAGTCCTAAACGGCAGGGACATCACCAACGAGTGGCCCGACAAGCTGCGTAAATTTGGGATTGGGATTATTCCAGAGGACCGCTATGCCCAAGGATTGTGCCGGGAAATGTCCATCCCGGAAAACTGCATTGCCGGGTATTTCGATACCCATGGGGTGTGCAGCAAGGGCATCCTGAAAGGGAAAAGCATGAGGCAGCTCTGCGACAGCTTTATTGAGAAGTATGACATCCGGGTATCCGAGCGGTATGGCCTGATTTCCCAGCTTTCCGGCGGAAATGCCCAGAAAGTCATTATTGCAAGGGAATTTGAGAATAACCCGGACCTGATTATCGCCTGCCAGCCCACCCGGGGCGTGGATATCGGCTCCATTGAATTTATCCATAAGCAGCTCCTTTCCTTACGGAACGCCGGGAAAGCAGTCCTTTTGATTTCCAGCGAGCTGTCGGAAATTATGAGCCTGTCCGACCGGGTTGCCGTCATGTACAAGGGCGGGATTATCGGGGAGGTAGACCCCCGTGAAGCATCATCCGAAAAAATTGGCCTGCTGATGGCAGGAGCCGGGCAGGAAACATGCGCAGCAGATCCAAAGCAGGCGCCCGAAAAAGACGGCCTGTATACGGCAGGAACCGGGCAGGAAGGAGGAGGCAGGAATGAAAAATAGTAAAACAGGCTATCTAGGCCCCCAAATCTTAAATACGCTGCTTCCCGTTGGGTTAGCATTTTTCATCGGCGGCATTATCATCCTCTGCATTGGGGAAGACCCCATAGAAGCCTATGGCATTATGCTGGGAAAATCCCTGTTCACGGCAAAAGGGCTTTTAAATACCCTCCACTATGCCTCCCCGCTGCTTTTGACAGGGCTTGCCATTGCCATTACCTTTAAGGCAAATATTTTCAATATGGGCGTGGAAGGGCAGCTTCTCTTAGGCGGCTTTTTTGCAGGGATTGCCGGGGCGTCCCTAGATGTATCAAGCCCCATTTTGGCAAAAATCCTGTGCATGCTGGTTGGGATGGCATGCGGCGTGGCATTTGCGCTGGTCCCGGCTATTTTGCGGGCTTACTTCCATGTGGATGAGATGGTTGTCACATTGATGCTCAACTATGCCATGATAAAAGTGCTGGAATATTTATCCTCCGGCCCCTTCCGGGAGGCGGGTTCTGGGTATGTCTGCACCCCCATTATCAAGGAAGGAGCCATGTTTGAACGGCTTGGCATCAATAACTCAAGGCTTACCATGTTCTTTTTCATTGCGTTTGCCGTACTGGCTGTTATGGCGTTCGTATTCCGGAATACAAGGCTTGGGATGGAAATTACCGCCATTGGGAAAAACCCGGAATTTGCAGAAGCCACCGGGATGCGCGTCCGCAGGAAAATTATCATCCTTATGTGCATAAGCGGCGCGCTGGCAGGGCTGGCAGGGGCTGGGCATATGATGAGCGAGAAGTTCAAGTATACCTTGGCGTTTTCCGGCACCACAGGACTTGGCTGGGACGGCATGCTGATTGCATTGCTGGGGCGGCATAACCCCATTGGGATCCTGCTGGCAGCAATTTTCTTCAGCGCGTTAAAGACAGGGGCAGACAATATCAACATGTACACTTCCGTGCCAAAAGAAATTGTCGGCGTGCTCCAAGGGCTGATTATCCTGTTCCTTGCCGTGCAGTTTTTAGACGAGCGTTTTGGGCTGCGGGAACGCGCCCGCAAGCTGAAATCTAGGAAGGAGGCGTGAGAAATGTCATTTATCAATGGAATAATCTATGATTCCGTGTACCATGCAGTGCCAATCCTGCTCTGTGTGCTGGGAGGGATTTTCGCTTACAAGGCAAATGTTTTGAATATCGCATTGGAAGGCATGATGCTGGCCGGCGCATTTTTCTCCGTCCTAGTCAGCTACCAGACCGGCAGCATTGCCCTTGGGTATCTGGCGGCAATCGGCGCGTGCCTAGTGATTGGTTTGGTGTTTGCATTTTTCGGCGTTACCTGCAAAGGGAATGTCATTATCATCGGCCTTGCCGTGAATATGTCGGTAACGGCGGTGGCGGGGTTTGTGCTGCAGCTTATGAATTCCGCAAACATTAAGCTGGATTTTGCAAATGCCGCGGACTTTAAGATCCACATCCCTTTCATTGAAAGCATCCCCATCTTAGGGAGCATTTTAAGCGGGCATACTTTGATTACGTATATTTCCTTCGTGTCCATTGTGCTGATCTGGATTCTGATGTACCGCACCAAGTTCGGGATTTACGTCCGGGTGGTGGGGGAAAATGAGGATTCCGCCAAGAGCCTTGGGCTCAACACCAACAAATACCGCTATCTGGCCGTGCTGTTAGGCGGGCTGTTCTGCGCCCTTGCCGGGACAAACTTGGCCTTGGAGCGGATGACGATTTTTACCAACGGCATGACCGCAGGCCGCGGGTTTATCGCCATTGCAGCCATCTACTGCGGCAGGGGCGACCCGCTTTCTTCCTCCATGTATGCCGTGATTTTCGGCTTGGCAAGGGCGCTGGCCGTAAACTTGAGCCTCTATGCCGGGGCTGCCGCCGCAGTATTTGACGTCATCCCCTATATCGTGATGACAGTCGTGCTCACGGCAGTGTCCATGATCAAATACAGGAACCATAAAGCCCGCGGCGTCGCATAGCCATACGGACAATCGAAACGGACAGAAAAAGCAGGAACAGCAAAATATAAGTTACAGGGGGTGAAACAGCTATGGGAAAAAGCGCATTAATTATCGTAGACATGGTGCGGGATTTTACTGACCCAAAAGGGCTGGTCTATTACCCGCAGAACCGGGAAATCCTGAAATTTATCCAAGAAGCCTTGGAAGAAGCTAGGAAAAAAAGCCTGCCCGTCATTTTCCTTAAGCACCAAAACCGCAAAGGGAAAATTGACCGCAAAGCCGCAGCCATGAGGCCAAACTGCATCGAAGGGACATTTGGGGTGGAAATTGACCCCATGCTCACCGTAGAGGAAAAAGATTATGTCATCCCAAAACGGAGGTACAGCGGCTTTTTTGGCACGGATTTAGACCTTGTGCTCCGGGAAAACGGCATAGAAAATACCATCATAGTGGGGACAAAGACCAATTGCTGCATCCGGGCGACCGTAACCGACGCCTTTTATCTGGACTACACGCCCTATGTCATCCGGGAATGTGTCGCCACCAATGACGAGGTGGTAAACGAGGTGCATCTGACGGATATAGATAAGTACCTCGGCCATGTCATTACGATGGAAACGTATAAGGAAATGCTGGCAAAAGGGGAATTGTAAAGGCACAAAAAATTTAATGGAACGATGTGCCAGAAGGCGGAAGGGATGTTGAAATATGAGTGAAAAGAAAACAGACGTAATAACAAGCGGATATGCCAGCATGGACCACATTATTAAAATCGCATCCGCGGCGCGGGTTGGCTTCACCTCCATTGTAAAGAACAAATCCAATGTGGACATCAACTACGGCGGATGCTCCGTGAATATCGCATATGCCTTGTGCAAGCTCGGGATGCGGGCATTTCCAGTCCTCAGGGTAGGGGAAGATTTTGAATCCAATGGGTTCCGGCAGTTCCTTGAAGAAGGCAACGTGCCCCTCTGCGGCATCACCAAAATCCCAGAGGAAAAAACCAGCGTGTGCTATCTACTGCAGGACAATAAGAACGACCATATTACGGTTTTCTATCCCGGCGCAATGGATGAATCCTATGCCGCGCCCATGGAAGACAGCATGTTTGAAGGGGTGCGCCTGGGCGTCATAACCGTAGCGCCCCGGAAAGACAATCAGGAATTTTTTGAGAAATGCAAAAAGCACCACATACCCATTGCGTTTGGGATGAAGGATGATTTCGATGCATTTCCAGAGGAATTCTTAAAAACCTTGCTGACGGAAAGCGAAATTATTTTTTCCAATGAGGTAGAACGGGGCATTATGGAGGAGTTGTTCCAGCTTAAGGATATTACGGAATTGTTCCAGATTGGGAAAGCGAAGGTGATTGTCACCACATTGGGGAAGGATGGAAGCCTGTGCTATACCTATGACGGGACAGAAGTCCGGGAAGAGAAAATCGGGATTTGCAAGGTGGAGCAGGTGGTAGACGCTACAGGGTCTGGGGACGCCTATATCTCAGGGTTCGTGTACGGATACCTGAATGGGTACGGGGCTAAGGACTGCTGTAAGCTGGGGAGCGCGCTTTCTAGCTTTGTGCTCCAGAAGGAAGGGTGCTGCACGAACCTTCCCACCAAGCAGGAGCTTTTGCGGAAGGCAGGGCTAGAGAAGGTTTAAAAAAGAAAAGAACATTTTTGCATTAGAAAGGGAGGGATGGGCATGGGCACTTTGTATATGGGGGCTAGCCAAGATACCATATCGAAATACGTACTTTTTTCTGGGGACCCGTGGCGGGTTGAGGTAGTGAAAAAGTATCTGGATGAGCCAAAAAAAGTGGCGTTCCAGCGGGAATTTAATACATACACGGGAAGTTACAAAGGCGTGGGAATCACAGTGACTTCTACCGGGATAGGGGCTCCTTCTGCAGCCATTGCCATGGAGGAAATGTATGAAGCAGGCATGGAGGTTGCAGTCCGCATGGGGACGGTAATGTCCATGCAGGACGACATGCTGGGGCACTTTATGGTTCCATTGGCAGCTATGCGGCGGGAAGGCACCAGCCAAGCCTATGTGGATTTAAGCTATCCGGCCGTAGCCGATATTGATTTGGTTAATGTAATGAATGAAACAGTAACAGCCATGGGCAAGCGTTACTTAAATGGCTTGAACTGCACCATGGACGGCTTCTACAGCAACATGCATGACTCCAAATTCTCCAAGGAATGGGGACGCGACATGTCCAAAACATTTGAAGAAGTAAAAAAACTGGGGGTAACAGGCATAGACATGGAATCTTCCTGCATGATGACCCTCGGCAGGCTGATGGGCGTAAAAACCTGCGTCCTCACCGTGGTAACAGTATTGGAAAACTTAAAAGAAACCTTAAAAGGGCAGGAACGCACCGACGCCGAAGACCTTCTGTGCCGCACAGCCCTAGAAGGGATTTATAACTACCACACAAAATACTGTGCCAGCCCATAAAACGCTGGAACGCTGCCCAGCCTGTATGAGGAGGGGACTTCTGAGCGGCTGCCAGTCTGTATGGGGAAGGGGCTTCTGAACGGCTGCCCAGCCTGCATGAGGAAGGATCCCCTGAATTGCTATCCGGCTCCAAAGATTTCTTAAATAAAAAACATTGTACATATTTTTCAAGAAACGAAACAAAAAGGAGGTACATCATATGCCTAAAGAATTATTCCAACTGCAATCATCCACTATCATCGGCATGGTACATTGCCTTCCCTTGCCTACAACCGCAGGGTTTTCCGGGGATTACCAGAAAATCATATCACAGGCAGTACAGGATGCCATTACCTTGGAAAAAGCCGGCGTAGACGCCGTAATCGTAGAAAACATGGGCGACACCCCCTTTTCCGCACACCTGAACAAAGCCCAGCTAGCCGCCCTCACAGCAGCAGCGGCAGCCGTCCGCAATGCCGTGGGGATCCCGGTAGGCATAGATGCGGCCTTTAACGACTGCGAAGCCGATTTCGCCATTGCAGCCGTAACAGGGGCAGCCTTCGTGCGCGTCCCAGTGTTCGTAGACACCGTATGCTTTACCGACGGGATTATTTACCCCTGTGCAAAAAAATGCGTAGAATACCGCAAACAGATGGGCTTGGGACATGTGAAAATCTTAGCGGACGTGCAGGTAAAGCACGCCCACATGCTCCTTCCCCAAATCACCATTGAGCAGTCCGCAAAAGAAGCGGCAGACTGCGGCGCAGACGGGGTTATCGTCACCGGCTCCCAGATTGGGGAGGAAACGCCGTTGGATTTTATCAAACGCGTCAAACAGGCAGTGGACCGCCTTCCCGTATTTGCCGGCAGCGGCGTAAAAGCGGAAAACATCAAGGAACAGATGCAGGTTGCCGACGGCGCAATTATCGGCTCCAGCCTAAAAGAAGGCGGCATCCTTACAAACCCCATTTCCTATGATTTAGTGCGCAGCGTATTAAGCGGGCTAGCGTAAAGGAGAGGCCAAGGGGGCATTTCCTATAATTTAGTGCGCAGCGTATTAAGCGGGTTAGCGTAAAGGAGAGGCCAAGGGGGCATTTCCTATAGTTTATGCGCAACGCATTAGGCGGGCCAGAATAAAGGAAAAACCAAATAGAACATAGCAACTGATGGCACAGATCCATAACATTTTGTGCCAAAGCGAAAGGAATGGATATCATTATGATGAGAGCAATGAAACTGGCAGGTTCCGAATTGCTTTTCGGGGCGGGCTGCCTAGAATATATCAAAACCATTAAAGCAAAAAAAGCGTCCATTGTGGTAGGCGGGAAAAGCATGGAAAAAAGCGGGATGCTGGCAAAGGTTGAAGGCCTCTTCCATGAAGCCGGCGCACAGACCAGCGTCATCCGGGGCGTAGAGCCAGACCCATCCTTTGGGACAGTCCTGCGGGGCGCAAAGGAACTGCTGGAATTTGGCCCAGACCTGATTGTAGGGTTAGGGGGCGGTTCCGCCATGGACGCGGCCAAAGCCATGTGGATTTACTATGAGCACCCGGAATTAACTTCCATTGAAGAAATCCTGCCCCCCAATGAATTTCCGAAATTAAGGGCAAAAGCAAGGCTGTGCTGCATCCCCTCCACCAGCGGGACAGCCAGCGAGGTTTCCCGTTCCATTGTCATTTCCGACAGTGGGACCGGGGTAAAGCACGGCATTGGGAATATGGAAATGATGCCTGACATTGCAATCTGCGACCCGGAGGTTACCTTGTCCATGCCGCCCCATATTACGGCAGAAACCGGGATGGACGCCATGACCCATGCAGTAGAAGCGCTTGTTTCCCAGCGGGCAAATTACGTTTCCAATATCCTTGCAGCCCAAGCAGTAAAAGATATTTTCACTTACCTGCCAGCCGCATGCGCAGACGGCGGGGACCTTAAGGCAAGGGAGCAGATGCTGAACGCCTCTATGGTGGCAGGCCTTGCATTTACAAATGTGTCCCTTGGCATCGTACACTCCATCGCCCATACGCTGGGCAGTTATTTCCATATTTCCCATGGGCTGGGCGACGCCGTTGTGCTTCCCTATGTCATCCAGTTCAATCAGGAAAGGAGCCAGAAGGCCAAGGAAATTTACAAGGGCTTGGCAAGCGCGCAGGGTGCAGATGGCTTTAAGGAAAGCATCCTTGCCTTAAATAGAAAACTGAACATTACAGACAAGATTTCCACCTTGCTTACAGAGGCACAGAAAGGGGAATATCAGGAAAAAATACCGGAAATGGCCGATATGGCCCTTGCCGACGGCTGCACCAAGACAAACCCTGCCATCCCGTCAAAGGCAGAAATGGAAGAATTGTTCCGCATTATATTTTAGGAGGGGAATGGAATGAAGCTCATTTGTTATTTATCAAACGGATACCCCACAATTGAAAGCAGCGTTGAAATGGCCGGGATTTATTCCGAAGCAGGGTGCGACGTCATCGAAATCGACTTCCCTTCCCGGAACCCGTTTCTGGAAAGCGAGCTGATTGCCGGGCGGATGGCAAAGGCCTTAGAAAACTGCAGTGATTTCCCAAAATACATGGAAGGGATGCAGGCAGCAAAGGAAAAGAACCCCAATACTTCCTTCATCCTGCTTTCCTATGAAAACACCATCAAGGAAATGGGCTATGAAGTTTTTGAGGAATTCTGCTTGGAGCAGGGCTTTCTGGACTTAATCTTGGTAGGCCTTGAAGATGATGCCATTAAAAACAAGCTAATCGAAGCCGGAATCCGCGTTAGCTGCTATGTCCAGTACCATCTGGATGAAGCGGAGGTGGAATCTGCCATCCATTCCAACGGTTTCGTCTACCTTCAGGCAAAGCCCACCACGGGGAACGTGAACCCGGATTACCCAGAACTTAAGGACTGCATCCAATACCTGCGCAGCCGGGGCATTACAAGGCCTATCTACTGCGGGGTAGGGATTTATAAGCCCGAGGACGTGCGCATGGCAAAAGAAGCCGGGGCAGACGGCGTTTTCGTCGGCAGCACCATCTTAAAGCTCCATGGCGACGTGCCTGCGCTAGAAGACAAAATAAAAGAACTGAAAGCAGAATGTTAATGGAATGGGCAGCGGCATTTTGGAAATGCTGCTGCCTGTTATGGTATGGTGCGGTTAAGCGGCTTTTGAATAATCAATAATGGCAATTTCCTGCATAAGTTGCTTGGCCATATGGACAAGATTCTCAAGCTGTTTAGCAACTTCATTGGAATAATACTTTTCGCCGCATTGTTCACATTCTTCACAAGGAACATTTTTAATGATGATAATGCAATTTTTGTAATTAACGACATGGGTTGTGAAAGATGGAATTGTGGTTTTGCATTTACAATACATGCACATAGTTAGTGCCCCTTTCTTGTCTTTAAGTCTTTTTCGAATTTAACAGTGTTAGGATAGTAGGCGGTTATAAAAAATATAGTATTCCCATTCGAACCGACAACAATATGCAATATTTTATTATTTTGTGCATATCCCCAAATAAGGCAGCTTGGGTAAGGGAAATCATCGGGATAATCTTCTATGATTTCTCCGGTCTTTAGGCAGGATGCTACATCATTTATGCTGATATCCCTTTCCTGCATCCGTTCTAAACAGTGTTTAGCCCATTTTATATTGAAATCAGAAGCGCTGTATAAGTCCTGAAGCTGTTTGATGTCCATGCTGATAACTCTCTTTCTCATTTATATGCATTATACATTATTTCGTGGAAAAAGAAAATAGTGTTTCCGGGTTCTTGGGATGTTAAAAAAGAGGAACAGGCAGAATTGCCCATTCCTCTGTAGGTTTTTTCGTAAATTTGCTGATTAGCCGAAGTATCTCTTCAATAAGCCAGCAAACGCTTTCCCGTGGCGCGCCTCATCCCTTGCCATTTCATGCACGGTATCATGGATAGCGTCAAGGTTTGCAGCCTTCGCACGTTTTGCAAGGTCAGTTTTCCCAGCGGTAGCGCCGTTTTCAGCTTCAATCCTCATCTCAAGGTTCTTCTTGGTGCTGTCAGTTACAACTTCACCCAGCAGTTCTGCGAACTTAGCAGCATGTTCTGCTTCTTCGAAAGCAGCTTTTTCCCAGTACAGCCCAATTTCAGGATAGCCTTCCCTATGTGCAACACGTGCCATAGCCAGATACATGCCGACTTCGGTACATTCCCCGTTGAAGTTAGCCCTTAAGTCTTCGATGATATCTTCAGAAACCCCCTGTGCTACGCCAACTACATGTTCAGAAGCCCATGACAAATCACCGGACTGCTCTGTGAACTTAGAAGCTGGTGCATTACACTGTGGGCATTTCTCTGGCGCTGCATCCCCTTCAAAAACATAACCGCATACGTTGCAAACAAATTTTTTCATAATTATTTCTTCCTTTCTATTTATATAATATGTGTTTTGATGTATCAAAGTAAAAATAGTAATTGTTACTGAAATTAAGATAACATATCCTGCAAAGCCTGTCAAGTATAATTTTGAAGTTTTTCACGTTTGGCTCCAGTTTCCAGCAGTAAAGCGCGTTAACGCTTAAGGCTTGCGTCTTCGCCTTCTTTTTGCAGGCAGTCCTTGCATGTGCCTAAGAAATATGCGATGTGCCCGTCTATCCGGCCTTCAAATTCATTTCCCGCAAGGATGTTGATATGGTCGATGTTTTCTAACTTTAAATCCATCACACAGCCGCACCTAGTACATAGTACGTGGTAGTGGGGAGCTGTATTCCAGTCAAAGCGGTCGGGGCCTATGCCGGTGGAAATCTTTTGCAGTTCCCCAACTTCCGTCAGCAGCGACAGGTTCCGGTAGACGGTCCCTAGGCTGATGTTAGGGAATTCTTTTTTCACATTTGCGTAAACTGTTTCGGCAGTGGGGTGGTCTTGGCGGCCGGCGAGGAATTCCCGGATACATTCCCTTTGGCGGCTGAATTTCATCACTAGTCTTCCCTCCTGTAAATAATGATAACCATTACTGATTTCTTTTTTAATATAATACGCAGGCAAGGAAAAGTCAAGCGTTGGGAAAAGGTTTCCAGAAATTTCCAGTATTATTTATTGGAAATGAAGTTTTAATACTATATACCTAGTTGTGTATAACTTATATTGACAAAGTATTATATATATGATAATATATAATTAAGAGAGGAGGGGAGAAAAAGGATTTTGGTTAAGATTTGCTGTTTTGATAAAACAATAAATTGGGGTAGGTGCAAATTTAAAAATGGTAACAATAATTTTTAATCTCTTAGGGGCTGATTCTTCACCCTTGCAATTTTGCGCGTATTAAATTAGTAGTGGGCGAAGCGAGGTTTGGGGTAGTTTATTTAAAGATAATAGAGGTTAGCGCACCTTAATTTAAGATGGATATAATTGATATATGTTGTTTCATCTGTGGTGGATATTGCGGAAGATATTTAATCAGACAATAAAAGAAAAAATGCATAGGTTGTTTGTAATTTATAGGTGGAAAATAGTTGTTTTGATTTAACAGTAAAAAAATATCTTAATAAAAAGTGTTATTTTTATATTTATTAGTGTAGTTTAAAATAATGATATAATTGGAAAAGGAGTATGGAATTATGAAAAAATCAGTTTCGATTATTGTAAGTTTTGCTTTATTGATAGTTATTTTTTTGCCTTTGCCTGTTTACGCCCAACAAGACGTGGCAGACAATAACAATCATGATGAATGTATTACAGAAATTATAAGAGAAGTTCCTTGCACGGGTGATATGTTAAAGAAAGCACAAGAAATGAATATTTTGCCAGAAAGTGTAAGCCTAATCACACCTTATGCAACATGTAAACATATGTATAGTTCATGGGTAACGATTAAATCATGGGAGGAGAAACCGAAAGGAATCGGAAAATGCTGTACTCTTTATAGGTATCAGATGAGATATTGTAAAAAGTGCAATGCTGCATTTGCACGAGAAAAAGTTACACAAGAAGATCACCGTCTGGTAATTACTGGGACTAATTGGCGTTGTACTAGATGCGGAGAAAAAGGATACCTCATTTAGGTAAGTGAATCAATTAGATGATAATCTAAAATATTTGAGATGTAGTCACAAGAAACCTGAATTATAAAATTTAGGCTTCTTGTGACTAGTGGTAAGAGGGTAATATGGAAAAAAAAAGAAAAATATGTGTATTGCTCGTTATGGTTTTATGCATTGGATTTGTAGGCATTGCTATTGCCAGTATGCATATTAAAAAAAATGAAAAGAGAATAGTAAAATCTATATTAGAACATGCAAGTGCGGATACCATAGAAAAAGGCATTTTTGTTGCCTTGGCAGATGATAGTCCTAGAGTTCAATTGGAATATCCGAGCATGACTTTTCTGAAAAAATTTGATGTTATTATATCTTATTATCCTGCGGATGCTGTGTATTGCAAAATTATTTCTGAGTTGGGTAAAACGTCTTTAAAAAAACTTAATTTGAAAGAGGGAAACCTAATTTCTTACTATTTCCCTGATAATTTAGACAACTTTATAACTGATAAGGTATCTCTTACATTTTATGATGAAAATCAGAGATTACTGGAAGTCCATGAGATTTCTGTTGTATATGACAGAGATGCTGAACAATTTGAAATATTTGAAATAGAAAGACAATGATTGTTTTGGCAATAAATTGTTTCATATTTGTAACGGTCATTCTTATATTAAATTATGTATAAACATGGTAGTATGCATTATCTAATCTCTCTGGGTCTTAATTTTCCGAAATATTCCTGTATTATAATTTAAGCAAATCTGTAGCTAAGATTGATATCCTACAGCTTTGCTGAAGGGAAATTTATTTTTCGTTTATAACAACTAAGCTACCACCGGCTAAAGCCGGTGGGCTTGGGTTGGCTGCTGAAGCAACCTAAAGTTGTCCAACTCAAGTTTTAATTTTCAAACACGCTCTAGAATATTTGAGGAGATTTTAAAGTTGAACAAAAAAATACTTTCTAATTATGATATGTTTCCAAAGTTGTCGCATGAAATGCTTACGCTTTTTGTAAGTGAACGAATGGCAGTTGTTCCCCTGTAAAGTGTCCCCTTTGCAGAAGCGTTTGCAGTACTCCCGGATTTGCTACAAGTTCTGTTGCTGATTTTCCAAAGGGCATTGTTGGAGTTTGCCGAAACACTAGAATTTGTGCAACGGCTACTAATGCCTTTTTCATATGTGAATGTTCCTGTAACTTTTACATACCATAAAACATCTCCAGAACTGTTTTTGTAATTGATAGTTTTGGATGCGCTTTTTTGCAGGCTAGTGCGTTGTAAGTTTATTTCGTTCCAACTGGAAGTAACTATTTCAAAGTAGTTTCCATCGGTATCTTGTTCAATAGTAATAATAGTATCTGTTTGAAGGTTTTGGGCATTTGCCTTTATTGGTGTTATACTTATAGCTATTGTAATAAGAAATAATATAATTTTTCTTTTCATTTTTCTCCTTCTTTCCTAGTATATTTCATTTTCTGTAAAGGTTTCAGGCTCTACTTCAATAATTTCTTCTATAGAGGTTGGGATGGCATTGTTAAAGTCGAGGTATGCTTGATAGTCTAAATAGGTGTGGATACTAAAAGAACACAGTAGAAGCACAAATACGGCATAAAATGCCATTCGTACCATGTGAGTACGTTTTAAATGTTTTGTTAAGTAGTCTGTATCTAGCGCATTGATATATTCAGCAACTACGTTTTGTGGAGATGAGAAATGCTGTTCAATATCCCAAGCCGTGCAAGAAGGGTTTCTGCTCATGTATTCATTCACTGTAAAATCCAAGTCTGCCAAAAATTTCTTTTCTTTCTCACCATAGATAGGGAGAAGTTTTTTGATTGTTTTGAAATATTTTTTATACTCTTTTATTTCCATAATAATCATTAAGTCCCTTCGTTTCATCTAAGCATAATAAGCAATAAAAAAACTTATTTTTCATTGTACCTTCTTTTATTCGCTAAGATTAGAATTTAGTACGTTCATTATCCCTCTATTTGTTTGGAAATAGTCAGCTTTGAGTTTTTCCAGATGTGTTTTTCCTGGTTCTTCTATATGGTAAAGTACACGCATTGCCCGTTTGCCGACTTTTATTCTCTGATCAGAAACAAAGCCTTTTTCTACAAGGCGGTAAAGGGTTGGATATAAGGAACCTTCCGGTATTTTTAAAATGTTGCCTGATTTTTCATAGAGCAATTGAGATAGACGATAAGCATAGATGTCGTCAAATTCTAAAAGATAGAGTATCAGCATTTCTATGAAATTCATTTTTAAGTTAGTTGTGCTAGTGTGTTCCATCTTTCCCTCCATTACTAAATAATATAATATAAAACCTATAATTTCAATACCCTAGTTTAGTAATATGGATAAAGAAGGGGATGGAACTAATTCATTCTTCAGATTTACAAATATTGAAGTAGGCTTTTATAACGTACAAGATAGGTAAAATCCTTTCGAGTACCCTTAAAATAATCTGTAGTTATACTAGAGCGTGTTTGAAAATTACCAGCTATTGGTCATATTAACCATATCAGGATTGAAGCAAGGCATATGAATCCCATATAGGTGAATGCCAGCTTATCATAGCGGGTGGTAATGCGGCGGAACCCCTTCAGTTTGAGAAAGTATTTCTCTGCCAAATGGCGCTCTTTATACAGCCACCAGTCACAGTGACGCTCAAATTTGGCCCTTTTTTTGCTCTGGCACTTTGTTGGTTGGTGGGCCTGGACAATTGTGGCATCCAGTGAAGGTTCATAAAGTTTGGCCTCAGGGCCGAGCACCCGGAAGGTATTATCAAGGAATCCATCATCAATCCACTTGCGGAAGCGGCTGTATACCGGATTTCAGAAGCCATAGCGTTCCAGAAGGTAGCGCCACGGGGTTCCACTACGTGCAATCCAGACCATCCCATTAAGCTGGTGCGGTTATCCTTTGAAAGCAGTCCCAGTTTCTCTGTTTTTTCCGGGGGAAGCAAAAATGCAATCTGTTCCCATTCCTGATTTGTTAGTTCGTAACGTCTTAACATAATATCAGCCCCTTTTACCATGAATTAAGGGATGGAAACAAATGTTTTGTGCACTTTTTAATTTTCAAACACGCTCTAGGAAATTAAACAAATATCTGTAGGAAATAGCTGCCACCGTTTCAAATAAGCGTACAAAAGAACAATCCAGAGAATTTTGGAATCAGGGTTGTTCTTTCCTACAGTTTGGATTACTCTTCTTCCCCATCCCCTTCATGGGAATTTCCAGAAAAAATGCCATAATGCTCCTTCCCGGCCGGCAGGCTGATGTATTTCTTAATGGCGAACAAAATGCCGATGCTGATAATCGTAACCAGGTTCTCCGCCACTGTGGTATGGTCCAGTATCATATGGCGCGCCACAAGGAAAATCAGGACTTCCAGCACCGTGTCCTCGCTGGGCTGGCAGAGCATTTTCAAAAACTCAATCCCAATCAGGATATTGAATACATACCCTACAAAGACAAGGAAGGCTTCTTTGGAAAATCTGTCCCCCCAGAACTCGAGGAAGGCGCTGCCAAGGGAGCAGCAGGCGATCAGGATAGCGGCCAAGACGATAATGGCCATAAGAAGTTCTAGAAAATTACAGGATTCAAAAAGGATATTCCTAGTTTTGTGCAATATTTTTTTCAAAAAGGGGTTCCTCCTTGGAGTTCTCATTTTGGGCATTAAAATCCGAGCGCTTCGCTTTGAATCCTGACCATGGGCGTTACTTTTACAGTTAGCTCGGCCCAGGCGCCCTTACGGCACATGAAAGGTTCTGCTTAGTGCTGCTTTGTTCCCAACCTGACACGGTTCACAGAGTTCCATTGCGTAAGACCCAGACGTCATCACCACTTATAAAAGGCAGCCCCACAGGCAAAAACCCGGGGCAAAGCATCACTCCAACTATAGCGGGTTGTTGGTACAGGGCACCGCTAACGCCCCAGCTGCTCGGAGATTTAAGTATATCCTGTTTTTTAGGAAAAGTCAACTATTCTGGAGGTTTTTGTTCTGGAACTTTTTGTTTGGGAGGTTCCAAACCATCGGCAGGCGGCTGCTTTGCCTTGCGTTTTTGTTCCCGCAGTTCCCGGAAAAAATTACTCAGCAATGTGGAACATTCTTCCTCCAAAACCCCTGTTACCAGCTCCGCCTGATGGTTAAATGCAGGGAACTGCAGCAGGTTCAGAAGGGATCCGGCGCACCCTGCCTTGGGGTTTTTGCTGCCGATTACCACTTTGTCCATCCGCGACTGGACGATTGCCCCGGCGCACATCTGGCAAGGCTCTAGGGTCACATACATGGTGCATCCTTCCAGGCGCCAGTCCCCCAGCTTTTTGCTGGCTTTTTTGATGGCGGAAAGTTCCGCGTGGGCAAGGGTATTCTTGTCAATATTCCTCCGGTTGTAGCCCCGGGCAATGATTTTCCCGCCGGAAACAATGACGCAGCCGATGGGGACTTCTTGGATTTTCCCGGCTTTTTTGGCTTCCCGGATGGCTGCTTTCATAAATTTTTCATCTTGGTCCATAGGCACTCCTGTATTTTTGTGTTATGATAGAGCGGAAACGCCCAAATACGAAATTGTGATACCATAAATCACCCCGTGGTAAGCTATGGTATGGTAAAACTATGCGCACTGTGGCGCGTAAAATAGCTGTTGCTATTATACCATAAAAAAGTAAACAGAACATAGGAGAAAATGCAAATGGACATGTCATACCAGACAGAACGCTTGGAATTGAAAATACTGACGGACACGGCGGCAGCCCAAGTGCTGCGGTTTTATCTGGACAACCAAGAAGTTTTTGAGGAATATGAAACAGACAGGCCCCAGCAGTTCTACACGGAGCCTTTCCAAAAGTTGCTCCTCCAAAGTGAATACAACCTTGCCATTAAGCAGGCTTCTTTCCGTTTCTGGGTGTTTGAAAAAGGAAAGCCCAGCCATGTGATCGGAACCGTTTCCTTCCACAATGTCAGGCGGGGGTTCCACCAATCCTGTGAAATGGGGTATAAGTTCGACCAGCGGTACTGGGGCAGGGGATACGCCAAGGAAAGCATTTTAAAATGCATCTGGATTGCCTTTGAGGAATTGAAGCTGCACCGGATTGAGGCATATGTCCTTGCAGAAAATACAGCGTCCCGGAAACTTTTGGAGGGCATAGGGTTCCGGCTGGAAGGCATAAAAAGGCAGAGCGTGAAAATGCATGGGGTTTGGCGGGACCATGAGCTGTATGGGCTGGTTGCTGGGGAAGGGAATCTCGGGAAATTGGATAGATAGGAGGGGCATAAAAGGTTTTTGCGCTATCTATTTTGTTTTAGGTTTTGCCCGGTTTCCAAAGGTTGGGGACTGTCCAAGGATAACTGTAAATGCCGCATGTTTTTTCTTCCATCGTGCCATTCAAAAATCAGTTGCATAGCCAGCTATGCGCCTGATTTCCGAGCGGCACTCCCGAAGAAAAACCCTACGCGTTATGAAAGTTTTCCTAACAGCCCCTTACTTATTCAGGTACCGGAACCAATACCCAAATTCCCCGGTATTGATGGGGGCTGATTTTTCATTCCGGAATTCTGGGAACCCGAAAAGCGTCGCCATCACCCGCTCTGGGTTCTGGTATACGCCGGGAATCCCAAGGAACCACCGTTTTTTCCCAGATTTCTCCACAGCGCCCAGTATCAGGTAGCGGTAATTGAAGAAGCCATGGAGCAGGAAGCTGTTGTTGCCCAGATACCAGTAAGGCCTTGGCAGGAGGCGGATGTCTTTTAGCTCGAGGCGCACGCACACGGTATTTTCATCCCCTGCAAAGGGCGTCATGACAGGGTAGTTTTCCAGAATGAACTTCCATTTCTGCTCCCAGTTTTCCGGCAATGCTTCTGGCTGCTGTTCCGGCTGGGACGGGAATGGGGTAGTATTGCTGGTGGAGGGCATCGGTTTTGGGACGGCTTCTGCGGCCTCTAAGTCGGCGGCGACAGAACCATCAGAAGCAGGTTCTGCAGCGGAACCAGAGCCGGATGCAGTAGGGCTGCCGGCGGCAGAGTGCCCGAAAGCAGAAGGGCCATTGGCATCAGAGTGCCCGAAAGCAGAAGGCTCTTTATCGGCAGAGTGCCCGAAAGCGGAAGGCCCATTACTGGAAGGCTGTTCTAAGGAAGTGGAGCCACTGGTTCCAGAATCTTCAAAAGAGGACGGCTCATCCATCCCAGGGCGCCCCAAGGCAGAAGGTTCACTGGCCCTGGAATGTCCCAAGGAAATTGGGGCGTTCGTGCCAGCGTGTTCCGGCAGGGCGGTATTGCTTATGGCAGCGGGGGTAGCGGCGTCTGCAGCAGGGCTATTTGCGCCATGGCTTTCAGGGGCGGCTTGCGGGGAAGGGTTCCTGCCAATTGAAGCGGCTTGTAAGGATGGGGCCTTGCCGGGCAGTTCCCGCTGCGGGGAAGGATTACGCCTGTCTTGGGAGCCTTGCTGCTGCGGGGAAGGATTACGCCTGCCTTGGGAACCTTGCTGCTGCGGGGAAGGATTACGCCTGCCTTGGGAGCCCTGCTGCTGCGGGGAAGGATTACGCCTGCCTTGGGAGCCCTGCTGCTGCGGGGACTGTCTGCCAGCCAGCCCTTCTTGCTGGTGGTTTCTCCTGCCTGCCGCTGTACCCTGCGCTTTCCCTCTCCCGGCCTCTTTTTGCGCCGCAGCTTCTTTTGCCAAATCCACAAACTGCCCCCGTACAAACTCATTGTCATCCCACTGGCTCACGAACATAACTTCATCCGAAAGGGGCAGGAAAATCCCCTTGATGTCCTCCAAACCGTAAATTGTCCCGGCAAAGGGCTCCTCTTCCAAGACTGCCTTAAAATCCCCATTCCCACGGGAAAGCCCCATGGACCCAATCAGGATGCCCGGCAGCCTTTGGTTATTCCGGGCATAGAAATACACCGGAATGGAAGGCGTGCTGTGTCCGGTGTTCTTCATATGTATTTCAACGAGGCAGCTTTTGCCCCTTTTTTCTATTTTGGCAAAACCTACATTGTGGCGTTTTGCCCCTTGCTCATATAAATAAAGGTATGTAATCATTCGACGGAATTCAGACATTTTTGCACTCCCACAAAACTTTTTACATGATATGCCAGCTTTGCAGGAGTTATGCATTTTCTTTTCCGGCCTTAGTTTTGCCCTGTAATTGCCAGCGCAAGGTCGGAACCGAAGGAAGCCATGTTGGCAGGCACCCAAGTGTTGTTCTGGATGACACATTCGACGGTGATATCTGTTGTTTTTTCCGAAGGCGTGACGTCTTGGTAAGCTGCGATGAGGTTTTTCGTGTATACGTCCATAAGGAAAGACTGCTGCTCATCTAAGGAGGGGAAGCTGCTCTGCCGTGCGGTTTCCCGGGCTGCGTAAAACGCATCTGCATCAAGGCCGAATTCATCAAAAAAAGTTGTGTGGACAACCACAGTGGCCTTCCCGCTGGATTCGGAAACTACTTCCGCCGTGGCCTGCATTTTGGAAAGGGCAGTTTTGCGGGCAGCGCAGAGCTCATCCAGCACCTCTTCCTCAATTTCCTGCCCGCTGGCTGAAAATTTAGCCCGGATGGTTTCCTTTAAGGAGGCGTCATATGTTTTTTTGGCATTGTTAATGTCTTCCTCCGACATGCCTAGGGCGGCGATGCCGTCTGTGTTGCCCAAAATATATAATTCGTAAAGCGCCTTGATGGAATCGGCAGCATTTTTCCTCGGCCCGTTGCAGCCGGAAAGGAAGGCAGTGCACACGCACATGCATAGTAAGGTTGGGAATAATTTTTTCATGGAAAACCCTTTCTGTTCGATGGATTAATCTTATTATAAATGCAAATAAAACAAAAGGCAAGAATACAGGGCTAGAAAAAACGGAGAATTGCGGATTTCGTGGACAAGGAAAAATATTTGCCTTATAATGGACAGGCAATGGGGAGAGTAGAAAAGACAGGGGGCGATAGGGAATGGCAGTATATGAAATTGGAAATTATATCCACGACATGCGCATTGAACGCGGTTATTCCCAAGAAGAGCTGTGCTTCGGCATCTGTTCGGTAGGGAATCTGTCGAAGATTGAAAACGGGACGCGGATGCCAAACCGCAAGACCGTGGAGGCATTTACCCAGCGGCTGGGCTGCCGGGAAGCATTTCTGCAATATTCCAGCAGGGAAGAAATGGAGCAGGTGGAAATCTGCAGCCAGATTGTACAGAAAATTACAAATTATGACTACGAAGGGCTGGAAAAGCTGATTGACAAGTTTGAAAGCACCATTACAAAAGAAGATATCCTGAATTCCCAATATTGCCGGTTTACCCGGATTATATTGCAGCAGGAAACACACCCGGACTGGGAGCAGGGCATCCGGGAACTGGAAGAAACCCTCCGGATGACAAAGCCTGACGGGATTGGGATGAAGAAAATATTAAAGGGGCTCCTTACCTACAACGAAATTGTAATCCTGATTAACATTGCCCGGGGCTACCGGAAGCTGGGCAGGAGGGAGGAGGGCATAGAAATCCTCTATGGCCTGAAGCGCTATATGGATACCCATATCATAGACCAGACGGAAAAAGTGCAGAAATACCCAATGATTTTATTCAACCTCTCCAACATGCTGCTGGATAAAAAGCAGTATGCGGACGTCATAGGCTTGTGCGACCAAGGCATTGCCATGAGCAAGGAAAATAACCGGTTCTGCCTGTTCCCCAAGTTCCTGATCAATAAAGGGCTTGCCCTATTGGCACAGCAGGAGGAGGAACAGGCGAAAGAGTCTTTGCTGAGAGGCTATTGCGCCTTTTACGCCCTTGGCAACGAAAGACAGTGCGAACGGTTAAGGGTTTACCTGAAAGAAACGTGGCTGGACACCATCAGTAGTACTCTATCAGGTCATCAAAATATGCCATAAAAGGATAAAGCCCCCTTTTTGAGATAAGAGAAATTAGGGTTTGCGGTATCTTTTGTATATTGTCTGTTTCAGTATAATGCAAAAATAGTGGGAAAACCATACACTTTGAGGAAAAATTGATGCTTTCCCCATTGAGGGTACCACAGAAGGGGCATAAAGTATAAGCATATAGGAATGATTCTGGGGATTCCCGAAAAAATAAAAAAATTTTCCTCAAAGTCCATGGTGTTTCCCCGAAATAGAACCTATAATCCTTATTAGGAGTATTGGTAAGGGGTGTAATAATTCTCGGCAAACTTATAGCTCCGAAAAAATCCTTGTACTTGCAGAAGCTGCTGTGCTTTTGCAGGCTGCAAGGGTTTTTTCTGCTTTTCTAAGGGAAATAAGGGAACGGAGGAGGGGGGATTTGAACCCCCGCGCCGGGGCTACCGGCCTACTGGTGTTCGAAGCCAGACCCTTCAGCCACTTGGGTACTCCTCCAAAATCAAGATACATCCAGTACTTTCTGTCCAGAAATGATAAAAAAGTAGTGAACAGTAACCATTATACCAAATATTTTCAAAAATGCAAATGAAAAATCTTGTGGCAGGTAAAATTTTGAGCTATAATATTTTTGTTATGCGAATTATGCAGCAGCAAATAGAAGCAAAACGGACGATAGGAAAGGATGTGGAGAACCATGAAAAGAATTGGAATGTTGACAAGCGGAGGCGACTGCCAAGCGCTGAATGCGGCAATGCGCGGAGTTGTAAAAGGTTTAAGCAAAAATGTAGAGGATTTGGAAGTATACGGGTTCTATGAGGGCTACAAGGGGCTTATCTATGGGAATTACCGTCTGCTTACCGGTTCTGATTTTTCAGGGATCTTAACCAAAGGCGGGACAATCCTTGGCACCTCAAGGCAGCCGTTTAAATTAATGCGGGTGCCGGATGAGAAAGGCCTTGACAAAGTGGAGGCCATGAAGCAGACTTACTATAAGCTTCGCCTAGACTGCCTTGTAATCCTTGGGGGGAATGGGACCCAGAAGACCGCCAACCTGCTCCGGGAGGAAGGCCTTAACATCATCCACCTTCCTAAGACCATCGACAATGACATCTATGGCACGGACGTGACGTTCGGGTTCCAGAGCGCCATCAATATCGCAACAGATGCCATTGACTGCATCCACACTACAGCAGCATCCCACAACCGTGTATTTATTGTAGAAGTCATGGGCCATAAGGTAGGGTGGCTGACGTTGTACGCAGGGATTGCAGGGGGCGCAGACATTATCCTGCTCCCAGAGATTCCCTATGACATTGATAAAGTAGTTTCCGCCATTGCAGGCAGGAACAAGGCAGGGAAAGGCTTTACCATCCTTGCAGTAGCCGAGGGAGCCATTTCCAAGGAAGACGCAAAGCTTTCCAAGAAAGACCTGAAAGAAAAAATGAAAAATAAAAAATACCCCTCCGTTTCCTATGAAGTTGCAGCACGCATCGAGGAAAAAATAGGGAGCGAAGTACGCGTAACTGTGCCCGGGCATACCCAAAGGGGAGGGAGCCCCTGCCCATACGACCGCGTGCTCTGCACAAGGCTTGGGGCTGCGGCAGCAAACTTAATCCTGAAGGAAGACTACGGTTACATGGTAGGCATGATTAATGGAAATACGAAGAAAGTCCCCTTAGAAGAAGTAGCAGGGAAATTAAAAATGGTAGAGCCAAATTCCAAAATCATCAAAGAAGCGAAATTAATTGGCATTAGCTTCGGGGATTAACAATGTCCTATACCGCGCTATACCGCAAGTTCCGCCCGCAGGAGTTCGAGGACGTCCGGGGGCAGGAGCATATTGTGGCAACGTTAAAAAACCAGATTAAGGCGGAAAGGATTGGACACGCCTACCTGTTCTGCGGGACAAGGGGAACCGGGAAAACGACCATTGCGAAAATCTTTGCAAAGGCAGTCAACTGCGAACACCCAGAAGGAGGGAGCCCCTGTGGGATTTGTAAGTCCTGCAGGGCAATCGCCGCAGGCAGCTCCATGAACGTGATTGAGATTGACGCCGCCTCCAACAACGGGGTGGACAATATCCGGGAAATCCGTGAAGAAGTGGCATATTCCCCGGCGGAAGGCAAATATAAGGTCTATATTATTGACGAAGTCCATATGCTTTCCATAGGGGCCTTCAATGCATTGCTCAAAACATTGGAGGAGCCGCCTTCCTATGTCATTTTTATTTTGGCAACCACAGAAGCCCATAAGATACCCATTACCATACTTTCCCGCTGCCAGCGGTATGATTTCCGGCGGATTTCCATAGATGTCATTGCCGGCCGCTTGGAAGAGCTTTTGGGGAAGGAACAGGTAGAGGCAGAGCCCAAGGCCGTCCGCTACATTGCCAAGGCAGCGGACGGCTCCATGCGTGACGCATTAAGCCTTTTAGACCAGTGCATCGCCTTTTATCTGGGGGAAACCCTGACCTATGACCATGTGCTGGAAGTGCTGGGAGCCGTGGATGTAGAAGTGTTTTCCGGGATGTTCCGGAAAGTTCTGGCAAAAGACGTCATCGGCGCCATTGCCCTGTTAGAAGAACTGCTGGTACAGGGACGGGAGCCCGGCCAGTTCGTCGTGGATTTTACGTGGTATCTTAGGAATTTGCTTTTATTGCTAAGTTCTGATAATATGGAAGACGTGCTGGACATTTCCAGCGAAAACCTCGCCTTGCTTAAGGAAGAAGCCCAGATGGCGGACGGGGGGCAGCTCATGCGGTACATCCGCATTTTTTCTGAACTTTCCAACCAAATCCGGTATGCAGCCCAGAAACGGGTGCTGATTGAAATTGCCCTGATAAAGCTCTGCAAGCCGGAAATGGAACAGGATTACGGCTCCCTAGCCCAGCGGATTGCCCAATTGGAACAGAAATTGGAACAGGGCACATTTGTGCAGGGGGCAATGCCCCAAGAAAGCGCAGATGCCGGTGCAGCCAAAAAGCCGCCCATGCAGCAGGAAGGCGGGGAACCGGAAACAGCCCAGAAGCTGCCCAAGGCAATCCCGGAGGATGTCCGGCGTGCCGTGGAAAATTGGCGCCCCATCATCGAAGGCCTTTCCGGCGGGCTCAAAAGCTACCTGAAAACAGCCCGGTTAAGCCTGGCAGGGGAAAACCAGCTTTTGGTTGTGTTAGACGACGAGGTGGCAGAAGCTTTTGTCAGCACAGAAGCCCATATGCAGGAATTAAAGGAAATGATAAGCCAACGGATTGGGAAAGAAATCGAAGTAAAAATCCAGAGGAATGAAACAGGCCAGCCTTTTGAGGAATCTTATGTGGACCTTGGGAAAATCATAAGCCAAGCGGTCAATATGGAAATCACCATTGAGGATGAGGAAGAGTAGCCCGCGCGTGGGATAGCCCGGCATCCAGCAGATAATTTTCTTTATGGCAAATTGCACCCTAAGCCCACCTCCCACTGGGGAGGAGGCACGGCGCAGCATTGCCCAGGCTGGCAGTTCAGATAGATTGTTGCAGGTAATTGTATTATGGTAGGATAATTATGAGAATTTCAGTAATTAGGAGGAATACGGATGGCAAAGCGTGGAGGGTTTCCCGGCGGGATGATGCCCGGGAATATGAATAACCTTATGAAACAGGCCCAGAAAATGCAGAAGCAGATGGAAGAAGCCACGAAAGAACTGGAAGAAAAGGAAATTACGGCAACCGCCGGGGGCGGGGCCGTGGAAGTCACCATATCCGGCAAGCGGGAAGTGACAAAAGTCAAGCTTGCAGAAGAAGTGGTAGACCCGGACGATATTGAAATGCTGGAGGACTTAATTATGGCGGCAACCAATGAAGCCCTCCGCCAGATTGAAGAAGCATCCCAGCAGTCCATGTCCAGAATCACCGGCGGGCTTGGCGGGATGGGGGGAGGGCTCCCATTTTAACGCCGGGAGGATGACATGGACTATTACAGTAAACAAATCAGCAAGTTAATCGAAGAGTTGTCAACTCTTCCCGGGATTGGAAGCAAGTCGGCACAGCGGCTTGCTTTTCATATTCTGAATATGCCCATAGAGCAGGCGGAAGGCCTTTCCTCGGCAATTATAGAAGCAAGGAAAAATGTCAGGTATTGCAAAACCTGCTATACCCTCACCGACCATGACGTGTGCCCAATCTGCCAAAACACAGGGCGGGACCATAAGACCATCATGGTGGTGGAGGACACAAGGGACTTGGCCGCTTACGAAAAAACCCAGAAATACACAGGGGTTTACCATGTGCTCCACGGGGCAATTTCCCCTATGCTTGGGATTGGCCCCGGTGATATCAAGCTAAAAGAGCTGATGCAGCGGCTGCAGGGAGATGTGGACGAAGTAATCATTGCTACCAATTCCAGCTTGGAAGGGGAAACCACAGCCATGTACATCAGCAAGCTGATTAAGCCCACCGGGATCAAAGTCACCCGGATTGCCAGCGGCGTCCCAGTGGGGGGCGACTTGGAATATATTGACGAGATGACGCTGCTGCGCGCTTTGGAGGGAAGGGTGGAATTATAGTTTTTAGGGCTTGCTGGACAATGTTGTAGAATACAGTCGAAATGTTTTTTTACAGCGTGACACAGATTTCCAAAAATTGCAGGCGGAATATGCTACCATGTCTAAAAAGAGGTGAAGGCATGATAGAAATTGTTTGCAAAAATGGATTACAAGAAGAGGAAAAAAAGCTATGCCTCCCCAAGAATATCCGCCAAATTGGCAGCCCGCGGGGAAGGCATAAAATTTACATAGAAGATTACGTTTATACTTATTTAAAGTCCATAGCGCAGAAAAAAGAATCCTGTGCAGTGGTATTCTTAGGCAAAAGCCAAGTGGCAAAGGATATCCGTTACACCTTTGTCAGCGGGGCAGCCGAGTGCGGGCCCGGGGTGTTCCAATGGGACAGCATTTGCCTAGACGAGAGTTTCTGGAACCATATTGAAAAAGAAAAGCAGCAGTATTTCCCGGATAAAGAAATTGTCGGGTGGTTTTTGGGAAAAACGGGACAAGCCATGGAACTTACCCCTGTTGTGGAGGCTGCCCACCGGAAATATTTTCCCGGCAGGGATAAAATCCTGATGCTGATGGATATCTTGGAACAGGAAGAAGTATTTTTCATCTATGACCAAGGATATTTGCAGAAGCGGGAAGGGTATTATATTTATTATGAGAAAAACTTGCCCATGCAGGAATATATGGTTCAGAAAAAAGAAGAGGGCGCCGGGGCAGCAGAAGAGGGATATGGACTGCAGTCCATGGGAGGGGATGAAGAGCTGCCGATGCAGCAGGAAATGGCGGAACTTGAGGATACAGAGGGACTGCAGGGCTTGCCGGGCATAGGAGAAGTGCAGCAAGGCCATGCATCCCCATCAGGCAAAGCAGCAGGATCCCAGATGGAAAACGTATCCCGATCAAGGAGGAGCAAGAAATCCCGGCGGCAAAACCCATCCCAGTTAGAGGGAGCCACAGAGCCCCAGACAGGCCGGGCATCTCTGCAAAATGAGGAGGGAAACCCCCAGCCAGAAGGCAAAGCGGACATGCAGCAAAGCAATACTTCCACGCCAGAAGGCGCAATGGACATGCGGCAAAGCAATGCCCCTGCCCCAAAAGCCGCAATGGGCATGCAGCCAAGCAATGCCCTTACGCCAGAAAGCGCCATGGGAAGGAAGGAAGGCAGTACTGTTGCAAACCCCGCCCCAGAAAGGGATCCTGCAAATAGGCAGCTAGGGGAAACTGCTTACGCAGCATCCGGGCAGGCTGGAAAACAGGCAGAAGCTGCAAAGCTGCAGGCAGGAACGCCTGCAGGGGCAAAATCAGGGCAGCCGGTATCCGCTGCAGGAAGCGGCAGGACAGGCACTGCAGGCCTTGGCACAGCAGCAAATGGGAAGGCAGGGCAGGAAGCGGCGCTGGCAGATGCAAGAGCAGCATCCGGCCAAGCGCAGGCTCCCGATAGGGCAAAAGCGCGCCAGCTAAAGCAAAAATCAGCAAGAAAGAAATCAGGCGCAGCCATAGCCCAAAAATCAGGCGCAGAAGCCAAAGCCCGCGTCAAAGCAGGCACAAGGGCAAGGCTTCAAACCGGCGAAGGGGTGAAGGAATACCTAGAACTAAAGAAGGAATTCCAAGAACTCCACAAGGAGCTGGAAAAAGAACTCCCCACGGGCAGCCCAGAAAAAATATTTGCAAAAAGCAATTTGGAAGAGCCCAAAACCCAAGCAGAAGAAGCTTTGGAATCCTACCGCCATATGATTTTGGAGCGGCAGGGCAGGCAGATTGCACGCCAAAACCGCAAATTCCTGTACACAGCATCTTCATTTTTCCTTGTTGCAGTCTGCGTCCTAGGCATAACCACCATCAATAATTACCGGAAAATGCAGGAAGTGGAAGACGTCCTGCACGTCATGAGCGGCAATGCATCCGAAGGGAAACGGGCAGGAAAAGAAGACGGCCCAGTGGTGGAAAGCGTAATGTCCGGGGTAGAGCCCTTACAAGAAAACGGGGAAACGCCCGCTGCCACAGGGGAAGGCCAGCCAGCATCCAGCGGCGGACAGGAAAGCGGCCAAGCAGGGGCAGATAACAATGCTGGGGAAGGCCAGCCAACGTCCGGCGGCGGACAGGAAGCCGCCCAAACAGGAACAGGGAACGGCGAAGGGACAGGGCAGCCAGCATCCGGCAGCGGTCAGGAAAGCGGCCAAGCAGGAGCAGACAACAATGCTGGGGAAAGCCAGCCAACGTCCGGCGGCGGACAGGAAGCCGCCCAAGCAGGAACAGAAAACAGCAGTGGGACAGGCCAGCCAGCATCCGGCAGCAGCCAAGATACAGACAAAGCGGAAACTGGGGATAGCCAAGGCACGGAAACTTCCTCTGTCAGCCAGCCAAATAGCAGCGGAGGGAACACGGACAGCAGCACAGAGAGCCAGCAGCCCAGCCCAGCCGGGGAACCCAGTACTGCAAATGGCACAGAAGAAACCGCCGCGCCCCAGCCCCGCTATTATACCGTCAAGCCGGGAGATACGCTGGGCTCTATCTGCATCAGCATTTACCATGACCAGGGCATGATGGCAAAAGTGTGCGAGGCAAACGGAATTGACAATGGAGATAAGATTTACGTAGGCCAGAAGCTGGTTCTTCCGTAAAATTTTGGAACGAAATGCCTCCTGTGGATGACATTCTTACGGGGCAGGCTTGCGTGGAGGTGTAGCATTGGCAGATAAAGCATACCGGGTTGTAAAATCGGATGTACAAGGAATGAACGAGAAAATCCAGCAGCACCGGAGGAAAATCCTCCGCTGGATTGCTTTTGTGACGGCTGTTGTGCTGATTGGGATTGCCGGGATTTACATTTATTTGCAGACAAAGACATACACAGGGTATGATGTGCTAAAGTCTGTAGAGCGGGAAGATTCCCCCGGGACCCAGTTCCGTATTTTTCATGGAAATATCTTAAAGTACAGCAAAGACGGGGCTTCCCTCGTGGACGTGGACAATAGGCTGATTTGGAGCCAGACCTTTGAAATGCAGTCGCCCATGGTGGATTTCTGTGAAAGTTATGTGGCAATTGCAGACAAAAAAGGA
This sequence comes from uncultured Lachnospiraceae bacterium, assembly GCA_910580195.1. Lineage (GTDB taxonomy): Bacteria > Bacillota > Clostridia > Lachnospirales > Lachnospiraceae > Petralouisia. The sequence goes on from CAJTWA010000003.1 coordinate 57,707, forward strand.
GATAGGGTGTATATTATGGACGCCGCAGGCCCCTGCGGGGAACTCAAGACTTCCATGCCCATCCAGAGGGTAGTAACAGCCAGCCAAGGCATGGTTGCCGTTCTGATGGAGCAAGATGGAACCGGCTATATCCAGCTGTATGACAAATCCGGGGAATTCCTTGCGGAAGGGGAAGTCCATACGGAAAACAGCGGCTACCCGCTGGACATTGCCATTTCCAATGACGGCAAAAAGCTGGCGGTATCCTTGCTGGACGTAAACAGCGGGAACGTAAAAACCACAATCACATTTTTTAATTTTGACGCCGTAGGGCAAAATGAAATTGACAATATCGTAGGCCAATATACCTATGATGATATGGTTGTCCCCAAGGTAGAATTCCTGACAAATGACGTCATGGTATCATTCGGGAGCAAAAAAGCCATCGTGTTTGAAGGCGCCCAGAAACCCAAAATGAAACAGGAGATTGAGGTGGAGCAGGAAATCCGCAGCATTTTTTATAACGACGCCTATTTTGGGTTTGTATTTGAAAATGAAAATGCAGAATCTTCTTATAAAATGCAGGTCCACGACCTCCGGGGCGCAGAAGTGGTTTCCAAAAATTTCAAGATGGAGTATCAGGAAATCAGCTTTCTGGAAAACGATGAAATCTGTGTGAGGAATGACTTGGAGTGCGCCATATTTACCCTGCGGGGCGTAGAAAAATTCCATGCAAATTTTGAAAAAAACATTTGGAAAGTAATGTCCCTAGGCAGAATCAGGGACTATGCCTTCTTGGCAGAAGGGGAAACCCAGAGGGTCAGGCTGAAATAAGGCTGCGCCGGAAAGCTGGAACGGAACCATGGTTTCTTGACGGAAGGGGAAACCCAGAGGGTCAGGCTGAAATAAAACCGCCCCCTGCTAGCAGTGGAAATATTCCCTTGGGTGAGGGCAGCAAAAGGAAAATGGCATAATAGGGATAGAATAGGGGTACAAAGCAGCAAAAGGGAAAACAGCGTTATGGGGTTAGAATAGGAGTACAGGCAGATGGACATATTATTAATTGTGGTACTGGTAATATTGGGATGCTTTGGGCTGCATGGCTATCTTAGGGGAATGGTAAGGATGGTGTTTTCCTTAGCGGCAACCTTCCTCGCCATAGGCCTTGCCTGCTGGGCAACGCCTTTTGTAGCAGAATTCCTGTCCACCCAGACGCCATTACAGGAATTCATCCAAGAAAAATGCACAGAAGCCATACAAGCCAATACTGGGCTGGATTTCAAGGGAACCATCGGCCTAGGCCTAGAGGACGGCATGGAACAGGTGGCGAACCTGATAACACAGCGGATTGCTTGGGTCCTGTCCTTTCTCCTGATAAGCATCCTGCTCGGCGTCCTCGTCCATGTCCTTGACATCCTCGCAAAACTGCCGGTAATCGAAAGCATCAACCATCTCGGCGGCCTTGCAGTCGGCTTGTTGGAAGGCCTTGTGGTGGTCTGGATCCTCCTGTTTGTAGTTGTCCTCTGCCAAGGTACCGAATGGGGCAGGCCCATGATGGAATCCATGCAGCAGAACCCATTGCTGCGGATGCTGCAGGAGAATAATGTGCTGGAGCAGTTTTTCTCCTAATACATGGTGTCCCACCCAACTTAATTTGGAACGAAAGCAATGGGTTGCCTTATTCAAGCCAGTGTGCAGAAAAATTCTGGTAGCCTTATGGCCTCAACATTTAAAATCCTTAACGGTGCAATGGTGAGAAACAGGTTATTTATCTTGTCAAAGAGTAAACACGATAATTGTCGAAATAAGTCGACATATTTCGTCAATATTACTAAAATTTTTTTACTAACCCATGAAAGTATTGCATTTTTCTCCTAAGGAAGGTAAGATGGAAAGGGATACTATGTCGAAATATATCTTAGTCTTTGACAGAGATATGGAAACTTACAAAACTGTGGGAGGTAACATTTTTTAAAGTATGTAATAATATACTATAAAAAGGGGATACTTCTTGGTACAGTGACAAGGAGATAAGACAATGATGGATAGGGAACAGATTAAAAAGGAGGCACAGGTTCTGTTCCGCGAAGGAGTATTTGAAGGAGTAAAATCGTGGTACAGATATACCTTAAAGGGTAAGTGGCAGTATGTGGTCTTCACAGTTAGACGCAGCTATATCCTGGCCTTAATTATGGAAACTATTACAGGAGAGAAAATGGAAGACAGTGGTTCCGTGTTATTTTTGACAGACGCTGCCTTTCTTTTGCGTTGCCAAGAGTTAGCAGACATATATAGAAAGTCTAAATGTTTCCCTTCCATCTTATTGTGTGATGATGCCATGGTCCATGGACGTAATATGAACCATTTGATTGAAGGTGTTGAGAAAAGGTTATGCAGTCTTCTTAATGAGGAATTTGAAGCGGATGAAGTAAAAAATGCTTTGCTGGATGCAATTGAAATCCATGTTTATGTGAGGAATAAAGGTGATTTGCTATTGAGGAGCCCTTACATCTGGAATCTTCATTATGCTTGTAGGGAAGGCCCGGCCTTTTTGCATCAGTTTTCAAGTGATATTTCAACACTTATTTTGCGTGCAAATATAACGAACGCTGTGTATGTGTATACAGAATATTTATCAAATATAGATATGGAAAGAATCCGGGAAAGGCTTGAAGGTTACGTGGAAACGGCTTACCAGAACACTGTCCAATACACGAAATGTGAATATATCGGGCCAAAAGAAGAGATTAAGGCAATCTTTGCTTTACGGATTATAAAAAACCAGCATCAGGAGGGATACCGGGTTGCGCCATTTGTTTTTCTGCCCAATATGGACTGGGTTGAAACATATGTGGTTGTACGGGCAGTTATGGAGAAAATTCCTGACAGAAGGTGCAGGGAGTGGCTGCTACAAACTAGCCGGATAGCAGGGAAACGGACATTTAATGAACTTATTACTATGTTGTTATCCAATGTTGTGCTGCAGATGTTTAACCGAAAGTTTTCAATTGAGGCCGGGGAGGCTGATAGGGAAGAAGAATTGGCAAAGCTGGCAAGGAATTACAATCAATTTGGGTTTGAAGAAACTAAGCGTATGCTAGGTGGGCTGCAGGAACTGGAATTATTCCGGGACATGGATGAAGTTTCAGGCATATTTAGCCAATTATCGCTTGGCAAGAGGCGCGTTATGTGCTTAAAGGAAGGACCCAAGGGCGGCTTGCTGGCGGATACAGTGAAAGAAAGAATTAAACGGAGGGTAGAAGATTATTTTTATGAGAGAGGATGTGCAGATGAAGAAGCGGCGTATGGGCTAAAAAAGAACCTTTATTTGCAGTCAAACAAGAGATCTATCCGGCGTACAAGGGGAATCTGCTTTACTTTGGCAGATTTGAACCGTGGATATACAGAGCAGGAATCGCGGTATTGTATCGCATATTTTTTGCAGATGATGGATGCAGGGGGCACAACAGTTTCATCTTATGCGCCGAACAACGTGAATGTGGTAGGCTTTGCCCAATATACAAAGGCTGGGGAGCAGTCATTGATGATCTTGCCTTTACGGCTGTATGATTATATTCCGATGCTGGACAGGATAGAGTATGAAGCTAGGCACCGCCTGCTGGATAAAAAAGAAGTAACTTGGAGGTTTATGAATTGTTTTCCTGATCAATATCCACTTAAATTGAAGACAGAGATTATGGAATTCCTCGAAGGATTGGAACCGATGGGAAGCTTGGTAGATGATTGGGATGTGGACTATATGGATAAAATAGAAGGGGAGGATGAAGAACTATTTGCATGTATTAAAAGACGGAAAATAAACCTGAAACGGTATATGGACTATGCAGAGGAAACATTTTAGTAAGTAATGATAGGGGACAGACAGGATGGAGCGTAAAATAACAATATACAGGGGCGACGAGCATAGGGCAAAGATTGAGCGGACATTTTGCAAAGAAGATATTTTTGCCGAAGTTTATGGAAAAGCATATAGAATAGTAGACGAAATTATTAAGGAAATGAGGAACTATCAGGAAGAACGCATGGAATTGGGAAACTATGCGGAAAGGTATTCTGGGCTTGGAAACAATATCCTGCTCTTTTGCGGGGCAAGAGGGCAGGGAAAAACAAGCGCCATGCAGTCCTTTGCCAGATGCCTGAATGGAAAATATGCAAAAGAGAAACTGGAAGGGATTTCAGTGCCAAAAGAGATGGAGGGCGTAGCATTTGAAGTGATTGATTCCATTGATCCATCTGCAATGGAGAACAATGAGTCTATTTTGAGGGTGCTGCTTTCCAGATTGTTTTATCAATTAGAAGCCAGGGTCAAAAAAGATAGCAGGATGTACCGTGAGGATGAGTTTATCCGGCAAAAGAAGGGAATTATAGACTTGTTCCATAAATGTTATGCGAATATTGATTATATCAAGGCAAAAGGTGCCAAGGATTATGAAGAGGATGATTTGGAAAAACTCTCCCAGTTAGGCAGCAGCGCAAAATTAAAGGACAATCTTTATGGGCTGATTAAGATTTTTTTGGATATGGTGATCCCAGACAATGGGGATAAGAGAGGAAAATATTTGGTAATTCCTGTGGATGATGCAGATTTAGCTACCAAAAAGGTATTTTGCCTTTGTGAAGACATACGCAATTATCTATCTGTGCCAAACGTAATTGTCTTGATGGCAGTGGATTATAAGCAATTGGTTGATGCAACCTACCAAAAATATCTGAAGTCCTATGCAGTGAAACGGAAAGCAATGCCTGCAAAGAAGGATAGGTATCAGGCGGCGAATGAATGTTATAGCATGGCAGCGGAATATCTGGAAAAGGTATTCCCAAATGGGCACAGGATTAATTTGCCGCAGATGGACGGGTTAGTTGCAGAGGGGCATGAGAATATCCAGTTTACATATGTTTTGTCTACAAATAAGGAAGGAAAACCAGACAAAATTGCTTTTGGGCAGGAACTGTCAGGCTGTAAAAATATGCAGGAGCAGCTGTTCCGGCTTATTTATTTGCGGACGGGAATAGTGTTTGTGGCACAAGGTGGGAATCTCCATGGTTTCCTGCCCCATACATTCCGGGAATTGGCGCATTGGCTGAAAATGCTGTATGACATGAATAGCATTACATGCGATGAAGTTTATCAGATGTATCAGAACCAAGAGGGTACTGCAGAAGGACGAAAAGAAAAACTCCATCAGTTAAAAGAAAATATCCAGATAATAAAGCAATATTTTATAAATTATTGGTGTAAGAAAAATCTGGATGAATCAGAAATGTGGGCAATCCAAGAGATAGATGCTGCTACCCAGAGGCGCCAGATGGCCTATGTTGGAAATATCTTAGGCAAGCATTTGGATGATAATTCAGTAGAATTGGTGACATTCCGCAAAGTGATGCGCAGCGCAGAGGGGCAGCTGAAAGGAAAGCCCAATTTCCAAGAGGCAATATACATTTATTATACGATTTACTTGAACGAGTGGTTTGCAACGGCGTTGGGTAATAATAAGAATTTCCCAGAAATAGCAGAATTTTTGGAATATGTGCTGGAAATTCCCGATGATTTCCGGGAAAAATATAAAGCAAAGTATTTAATTAACCAATTTTGTTTGAAGATGGAAAGGCTGAACCATGTTTTAGGCGAAGAAGAAGTAGAACGGGAATGTATGTTTTTGGAAAGCTTTTGCGCCCCTATGGTAGGCGATGAAATTAAAAATGCCATGCATGTGGTAAGGAACGTAGATACGAAATGGCAGCTAAATAGCAGCGTAGATAGGCTGGAATTTCATGTGCTGCGCCCAATTTGGATAGAATTGAAAAATATGGGTGCTGATTCGGCCACATCTATTCAATATATAGGAGAAAATGAGCCATCGACAGGTGATTTGGAGGAAACCCAAGAAAGTATTGTGCGGTATCCCTATTTAATCCCTATAAGGAACTTGGCTGCAAATTATGATGTCCAGAGGTACATGAGGCGGGAGATTGCTTTATGGTACGAGGAACTGAATCAGGATATGGGAAGGAGCCAGAACCGAGAAGTGGACGATAAACCCTTGTGGGAAAATATATATAAGGGATTATACCAGAAGATAGATGAAGCATTACTGAAAGCAGTGTGTGCAATAGGGAATGAAAAAAGGAGTATAAAAGAAGGGAAAAATAAAAAAATTTCTGATATTTTCAATCAGTTTGGAAACAAAGAGCGGATTATGTGTATAGTTTTTCTGTGCAATTCTGATAATTTTGAAAAATACCGTGAAGAATGGAAAAAATATAGGGATAATAAGCCAGAGAAAGAAAATATAGGAAGGGAGAATACCAATCAGGAACCGAGTAACGGCAGGGAAGGAACTCCGGCAGAGCAGAATAGGGATGAAAAACAACTAGAGGATGGGAAAAAGAACATGGGATTATTGTTTAACCTGCAAGATGCAGAAATGCTTATGGAAAAGCTGGAACAAGAATCAGAGTAATCTTTGAACCATAAGGTTCAGGACAGGGGGAGCCATGTACCAAAATAGGGAGGATTTGGACATTCTTTTCCGGCGTACGCCGCCGGAAACTATATTAAAGAAAATTAGGTCTGGAAGAAATTTAACAGGGGATAAGCTGGTGTATGGCGTGGATGCAGGGCATTATTCTTATGAGGCTTATAACCATTATTCCTTACTGAATCTGCCAGAATATTCCCCGACGGAATTAGAAATGCGCAGTGAGGCGTTGGATGACTCTGTTGGGGAGATAAAAGCAGGCGGGATTTTTTTAACGCTGGTACAATATGCAGAGCAGGTGCTGCATTATGATGGGGAAAGCCTTACCTGCCAATTAGGGCAGACATTAAATTGGCAGTCTATTTACCTGCGTTTGGGACAGGATATTTTTACAACTGCATGGCTGGCGTGGAAATATAGGAATGATTCCCCAGATAAAATGAAAGGCCATAAATTTACATGGCCAACAGTCCTTAAGACAGATGATAAAAGGCTGAACGCCATTATGAAAAAAGGCCTTGCAGAAAACCATTTCCACCTACATGGCTCTACACAGTCTTTCCCACTGTCTTGGGCATGCATGATGAACCATCCAGCAAAAATCCGCAGTCTTTTAGGCAAGGGGAAACGCTTCAGGAAAAACTTAGGCTATCATGTGGCAGGCGGGATGGATGACAATGAAATGGATATGGAACAACGTATCCTATATGCAGCCATGATACGTGCGTTGTTGTTTGAACGTTTTTTTGGGCTGTTAGGGAGTTGGGAGGAATTTGAAAAGTTTGAGGAATTTCCTTTAGCAGCAGACGTGGAAGGCCATACAGGGATGCTGCGTTATGCTTATGGCGTGAAGTTTGTGCAGGTGAATGGCAAAAAGGCATGCTTGGATTACGCAAACTGTATGCAGCTTTACCAAGTGGATGAGCAGGAGAATAACCGCCTTTTGGCAGGGGAAAGAGCCTTTTTATACCAATGTTTCCGGATGGAATTCCGTGGGGAACTAACAAATTTTGAATCAAACCTGTTCTATTTGTATTTATTAATCAAGTCGAATTTCCGCGGGGAACTGGTGCAGAACAATAACCGTTTTGGGTTTCAGAACTTTTTGGATTATCAGGATAGGAAAAACCAGTTATTTGAATGTTTTGCAGAATATTGGACAGAATCTTTGCGCCTGTCTGTCTGTTCAAGCATTAAGGAAAACCACTTGATTTCTTTAGAAGCCAGAATTATGCCCCAAAAAACAAAAAGAGAAATCACCCATTCTATTGCAGGTTTAGATAAGAGAGTTGAATTTTCGGCAGGAAGAGGGAATAGATGGGAGGGAAGAGAACAGCCTGAAACGAAAGAAGAGGGCTGGGAAAGTTGCCTGAGGCCTAAGAGGGGAGAACAAAGGCTGTATAACTGGCAGCAATTAGAAGGCAGGGGAACTATGGAAGGGTACTGGGAGCAGAGGGAAGCAACGCTGCCGGAGGCCTCTTACTATTATGCCATCCATTTTGCCAAAGAACCATTCCATAAGAAAGAATTTAAGGATGAATATTTATCCTTGAGGCCAAGGAATAGCAAGGTGCGCAGCCTTGTGAAACAGCAGGCAAAAGCAGTTGCCCGGTATATGCATGGGTGCGATGGTGGAAACCAGAGGGTCTGGGGGATTGATGCAGCCGCCATGGAAATTGGGTGCAGGCCAGAAGTGTTTGCCACAGAAATTCGTTATCTGCGGGATTGCTCTAGGGACAAGATGGACCTGAAATGGTATAGGGAGGCTCATCCCCATAAGGGGATAGGGATAACCTACCATGTAGGGGAGGATTTCCTTGATATTGCAGATGGGCTCCGGGCGATAGATGAAGCAATCCAGTTTCTATGTTTGGAAAAAGGGGAGAGGATTGGGCATGGGCTTGTGTTAGGGGCAGCGCCAGAGGAGTATTATCAGACAAAAAACTACAATATTTATTTGCGGAAACAGGATTATTTAGATAATCTTGTCTGGCTTCTTTACCGTTCTGTAGAATGTGAGGTTGCTATGGAAGGCAGTTCACGGGCTTGCATGGAAGAACAGGCCATGGAATTGCTGCATGAATTGTATCCCCAAATGAAAGGATTGGCTTATAGAGGAAATCCTTTGGATTTATATTACCGAAGCTGGCATTTAAGGGGCGACCATCCTGATTTATACCAGAGCGGGGTGTATGATGAGAAATTATCCCTGAAAGAAGAAAAGTATGATTTCTTAAAAATTCCCGGAGGGCGGGTAAAATATAATGCAAGCCGCGATAAGCTGGAGAAGTACCGGAGGGACGATGACATTTCCAAGATTTATTATTGGTATCATTTTGATAAAGAGGTAAAAGAAAGGGGATATCAGGTTCTGGGGGTAAAAATTGAACAGTGGTATATCAGCATTGTGGAATCTATGCAGAAAGCGATGCAAAAAGAGGTATTCCGAAAGGGAATTTGTATAGAATGTAACCCTACATCAAATGTTTTGATTGGTACATTTAAACGTTTTATCAAGCATCCTATTTTGAGGTTTAATAGCCATCATTTAGGAACGGACGAACAGAACTTGAATATTCCAGTGTCAATCAACACAGACGATCTGGGCGTGTTTGATACTTCGCTGGAAAATGAATATGCCGTGATGCAAAATGCAATCTGCCGGGAACGCCATGAAAAAGGAAATTATAATGATGATGCCATCTATGAATATCTTGAATACTTGCGGCAGAGTGGAATAAATATGGCGTTTTATGGAAGAAATTGAACAAAGTGTGAAAGGGTTAGTGCAGATAGGAATACCTGTAATACCCTAGGTTCATGCCTTAAAACAAAAAGGGAGTGCTGGAGAATGAAATTCATGCACAATATTTGGCTGTAGTGATGAAAGCATCATTGAGTATATTGTGTATAAATTTCATTTCCAGACAGCTCCTTCACCGTGCGAAGCTTCTTCCATTGAAAACGCCTGGATTTCTGGGTTTACCCATTCCACTTCCCATTTTTCTCTAAAATGCTCTGCAGCTTGCGCTTTGCCCGCATAGAAATATGCCGGACATTGTCTGGCGTCTTCCCCATTTCTTTTGCGATTTCCATGGTTGTCATTTCATGGTAATACTGCAAGGCAAGGACTTCCTGATATGGTGTTTTCAGCTGTTTCAGCAGCCCGGAAAGAGCTTCTTGCAGTTCAGAATCTTCCATCAGGAGGTCAGGCCCTTTGTCCGCTGAATTTTCTTCCTGCATCCATTTCTCGTCCAGCTCCACTTCCTCCAGTGATTTTTTCCGGCGGTAGAGATTGTAGGATTTGTGCTTGACAGTAGTTTTCATATAATGCCATGCCTGATGGGGTTCTTTGTCAATAATTTTGTCCACATGGTCAATCAGCGATAAAAATGATTCATGCACAATATCCTCCGCATCTGCGCGGTTGTGCAGGATATTGTAAGCAATGAAAAACATTTCTTCCCGGTGGGCTGTGTAAATTGAGGTAAAAAATTCCTTTTCCCTGTCTGTTTCCAGCAGGAGTAAATATTGAAGCATACTTCCCTCCCTGATACCCTTTATCTTATGTATAGTTAGTTTGTGAATGTAGCAGCGGATTGTCTGCCTTTTTTATAATTTTATCCATTGCTGCAAAGAATTTCAACCCAAAAACGACAAATTCGGAGGAATTTGCGCATAATCCGAGAAATGCGAATTATTTCGCGGAATTTTCCCGGCATCCTAGAAAAATGAACCCTAGATGCCCCAGAATCCTCACATCATTTATCTGCCTGTTCCTTACAGTATAGCACAATCCTGTTGCCAAAAAAGCATGGAAATCCCGAATTTCTTTTGGAATTTGAAAAACAGGGCTTCTATATTACAGCAATGGACTGCAGGGCAAATCTTAAGCATGTTGGACGGGAGGGTTTTTCAAAAAATCATCCGCCCGTTCAGAGGAAAGGTTGTATTTCCCCATAATGGCGTCTTTGATTTCGCTGTCCGCATGCCCCAATTCCTTAAGTATATCTACGGTACCCTGAATACCTTCATTCCGCCCTTTTTCTATCACAGCTTCCATATACATTGGTAATTTTGGCTCCAAAAGTTTAAACAAAGTATCATAATACATGATATCATCTCCTTTCAGGTTGGTTACAAGTTTCCCATTGGCCTCTAACATAACCGACAAGACAGAATCCGCCATTTCCCGCTCAAAGACCCCATTCAGCCCCGGAATCTGATGCAGTACCCTTAATGCATCCTCATTCTGGACTTTGTTGGACAAAGCACGGAGCCAAGCATGTGTTTCCTTATTCAACTCCTTGGTGACAACCATCTGCACTGGAAACGGTATCTTCCCTTCTATATAATAAATCCCATGGCTATGGCGTGTAATGGCATACCCATTCTCCTCCAAGTACCGGAACAGCCCCACAGGCTTCGCATCCCTGACAAGCGACACCGTAATATCCCCTGCCTTCCGCGCATCCAGCGATTCCCCATAAGATTTATAGAGGCAGGCATACCCTAAGGCCTTATAAAAAACATCCGCATCCAAATGGTCCCCCGGCGACTTATACTCTAAGATATTATGCCCCCGGAAAACCTTCCCAATCTCATTGAAAATTTCCTCCGTGCTTTCCTTCTTAATCACCAGAAGGTCAATCGCCAGAGGCTTCGTGTTCAAATTGTGTTCCTTCACAAAGACCAAATCGTCTTTATTTTGCAGGAACTCTAAGTTCATGGCCGCCACAAATCCCGGATGCCACTGGATTTTCGTATCATTCATCTGCCATTCCTTCCTATAGTATAGCACAATCCCATTGCTGGCGAAAGCATAAAAATAACAAATCTCTAATATTGCCAATTGTTATCAAAAAAGGGTTCTGTGGAATCTCCACATGACGCAGGCTACAACCTGCAAGAACTGTCAATAGAAAACTTAATTTCTTAAATAATAACATAACTAGCCATTTTTGTCAAAACAAATTTCTCTCTAAACCTGCATGAAATTACCAAAAATGCTAAGAAACCGAGAAAAATGAATATTTTCCAAAAAATAGGTGGAATATTCCGAAAATATGTGTTATAATAACCACGTAAAGAACCTTATCTGGGATGGCTAAAGTACAGCATTGCAACCTTTTACAAAAGATAAAGCTGTCCCAGATGAGGTTCTTTACGATATTTCTGCCCATTCAGCCAGCCCTGTTCCCTTCCTCATCCTGAACTTAAAGGAAAAATAGTACCAATCATACACGAACTTCATAAAATATACCCAGAAACTCAAAAAAATTTGAATATTTTTCATAAAATAAATAGCTTTCTCAAGAAAGGTGTGCTATAATGAGAAAGCGAAGCATTGTATCTGGGACGGCTAAAGTACAGCACGGCAACCTTTCACGAAAGATAAAGCCATCCCGGATGCGGTTCTTCGTTATATTTTCCTCTGTTTCAGGAAAATTGTGAAAATGCACTATTAAGTGTTAAACATACAAGCAAAACAGCCGAAATGAATTAATAATATGTAAATAAGAAGAGCGAACTATGCGTAAGGGATGAAGTAAGGAGGAATGGACGATGCATAAGGATGTTGGGAAAAGGGTTATGGCGTTGCTGCTTAGCATTTGCATGATAGCCGGGATGGTGGATTGGTCCGGCTTTACTGTGCGTGCGGCAAGTCTGATTTCAATTGAGGAGGTAAGATGGGATAGTTCTGCCGTCTTTACTTATGATGGCACGGGAAAACAACCAACTGCAGATGACATCAAAGTATTTTATGAAGATGAAGATGGCTATTCACAGGAGATTACAGATTCATCATCGTATACTTTATCATATTCCAATAATATAAATGCAGGTTCAGAAGCTAAAGTTATAGTGACTGGGAATGAAGAAAAGGGGTATACAGGACAGAAGGACTGTTTTTTCACTATTGCTCCTAAGCAAATAACTGATGGTGGTATTACAATAGCAGAGATAGCGCCAGAGAATAATCCAATAATGGCAACAGAAGGCCAAACGGTTACGCGTGAGGTAGATATAACGGATACAGGTAGGAATGAGAAATTAGTGAAGGGTACAGATTATGAAATTGTTTCAACAACGAACAATGTTTTAGGAAGTACTGACACAAAGAAAGAAGCGAGTATTAATATTAAAGGGAAGGGGAATTATACTGGGGATACAAAAAAAGAATTTTGGATAGAAAAGATGGATCCAAATAACTTGCAGATTAAGTTGAAGAGTGAGGATGAAACTGATAAGAAATCACGGCTTCAGTGGAATACTAACACTGGTTATACACTGGTATATAAGGAAGCTAATCAAGACCTTACCCTTGTAAAAGGAACAGAGGTTGAAGTGGAATATGCCGGTAAAGAAATAAATACAGAAGATTATGAACTGATATTGACACCAAAGAGCAGGAATTATGTAGGGGATATTACGGTAAATGTTCACGTGACAGGTGGGATTTACAAAGATTTGAGGAGCAATAAAACAGATATAGTATATCATGTAAAGAAAAATCTCTCACAAATTAAAAATGTAACGGTTGGGACGATTACTGCCTCTGTTACGGGTTCGGGCAATAATTTGTCCTTAGAATACGACTTATCGAAAGAGGCATTTTCCTTTAACGATTCGGAAGCGAGCAGCGCTGTTGCCGCTATAGATAATAGCGAAAAGGTTACGATTGAACCTGCGAGTGGATGGCAAAACTTAATAAATGGTGGAAATGTTACTGGTGACGTGAGGACAACGGCAAAGGTTAAAGGGAAGGGCAATTATTATTCAGGGAGCATAGAAAACGTTCCGCTTATCATCACTGTTCCTATATTAAGAGATTCTATGATCCACATTGAAAATAACAACACATCATATGAGAATCGTGAATTTACATATGATGGCACAGAATGGCTGAAAAAAATATTAGATAATCCAGAACAATGGATAAGGGTAGGCAATGCGGAAGATGGATATCAATATAATGTTGACTATGAAGTTGGCAGAGTAACAGGCGAGAACAGGACGGGGAAGGATGCTGGTACGTATCAGTTTTTAGTAACTCCTAAGGGAAGGTTAAGGGGAGAGCCTGTTCCTGTTACAATAAAGGTAAATCCCAGAAATTTATCGGATGGAGTGACCATAGAAGCTTCAGATGTAACCTATGCTCCGGGAAATAGTACACCAAAGCCAAATTTAACCCTTACTTATAATGGAGAGAAATTAACAGAGGGAAGCAGGGGCAGTGGAAGAGGGGATTATGAGATTACAGGATATCTCAATGAACAGAATGCTGGTACTGGGACAGTTAATATAAAGGGGAATGGCAATTTTACTGGATCTATTCCAAAAACGTATACAATACGTCCTAAAGATATGTTTGGTACTAGTAATATACAAATTGAAGAGATAGCTTCGGAAATTCAATATAATTGGGGGGATCCCATTGAAGTGAACCCATCTGTACGTGTGGATGGATATCTTTTGACAAAAGGTACAGACTATGAAATAAAGTATGTGGATAATCAAGGAAATGATAAGAACCATTCGATTGTTTTGGATGGTGATATAATTGTGCATATTGTAGGGAAAGGGAATTATACTGGGGAAGGAAATTCTACCCATGACAAAACTTTTAAGATTGTGCCGCGGAAATGGACGACAACTGAACTTAATGCAGTTTATGAACAATATCCGGAGTATACAGGAGATCCTGTTACGCCTCAGATTACATTTACAACAAAAGTGGGAAACAAACCTGTAAATACGAGTGATGGGTTTACTATGGATTATACAAATCATATAAAGGTATCATCCACAAGTGATCCAGCAAAAATTATAGTCCACGGAAATACAAATTTAGAGGGGGACTTAACGTATAACTTTTATATAAGGGCATGTAATTTGTCAACATTGCAAAACTTGGAGGTAACATCTGAATCTGAGGCGCATGAAACTTATAATCTTTTGACAGGATCTTGGGAAGAGAACTATTATGTGCATACTGGGAATGAAATTAGATTGGAGAATGGACATAACCTTTCCATTAAACACAATGGCAGGGAAATGAATAAGGCTGATTACGTACTTGAGTATACGGGGAATACAGGCCTTGATCTTGGAGAAGCGAAAATAGTAATTAGAGGAAGTGATAATGGGAATTATTCAGGGAGCAGAACGGTAACTTTTGGGATTAGGGGTGATTTAAGCGATTTTACCCAAGGTGCATCTGATATGCGGACAAATATCCAGATTCCAAATCAGGTATTTAGCAATGATGTCATTGTACCTGATATACCCAAAGAGTCAATCACTTTCCGTAAAGGGAATGGGGATAGCGCCCAGATAGTTGAATTGGAACAGGGAATAGATTTTGATGTTACAAATGAGAAAGATACCACAGTTACCCCGGTTGGTACAAATAATGAAGCGACAATTGAAGGAAAGGGTAAGTTTGTAGGTAAAGCCACAGCGTCGTTTGTAGTTAATAAATTGAATTTGACGCAGCCTGAAGATGACTTGCTGGAAAAATACCATTACCAAGTTGAAATGGGTGATAAATACACTTATTCAGACATTCCAATTGTGCCAAAGCCGCACATCACCCATGGCAGTAATGAAAAGAATAATCCGCTAGTGGAAGGTACGGCGTATGATTTGGAGTATTATGACTGCAATAACAAAGAGGAGCCAGATGGTGAGAAGATTACTGATTTAAGTGATCCAGCGAATTTTGGCATAGGATCTTACAAAGTTAAGGTTAAAGGTAGGGAACCGAACTATGAAGGCGAGACAGAGAAGGGGTATACAATAGAGCCCTATAATCTGGAAGAAGGCAAAGCAAAGGGATATATAGAAATAGAAGGAGATGCTGATCAGGTTGTATTGGATCACATTAAGTATGCGAGTGAATATACGGAGGAGGATTTGAACCTTGATCCGACGCAAAAGGAGGAAGATAATAAGGCCAAGTTAGGTGATGACGGTGATAGCATTATCTGGAAGGAACTGAAAGTGTACTATACTCCTGTTGATATGGAAGGCAATCCCGATACAAACAAGCGGAGAGAGTTAAAGCTTGGTGATGAATACACATTGGAATATGTGGAAGGCGTAGATGAAACCGACGGTAAAACTTACAGCAACAAAAAGCCCGGTGAAGCAAAATATGTCATTAAAGGAACGGGAAATTTCACTGGCAGGTTGGAAGACACATATAGGCTTTTGGCCGATTTAGGCAGTGAGCGTACACACATAACGATGGGTGACGAGGGCTGGATATACACGCCTGCTGACAAGGATGGAATCCCAACGAACTGCCCAATACCGGAAAGCGTAGAATACAAATTTACGATAGGTGGAGAAGAAGTAACGGTTCCGATTGCCCAGGACGGCTATGCTGTTACATATGAGAATAATGGTAAAGCGACAAAAGCCCCTAAGGGTAAGGAAGATGAAGAAACGGCAGCAGACCTTACACCTGAACCGGGGAAAGAGCCTACGGCAATTGTTACAGCAACAGAGGGCGGCATAACTTATGGCAGGAGCGAAGCGGGCAAATTTGAGATTTACCAAAGAGATATTACAGAAACAGTGCCGAAAGCAGACCCGTTGCCTGTGTTATACTATGATGGGATTGATGAAAACGGGTATGAATATACCGGGCAGCCAATCAAGCCGGATATTCAATTGTATTGTAAGGAAACAGCCCTGAAAAAGAAAGGAAGTGAGGGTGTAACAGACGCAGACTATGAATATGAAGTCGAAGAAAAAAATAATATAGATGTCTATGATGAAAATGGCGAAAGATCCGATACCCACGCTATCCTTACCGCTAAGAAGAACAGTGATGGAAAGTACGATGGGAATTACTATGGGAATTACAGGGTTGATTTTAAGATTAACCCAAGGAAGATTTCTGATGAAACCATAGACACCCCGCAGAACAGGATTAAAAATAGCAGAATTGCTCCTTATGGTACAGTTGCTACGCCAGATAAAACGTGGATTGGCACTTATAGCAAAGCGGGAGAAGACGCAAATGAATGGGAATGTGAATTTACGGAAAGTCCAATTTATTTCCCAAAAGAAGGTAAAGAGTTGGTACCTCCCTATTTGTTAAGTGATGGATTGAGCATAAGCTGGTATGGCGGCCAAGATGTAGTCCCGCTGGAAGAAGGTAAGGATTACACGATTGAATACAAGGACAATATAGTGGTTGGTGAAGCAACTGTCTTAGTGAAAGCAAAGGAAAAGAGCAATTATGAAGGGGAATTCCCGAAGCATTTTAAGATTATGCTCAGTATTGCAGAAGCGATTTCAGATAAGAAAGACCGTTATATTGAGCTGACGGATTATGACCCGAATGTCCCGTTTACTGCACAGTATGCAGTTGACGATGTATTTCCGAAGCTGGAGTTTGTTGATAAGACCCCTTCTATTATGGGGATAGGGGCTGCAAAGGTGTTGGAAGAAGGGAGAGATTTTGTAATTGCCACAGCGGATAATTACCAGTCCTTAGGGGTTGAGAAGCCCAGCAGCAATAATAAGGAAGTTAGAGATGCAAGCAGCGAGAACCCGCCTACATTTGTAGTGGTAGGAATAGGAAATTATAATGGGAATTTCAGCTTGCCATACAACATCATTCCAAAAGATATTGAGGATCCAGCTAACGGAGTTACAGTTGTGTTCCAAGGGACTATCCCAGATGATGAGCAATACACAAATGCTTATATATACGATGGAAGGCCGAAAGGGGAAGTCTGGATATATAATAACGACCCGAACCGGATTGGGAAAGAGGGATATACGCTGAATGAAGCTAGGAGGATCCTAAGAAATGAGAGAGATTACACATTAAAGTGGGATAACAATATTGAGATAACGACAGATACATCGAAAGCCACTGTGACAATTACTGCCATGGGTCCAAATTATACGGGAACCCGGGTAGTTGAGTTTTCTATCGTACCCCAGCCGATTAAGGAGGCCACTGCAACCATTGCGCCACAGACCTTTGACCGCCAAGCGAAGACGCCAGAAGTAACCTTGAATTTTGGCGGAAAGACATTGGTTGAGGGAACGGACTACTCCATCGCAGAGTACGGGAACAATACAAATGCAAGTGTAAATGCGCAGACAGATGAGGAACGCCCCTTTGTCATAGTTCAGGGAATGGGCAACTTTGGCGGAACCAAAACCATTTATTTTGATATTGCACAGGAAAGCTTAACAAATGAAGAGGACATTGAAGTAACTGGAAGGGCTATTTACATTGAAGGCGAGCCTATCAAGCCAACCATTACCGTACGTGCAAAGGATGGCACAACACTGGTAGAAAACCAAGATTACACAGTGGATGAGTATACCGGCCCGCAGGAAGTGAATGTCCCCGGGACTGTCAAAATCCATGGTATGGGCAACTACAAAGATGACCGTGATGTGACTTTTATGATTTACCCGCCAAACGGTGATTTCGTGATTGAGCCGATAGAGTCACAGGAATTTAGGAACGCACCCATTAAGCCGGAAGTAAAAGTATCCCTCCGTGTAAGCGAAGACCTTTCCATGGAACTGATAGAAGGCCAAGACTATGTGCTGGAGTGGGATAATATCCAGAACGCAGGTGTAAATACTGCGAAGGTTACAGCAAAGGGCTTGGGATATTTTGGAGAAAAGGGGATGCAGGTAACACAGACATTTACCATTACTCCTAAGAGCATCGGCGCAGACGGAGCCATTGCCGCAGGCATCACAGCTTCCGACCTTGGGGTATCCCAGTACACAGGCAGCGCCCTCACGCCGAAAGTAACCCTTACCTTCACCCCTCCCCAGCCGGAAGGGAAGGAAGGAGAAGATCCCAGCAAGCCAGTAGAACTGGTACAGGGCCGTGATTACACCGTTGATTATGTGAACAATGTCAAGGTAGGGGTAGCCAAAGCCGTTATCAAGGGCATTGGCAACTACACTGGCAGCATTGAAAAAGAATTTGAAATCCATGCTAATATGAGCATGGCCAAGATTGAACCGATTCCGATGCAGAATTACACCGGAAGTGCAGTAACCCCATTGCCAGTGGTAAGCCTTGGCGGCCAGACATTGGCGTTGGATAAGGACTACAGGGTTTCTTACAGCAATAACGTAGACCGCGGGACTGCAACTATCACTATCACCGGGATTGAGCCATGGTATGTGGGCACAAGGACAGTGAACTTTGACATTGCAAGGGAACTTTCCGAGGAAACGCCAATCCGCGGTGTGGCTTCGGTGTATACCTACACTGGTTCGCCGATAACGCCCCCAATTAGGGTAGAAGACGGCGAAAGGATTCTGGTAGCTGGTGTAGATTATGAAGCAACGTATTCACAGAACGTAGATGCCGGGACAGCAACCGTCAGCATCAAGGGAATCGGCAAATACACTGGGAGCACATCCACAACCTTCCAGATTATGCCCCAGCAGCTTGGCCGGGCAAAGGTAAGCCCAATCAGCGACCAGATTTTCAACGGCAAGGAGCAGAATCCGCCGGTGACTGTTACAAGCGGGGATAAGACGCTGCAAAATGGCAAGGATTACTCTTTGGTATACGTAAACAGCGCAACGCCGGGCATGGCAAGTGCAATTATCAAAGGGGAGGGAAATTACACCGGAACCCAGACCGTAAACTACAGGATTAAAGTCCCGGCCTTGACAGGAGTGAAGTTCACCAAATCCACCAGCAGCAGCGTTACCATAAGCTGGACGAAGAACAGCGTCGTGACTGGATATGAGATTTACAATGCCAAGAACAGGCGTGCCTTAAGGGTGAAGAAGTCCAGCACCACCAAGGGGACGGTGAAAAAGCTAAAAGCAGGGACTGCGGCAACCTTCCGGGTAAGGGCATACGTCAGCAAAGACGGCCAGTATTATTATGGGCCATTTACAAGCGTTAAGACGGCAACCGCGCCAAGCTCCACCAAGATTAGCAGCCTGACGTCTAAGAAGAAAAAACAGGTTGTGGTGAAGTGGAAGAAGGTCAAGGGAGCCACACAGTATGAGGTTTACCGGGCAACCAGCAAGAAAGGGAAATACAAGAAGATTGGGACCTCGAAGAAGACCACATACACCGATAAGAAAGCAACAGGCGGCAAGAGGTACTATTACAAAGTCCGCGTATGCAAGAAGATCAACAAGAAGAATTACTATAGCAGCTATTCCGCTGTTAAGTCAGTAAAAGCGAAAAAGTAAGCAACTACGGAAAATAAGCAGGGAAGGATGGGAGTTGATATCATGAGCAGAGTATATTGCATTGGAAAATTTCAGTTTGATTCCTATGAGAAATATCAGGAAGCCTTAGATGACATAGAGAAAATCAGATATATTTCCAAGAAAATGGATATCAATGAGAATGGGGTGGCCCAAAGGCTCTACTCTCTGATCCGGGAGGGGAAAATCATCTTTAAAAGCGTGATTGGGGACGATTACCTCCTGTACCTCTCCGATATGGTAGCAGAGGACTACAAGGCCATCTCCAAGACCACCTTCGCTGACCGTGTTGCCGGAAAGCTGAAAAAACTGTCGCCGGGGCAGATAGTAGGAGCCCTGTGCATGACAGGCGCAGTGGTATGTTTCCTGATTTTCTTAGGAAGCGAGTACAACGACCAGCGCAAGATTCGGGAAATGGAGAGAATCAAAGATGAGCAGGAGATTTCCGTAGCGTCAGACTGGCTGTCTGCCCGGTTCATAGAATCCTTAAACGGGGAAGAGGAAACGGAAGAAGAGCCTGTGCTGGCACAGTCGGGAACCGTAGAGAACAATGTATATGGTGCCGAACTGGCACAGGAAACGGTAGAGCGGCCCGAAGGGCCGCAGGTTCTGCCGGAATACCAGAAGCTATATGAAGAAAACTCTGATTTCGCCGGATGGATTACCATACCGGGGACAGGGATTGATTATCCAGTTATGCAGGCAGTGCCGGAAAGCAGTGATTTTTACTTAACCCATAACTATAATGGGGAGGAAGACATCAATGGTTCGATTTTTCTGGATTCCAGAAATGATTTTGAGCAGCAGGATGACAACCTGATTGTATACGGCCACAACATGAAGAGCGGGATGATGTTCGGGGAATTGAAAAATTATCTGGACGAAGCATTTATCAACGAACACAAAACCATTTCCTTCAACACAATCTACGAAAAGGCAGAATATGAAGTGGTGGCTGTGTGCCTGTCAAAAGTAGCGCAGGAAGGCGAAGAAGGGTTCCGTTATTATGATTTTGTCAATGCCGGGAATGAGGAGAATTTCAACCGCTACTTGGAAAATATAAAGAAAATGAATGTTATAGGAGGAAAACTAGACGTTTCCTATGGAGATAAATTGTTGACACTTTCAACCTGCAATAATTATACAGAAGATGGAAGGCTGTTCTTGGTGGCAAAGAAGTGCGCTCCCTAAGGAATAGCCGAGGTTGGCATCATATACCAGTTTTCGAGGAGGACAAGAGAATGAAGAAATTGTTTGGCAGATGTTTCAATGCGATATTGATACTGGCCTTGACCTTCGCCTTGGGTCCAGCATTACCGACGATGGCAGAGGAAGACGTCAGCGCCTTTATTATGGAAGGCGGCACAATCACAGGCTATACGGGGCCGGGCGGCGATGTTGTACTGCCGGCTTCTGCAACGGCAGTGGCGGATTATGCTTTTGCAGGAAATGCAGCTATTTCCAGCGTAACAATCCCTGCAAATGTGACGAGTGTAGGAAGTTATGCTTTTTCCGGCTGTACCGGGCTGACAAATGCAGTATTCGGCGGGCCGGTGAGTCTTGGCGGCGGGGCATTTTACGGCTGCTCTGCCCTTGGGTATGTAGACCTTCCTGCCGGGCTGTCTTCGATTGGGGCGGAAACTTTTGACGGCTGCAGCAGCCTCGGTTCTGTCAATATCCCAGATGGGGTAACATCCATCGGCGCACAGGCATTTAACGGCTGCGGGAGCCTTGGCAGCGTGAATATTCCGGGCTCTGTCAGCGAGATTGGCAGCAGCGCATTTAACAACTGTGTTGGCTTGGGCTCCATTACCATCCCGGATTCTGTAACCTCTATGGGCAGCGGGGTTCTGGCAGGGTGCAGCGGCTTGGGCTCCGTAACCCTTTCCAGCGGGATGTCCTCGATTCCGGAATTGACCTTATATGGCTGCAGCAGCCTTGGGAGCATCAGCATCCCGGGTTCTGTAGGGAGCATTGGGTCCCAAGCATTTGGGAATTGCAGCGGCCTTGGGAGCATCAGCATCCCAGCATCTGTTTCCTCCATTGATTTCAGCGCATTTGACGGCTGCAGCAACTTGGCGGAAGTCAATGTAGAAGGCGGGAATGGCAGCTATGCTTCTTCCGATGGCGCAGTATATGATGCAGGTATGTCCCAGCTTCTTTACTGCCCGGTTGGCAAGTCCCAGCTGACACTGCCGGACAGCATGACTTCCATAGCATCTGCTGCTTTCAGCAACAGCCCATATGTATATGGCTTGGATATCCCTTCTTCTGTTACGACCATTGAGGTGGACGCATTTACCGGGAGCGGGATTAAGGCGGTAACGATTCCGCCTACCACAACCTCCATTGGTTCCCAGTCAGGCTGGACGCCAGACGTTATCCGTGGATATACAGGTTCCCAGGCAGAGAAATTTGCGGATGAAAATGGATATATTTTTGAGAGCATCGGCAGCCTTGGCGAAGACACGCCAACCCCAACCCCGACGCCAACTCCCGACCCAACAGATAAGCCAACCAAGACACCAAAGCCTAATGATCCAACAGACACGCCAACCCCGACCCCAGAACCCGGCGACGGCACAACTACGCCAGCGCCGAATGGCGGCGGAACTACAGGTACAGGCGGCAGTAATACCGGCGGAACTACAGGCGGGACCAGCGGCGGAAGAACCCAGACAGGCTCTGGCGGCGGGACCAGCGCAGGTTCAAGGACCTCTGTTTCCAGAAATATGGGGACCGCGCAGGTAGGCAGCGGCACACCAAAGACAGGCGTTGCATTTGATGCGAAATATGTATTGTGCCTTGGGGTATTCCTCGCAGGAGGGTATCTAGTAATCAATAAGAAGAGAAAAGGCGCAAATGCGGAATAAAATATAAGAAGAATAAACGTAGAACAGCCATTTTTGTATCAAAACAGAAATGGCTGTTTTTGTATCTGAAGCAAAAAATGAGCCGATAAGTTTCCATTCTTTCAAAAAACCAGCAAATGATTTGGAGAATGGAAGGGTGCTCTCGGAAGAAGAGTTATGGGCAGAAATTGATGCTACGTAATATGGGTGATGTATGGGACAGAGAAAAATTTGGCTTGCCATCCTTACTTTAAAAAGTCGCAGGGAAGATTCTTTCCCAATATTTCCTAAAGTTTCTATTTAAACAACCGATAAATAAATTAGATAATAAATCAACAAGCAGGAAATACTATTACCATACCACAAAAAGGGAAAGGAGATGCCTTTATGCGTATAGAAGCATACAATCAAGTCAGCCAAGTATTTGGCGCCAGCAGGACTTCCAGAGTAAAAGGGAGCGGGAGCACAAGCAAGAAGGATGAGGTGCAGATTTCCCAATTTGGCAGGGATTATCAGGTGGCGAAGCAGGCAGTGGCAGAAGCTTCTGATGTCAGGGCAGATAAGGTTGCTGCACTAAAGAGCAGTATTGCATCCGGGAATTACAAAGTGGAAACAGGTGACTTTGCATCCAAGCTGATCGAGCGGTATGAATCATACTTTTAGAAATGAGGTTTTCACGTGGCCAGTTTAATGGAAGAATTTATGGATGTATTAGAGCGGGAGAACGGGGAATATGAACGCCTAACGGAATTGTCCCGGGAGAAAAGACAAATCATAATTGACGGGAATATCCCCGCTCTTGAGGAGATTACCAACCGGGAGCAGGAAATCACCAGCATCCTTAAGAATTTGGAAAAGAAAAGAGAAGAAGTTGTCAATGATATGTCTATCGTACTTAGTAAGAAGCCAGAGGAACTGACGGTTACTAATATGATAGCCTTTTTAAATAAACAGCCAAAAGAGCAGCAGAAGCTGCAGGAGCTGAAAGTGAAGCTGCGCGCTACGATAGAGGAAATGGCCGATATCAATACCCAAAACGAGGTGCTGTTAAAACATGCCTTGGAGATGGCAGAATTTGACCTGACATTGTTTAAGAGCATGCGGCAGGCGCCTACCACCGCCAATTATGACAGGCGGGCAAATAATACAGGGGATTTGCTGGGCAGCGGCGGGTTTGACGCCAAACAGTAGGCAGCAGTAATTTATGGAAACAGGAAATAACAGGGAAGGCAGATTCAGCAGGGAAGCGGGATATAAGAGGAGAAAAACATGGCAAATGGAATGGGAAGTCTGTATATAGGCGCATCTGGGCTCCAGAACAGCCAAAATGCGCTGAATACCACGGCAAACAACCTTGCAAATGCAGATACCAAAGGGTATGTCAGGCAGCAGGTTTTATTTGCAGACAGGGACTATGTAACATTTAAAGGCGCTGCCATCAGCAAGCAGCAGGCAGGGCTAGGCTTAGCAATTGCAGATGTTATACATACGAGGGATTATTTTCTGGATAAATATTACCGCACGGAAAACGGCAGGCAGGCCTTCTATGAAACAAACTATATGGCAATTCAGGATGTTCAGGAATTTTTTCAGGAGATGGAAGGGGAACAGTTCCAAGAGGGGCTGGAGGATCTTTGGAGATCCTTTGAGGAGTTCAGCAAAGCGCCTGAGGAAGAAATTAACCAGAACTTAGTAGTCCAGAAGTCATCTGTATTTATTGAGCGGGCGCAGGGTATTTTCAAGAACATGAGGGAATATCAGAGCCGTATTAATATTAAGGTACGGGAAGGGATTGACCGCATCAATGAGCTGGGGCATATGATTCAGGATTTGAACCAACAGATTATGAGGATTGAGTCTGGCGGGGTAGAAACAGCCATGACGCTGCGGGATGAAAGGGACAATGCCTTGGATGAACTTTCCTCCTTGGCAAAGGTGGAATTCCGGGAAGGCGTCAATGGTGCAGTAAGCGTCCGGTTAGAAAATGTAGAATTTTTAGATGAGATACATGTGTTTGAGGTGGGCACGCTGGAAGATGAGCTTACGGGTTTTGTTACACCCTATTGGCCCCAGTTATCAGACCTTGGGAAGGGGAATTACACCCCGATGTTTGACCTTGGCATAGATATTTCCCCAGAATTGAACTCAGACATTGGGGAGCTGAAGGCGCTGGTGCTTTCCAGAGGGGATAGGATGGCGACTTACCGGGATGTTACAGGAGTTCCCGCAGATAGGTATAATGATGATGCAGGCATGTCTACCATGCTTTCCGCAGAAGCGGAGTTCGACCAGTTTATCCATGAGATTATAACAGCAGTCAATGATATTTACAGCCCGACGACTAGGGCGACTTTTGTAGGTGCAGATGGGAAAACATATGACAATGTACGGGTTTGGGATGAGGCAAATGCAGCTGTCGGGAAAGATGGGGTGAAG
The DNA here is from genome assembly GCA_910580195.1 of uncultured Lachnospiraceae bacterium. Lineage (GTDB taxonomy): Bacteria > Bacillota > Clostridia > Lachnospirales > Lachnospiraceae > Petralouisia. The sequence continues at coordinate 82,710 of CAJTWA010000003.1, forward strand.
CCAGGCCGGGAGCTGTTCGTAAGGCGTGATGTAGACCGTTATACAGAAGTGGCCGCCACAGATGGGACGATATATTATGTATATAATGAAGAAGATTCCATAGATACCTCTAAAATGTATACCATCCAGAATGTTATGGTCAACCCGGATTTGCTGGAGGTTGAGTCAGGGATGCCTTATTTGAAGCCGGGCGGGCAAGGGGAGCCTGACAGGGCAATGGCGCAGAGGCTTTCTGAGCTTTGGGAAAAGAAAGAATACACAGTCAATGCCAACGACACCAACAAATGCACCTTAAAAGAATATTACCAGCGGATGATAGGCGGGATTGGCACAAAGGGCAATGTGTATCAGGGCATGGCTACAGACTTAAGCGGGGAAGTAGCTGCCATAGATAACAACAGGCAGCAGGTGTTCGGCGTTTCTTCCGACGAGGAATTGCAGAATATGATTAAGTACCAGAGCGCTTACAATGCGGCTAGCCGGTTTATCAACGTAATATCAGAGATGCTGGAGCATCTTGTGACAAGGCTGTAACAGGAGGGATTATATGCCATCAACTTTTTTTGGGTTAACAATCGCGGGTTCCGCGTTAAATACATTCCATGTAGCCACGAATACGGTTGCAAATAATATTTCTAATGTAAATACGAAAGGCTATAGCAGGCAGGAGGCTGTCCGCGTAGCCGCAGAAGCCCTTCGGACCAACCAGCGGTATGGCATGGTAGGCAGCGGGGTTTCCACGACTGAGATTATACAAAAAAGAGATTTTTATTATGATGTAAAATATTGGGAAAACAACGCGAAAGTAGCCATGTACGATGCGAAATTGTATGGGGCGCAGCAGATTGAGGATTATTTGGAAGACGGTGATTCCGTCAAAGGCTTCTCTGCTATTTTGGATGAAATGTTTAATGCATTGGATGATGTAAAAGGGGCAGCAGAAGATTTAGATAAAAGGAAAGCCTTTATCAGCAAATGCCAGAATTTTACCAATTACTTTACCAGCTTAAATGCTGGCCTGATCCGGATTCAGGAGGATTTTAATCAGGAGATTGGCACCCAAGTGGAACAGATCAATGGGATTGCGCAGAAAATCGCACTGCTGAACCGCCAGATTAATGTCATCGAACTGCAGGGCACTAATGCTAATGAGCTCCGGGACCAGCGTGCGCTGCTGGTAGACCAGCTTTCCGAGCTAGTGCCTGTGCAAGTCACAGAGTCCAAGGTGTCAAACAGCAATTATCCGGATATGTACACTGGGGGAACCAATTACATCCTGAAAATTAACGGCCAGACATTGGTGGAGAATTTTGAATATAATACTTTGGAATGTAGGGCAAGGGACTATAAAGTAAACGGCTCAGACGCAGACGGGCTGTATGATATTTACTGGACAAGGAACAATGTGCAGTTCAATGCGGCGGGAAGGAGCTGCACCGGGCGGCTGAAAGCATTGTTTGACATCCGGGATGGGAACAATAATGAGGCCTTTACCGGAAGGGTGAAAGGCTTTGAAAGCGGGAACGGCGGCGATATTGTAACCATCAAGAACCCAAGCATTACCAGCGTGAACCAGATGACAATGGATTCAGAAGGCGTTATCACGATTAATAACAGGGACTTTGCATACTCTGGTTTTGAGTATGACTCCAAAACCCAGACTTATAAATTCCAGTTAAAAACCACCTTGTCTGAGGAAGAAAAGAAGTCGCTGGAGGAGCGCAGCACCATCATAGGGACACAGGTGGATGCCATGGGCGTGCCTTATTATCAGGCACAGTGCAACAGCTTCCTGCGGGAATTTGCAAAGCAATATAATGAAATGCATAAGTCAGGCGTGGACCTTAAGGGAAATGACGGGATTTCCTTCTTTGTGGCGGAAAACCTTACCGATGGGACAGAATGGAACTTTGCAGATTATGACAAGGAGCATGGGGACACCATGACCTCTTCTGGCAATTCCTATTATTTGCTTACGATGGCAAATATTAAGGTGGCAGATGAACTGGAACATGACCCGAATTATATGGTTACGATGCATAAGCCGGATGTACCAGCGGATGTGGCATCCCAGAGCATTGTGGAAGAGATGCTGAAATTGAAAAGCGACATTATTTTATTCCGGGGGGCAGGTGCAGACCAGTTCCTATCCTGCCTGATTGGGGACAATACCGTCGATACCCAGAAGGCCAAGACATTGTTGGAGAACTATACCAATATCAATGAAACCATTATCCAGAAACGGATGTCCATTTCCGGCGTGGATGAAGATGAAGAAGCGCTGGATATGCTGAAGTTCCAGAATTCTTATAATCTGGCATCCCGGATGATACAGACGCTCACAGAGATGTATAACCGCCTGATTTTGGAAACGGGCGTATAAGGAGGTTAGGGAATTATGATGCGTGTAACGAACAGCATGATTAGCAGGAACAGCATGAAAAATATGAACAACAACAAGGTAAACGTAGATACCTTGAACACACAGATGACGACGCAGAAAAAGATTATCCGGCCTTCCGACGACCCAATCATTGCAGTCCGCGCCCTGCGTTTCCGGAGCAACTTAAGCGAATTGAACCAGTATTATGAGCGGAATATCCCGGATGCACAGTCTTGGCTTGAGGTAACAGAAGGCGCTCTGGATAATATGGAAAAGCTTCTGGAGAACATTTATACGAAATGCGTGGACGGCTCCACGGACGTTAAGACACAGGAAGACCGTGCAGCAATCTTGAAAGACCTCCAGTCCCTGAAGAATCAGGTGTATGCAGAAGGGAATGCAGATTATGCAGGGAGGACGGTGTTTACAGGCTTTAAGACCACAAGCCAGCTTACGTTCCTGAAGGAAGACCAGAAGATTAAGTATGAGATTACAGAACCGATTTCATATGAAGATATTGAGGAGAAGAGATTCTATACCAATAATGTTACAGTACCTAATTCGCCGGCAGATGTAGGAACTGGAGTAGCTGTAGCGGATATGCCGCAAGAGCATGTGATTGACCGGATTCGGCTGTCTTATGAAGACCTTGGGGAAATGGATGATGTTGCCAATATTAAATATATTGATGCAGACGGGAACACACACGATTTAGATGGCTTAGAATATGAAGACGGTGATAGGAATATAAGTGTGGTAACAAATAAAGATTATGATGAGTGGATTGAAGAAGGGTGCAGGGTAGGTTACAGCGAAGTGATATTTTTTAAGGAAACTGGAGAGCTCATACTGGGAGAAGGAGCTTCAAACCTTATCAATAGTGAAAAAATGAAGCTCAGCATCACCTACGAAAAACAAGGCTTCACCGAAGGCGAAGTCCGCCCCGAACACTACTTCGACTGCAAAAACATCACAGACGAAAACAACGTCATCGAATACAAAAAAGAAAACCAAGAAATCAAATACACCATAGCCTTCAACCAAGATATCACCATCAACACCCAAGCCAGCGAAGTCCTAGACGCAAATATCAGCCGTGATGTAGACGAACTCACCAACGCTGTCCAAGCGGCTATTGACGCCCACGACAAAGTGGCGAAAATAGAGTCCATGATGAAGGAGCAGCAATATTCCAGCGAGGAGGCGCAGAAGGCTTTGGGCACATGGCTGGAGGCAGCCAAGAAAGAAGCCACCTATGCCGATGACAATATGCAGAAGGTTTATGCGAGGGGAATCACCAAGTTCCAGAAGCACCAAGACCGCGTGAAGCTTGCCCGGACAGATTTGGGCAGCCGTGAAAACCGCCTGAAGCTTACCGAGAACCGGATGGCGAACCAACAGACTTCCTTTGAGCAGTTAAAGTCTAGGAATGAAGACATGGAACTGTCCGATATCATCATTGAGTACACAGCAGCTTATAATGCATATCAGGCGTCCTTGCAGGCTTCTGCCAAGGCAAATGGGCAGACATTGCTGAATTATCTGTAAGGAGGGACGTCATGCAGGTAGAAACAAGGTTATTTGGAGAAATTGAAATAGAAGAGGAAAAGGTAATCTTTTTTGAAAAAGGCATTATCGGATTTCCAGACTGCCAGAATTTTACACTGATTTTTGAGGAAGGGGAAAATGGCGCCCGCAAGGGAATTTCGTGGCTCCAGTCCTTAGATGAGCCGACCTTTGCCCTTCCCGTCATGGATCCTTTGCTGGTAAAGGAGGATTACAACCCCCAAGTGGAAGATGAGGTAATCAAGCACCTTGGGAACCTCACAGAAGAAAATACTTACGTTCTGGTAACAGTGACAGCAACAGAAGATATCACAAAGCTAAGCGTGAATTTAAAAGCACCCATTGTAATAAATGCAGATGAGAGGAAAGCCCATCAGGTTATTGTGGAAGATGATTTCCCCGTAAAATTTGCAATTTACGACATTTTACAGGAAAAAAAAGAAAAGGCGGGTGAATAGGATGCTGGCATTAACCAGAAAAAAGGGAGAATCCATCATATTAAATAACGATATAGAAATCAGTGTTCTGGAATTGCGGGGTGACCAAGTAAAAATTGGCATTAACGCCCCGAAAGAAGTCCCCGTTTACCGGAAGGAAGTGTATCTCCAAATCCAGAAGGAAAACGAAGCAGCAGCATCCGCAGACAGCCTGGCTGCAATCCGTGGGATATTGTAAGTTATTTCTGAGAGGGTTCTAAATTTTTTCCGCCAGTTGGCCGATATAAATAAGAGAAAAATAGCGGTCAGATTTCACATGGAGGTGATTATATGGAGGTTCGGAAGGTAAATACACCATCCGCGGCTTATCAGGGAAGTGGGCCGGAGGTGGCTGTAAAGCCGGAAACGGCAGCCAAGCAGGTGGCTGTCCAGAGTTCCGTGCCGAAGACAGAGAAGAAAGAAGCAAAGCCCGAGAAATCAGTTTCATTACCAAAGCCCGATATAAAGTTAAGCCCGCAAGGCACAGTAACAAAGACAGACGCAAAGCCCGGCAGGCAAGGCGCTGTGGCAAGGGAAACGAAACCGGGCCAGCCGGAAAGCACGCTGGTTACAGAAGAAGAAAAGCAGAACCCAGCAGAATCCGGCGAAGCATTGAAGAAAAATAGCATGAAGCGGGCAGTGGAAGAAATCAACCGGAAAGCCAAGAGTTCCGAAGTGATTTTCGGGATTCACGACGCCACCAACCGCGTCACCATTAAAGTAGTCGACAAGGGCACGAAAGAAGTCATCCGGGAGTTCCCCCCAGAGGAAACACTGGATATGATAGCGAAAGTATGGGAATTAGCCGGAATCATGATAGATGAACGGGGATAGGAGGAAGAGAAATGGCAATTAGGATTTCAGGACTGAACTCAGGCCTTGATACAGATTCCATCGTACAAGAACTGGTATCAGCATACCGCACTAAGCAGGATAAATACAAAAAAGCCCAGACCAAGCTATCTTGGAAACAGGATGCTTGGAAAGAAATGAATACAAAGATTTACAATTTTTACAGCAAAACACTTTCGAATATGCGCCGGGTAGGTAATTTTACCAGCAAGAAGAAAACAACGGTTTCCGACAGCACCAAAGCAACCGTGTCAGCATCCTCCGGCGTTATCAACGGCACCCAGACATTGAAGGTGGAGCAGCTTGCAAAAGCAGGCTATTTGACAGGCAAGCAGTTATCCCGCTCCAATGGGGAAAAGATTGCCAACGATACCGCCCTGTCTGAATTAGGGGTAAAGAGCGGCACCTTAACCTTTGAAGTTGCCGGGGAACAGAAAACAGTTGAGATCAAGTCTGACATGACCGTGAAGGATTTGAATGCAGCGCTGAAGGAACAGGGAATCCAAGCAAGTTTTGATACAACCCAGCAGAGGTTTTTCCTTAATTCCGGCGCAAGCGGCGTGAAGAATGACTTCCATCTTGTAATCGGCAAAGACGACAAAGCCGCCCTTGACCTTGCCAACAGCCTAGGGCTTGCAACAAAGGAAAATTACGAAGAAGTTTATGGTAAGGACTCTGTAACTGCAGATATGAGATTTGCAGACAGAGTGGAAGCGACAAATGCAAAGATTATCTTAAATGGCGCAGAATTTGAAGGGGAAAGCAACAATTTCTCCATTAACGGCCTGAACATCACCGCATTAAGCACAAGCGATGAAATGACAATTACCACAGCGACCGACGTGGATGGCATTTATGACATGGTAAAAGGGTTCCTCAAGGAATACAATGAGCTGATGAATGCCATGGAGGCCTCCTATAATGCGCCTACTTCCAAGGGATATGAGCCCCTGACTGATGATGAGAAGGATTCTATGTCCGATAAGGAAGTGGAGAAATGGGAAAATAAAATCAAGGATTCCATCCTGCGCAGGGATGATACCCTCCGTACCGTTATGAGCGGGATGTCTTCCCATATGTCCAAGGTATTTGAAGTAAATGGCAATAAATACAGCTTGGCTTCTTTTGGCATTAAGACAGCCGGCTATTTCAATGCCGCAGAAAATGAGTCTTATGCGTACCATATTGATGGCGACGGGGACGACGCTTTTTCCTCTGCCAACGATGATAAGCTGCGCAAAATGATTGAAGAAGACCCTGATGCGGTAGCAGGATTTTTCACCCAGCTTGCAACCAGCGTATACGACAACCTGCATGAGAAGATGGCGACTACTAAGCTGAGCAGTTCCTATAAAGTATACAATGACAAGCAGATGAAAACAGAGTATGACGAATACACCAAGACCATCAAAAAGTGGGAAGACAAACTGAAAGACATGGAAGACTATTATTACAAGAAATTCTCAGCAATGGAAACTGCGCTTGCAAAACTGCAATCCCAGACAAATTCACTTTCTTCACTGTTTGGTGGCTGATAAGGAGGACACAAGGTGATAGCAAACAGAGGATATGATGCCTATGCCAAGAACAAAATTTTAACAGCTTCTCCAGCGGAGCTGACATTGATGCTTTATGAAGGGGCTATTAAGTTCTGCAACATTGCAATTGCCGCAATTGAAGAAAAAAACATAGAAAAAGCACATAATAACATCACCAAAGTAGAAAATATTATTGCTGAGTTTCTGTCAACCTTAGACCACAAATACCCAGTGGCCAAGGATTTTGAAAATGTATACAATTACCTGATGGAACGACTGTTGGAAGCAAATATGAAAAAGGATAAGGAAATCCTAGAAGAAGTCTTGACCCATCTCCGTACCATGCGCGATACTTGGAAAGAAGTTATGGAGCAGAATAAGGCTGCAAGGGCAAACTAATATGGGAAATGATTATATCAGCATTATGGCCCAGAGCCTCCAGAAAAAGCTGGGGGTTCTGGACGGAATTATTGAAAAAAATGTAGAACAGCGCCAGATTCTGGAACAGGAAGAACTGGACGCAGATGCCTTTGAGCAGAACATTAAGCTGAAAAGCGATTTGGTAGACCAGATTGAATTTTTGGACGAAGGCTTCGAGGAACTTTACGGCAGGGTAAAATCCCTGATGGAAACGGAAAAGCAGCAACATAAAGAAGAAATCCAGCTTATGAAGCAGCTTATCAAAGAAATCACCGAAAAGTCCGTGACAATCCAGACCCAAGAAGCCCGCAACCGCAAGCTGGTAGAACAGCGTTTTTCACAGGAACGGAAGAAAGTCAGGAGCATGAGGAACACCTCAACAGTAGCGAACCAATACTACAAGAACATGTCCAAGCTGAACGTGGTAGACGCCCAGTTCATGGACAAAAAGAAATAAATAGAAATATGCCGAAGCTGAATGTGTTAGACACCCAGTACATAGGCAAAAAAGAAAATAAGCCGGTGCAAAAGGGGAAATGCACCGGCTTTTGGAATTCCCAGAAGAATTGGCAACAACCGTATCTGTTTGGCAGGTGGCGGCGGAGCTAAAGAAAATTTTGAATGAAAGCTTTTTATTATGTTCCGCTATATAGGCAGCAAGCTGCCAACTTGCTGCCATATCCTAGGAAAAGCTGTTGTAATAAGCCTCTGCCGTAGATGGGAAGTATCTGTTTCCATTGTAATCTGGGAATTCCATGTATAGACTAATACTCCTCTACATTACTATAAACAAATCTGGATGTGGAAATATGACATTTTTTCTTTAAAATTGCATAATTCTCGGAATCCAAGAATTGAATTCCCAAAATTGCCACCCTTGGGATTGAAATGAAAGAGAACAATGTGTAAAATTTAAAGGAAGGCAGTAAATGTAGATTCACGAAAGAGGAAAGGGATAATGGAGGGGTAACATGTTTCAATACCTGCTGATGTTAGAATCAGACGAAGATAGAGAATTTTTTACTGAAATTTACAAAGAGTACCGGAAGGAAATGTTTTATACTGCATACGGTATCCTGCATAACCCCCAAGATGCAGAGGATATCGTCCATGAAACATTCTTGTCATTGATAGACCATTTAGACAAGATAAAAGACAGTGAGCCCCACAAGGCTTGGTATTACATCAACACCGCGGTGAAGCACAAATGCTTCAATTTCTACCGCCGCCAGCACCTCCGTGAGGAAGTGGAACTCGACGAAACATGGATGCAGGAAGAGGAAATCATAGAAAAAGGCCCAGACTCCTTAATGGAGGAATTCGAGCTGCAGGAAGCCATGACCGGCGTCCTGCGGCAGCTGAAATCTCCCTACAAAGAAGTGCTGGCCCTGCAATATTACTACCAGCTCACCACACAGGAAATTGCAGACGAACTTGGCACAACCCCCGATAACGTCAGGCACATTTCCATGCGGGCAAAGCGCAAGCTCCAATCCATACTGGAAGAACGCGGCCTGTGGAACGAGAAAGGAACCAGCAAAGACAAGCCCGCCAAAAAGAAAGCCAGCAAGAAAACATCCTCCCCAAAAGGCAGGAAGGGCAAGAAAGGCGCAGAAGGGGAGGAGGAAGGAAAAGACAAATAAAACACAAAAGAAGAAAAGGACAAAATAACGTTAGAAGGCATAAGGGAACGTTAGAAGTAACAAAGGAAGAGGAAGAAAGGAAGTGTTAAGATGCCACAAAATTTAAATCCATTAGAAACAGAAGAAGGAAAGGAGTTCTTTGGAGCCATTTACAAAGAATACAATGCGAGCATGATGTATGCTGCAAACAGTATCCTTAACAACCCATCCGATGCAGAAGAAGTTGTACATGATGCATTTTTAACAATAATAAGCCATTTGGACAAGCTTATGGACTATGAGGTTCCGAAGCTTAACTTATATACTAGGCTGTTGGTAAAGGCCAAAGCAGATAAGCTGAACCAAAAGAAGAATGGAGGGAAAAGCATGTTGTCTGAGCTTTGTGAGGTAATGTATGGTTCAGATAAAAAAGAGGGGAACAAGTGAGTAATAGGGTGGATTTTTGTTTAGGTTAAGGAGGGAAGGGATGCCTCTTTAATCTCTCGAAGCCTAATTCCCTGCAGCTTTGCTGCATAACAATTTAAGCGAAGCTGTGGCTAATATCCTGCAGCTATGCGGTGGGGAGCGTTAGTGTTATTGGAAATAGCCGAAAAATAGCCATCACATCCATGGTTTACAGGATTTTGGCAGAGAATAATTGAAAACAAGAAATGTACTTTGTTAAAATTCATATTAAAATGAAAGATGGGTTTAATAGAGAAAGCTGGTGCAACATGCATACACCAGCTTTTTCTATTTCCCCATTGATAGGGGAATATATTTGAATTATACTCTCCAAATATAGTAACAATTAAGGTGGGGATAATATGACACTTTTCAAAGATTTTATCTAATTAATCAAAAAAGGAGCTTCCTGTATAATACAAACATAGGGAATTCCAAGAAAGGTGGTTGATAAAAAGATACCTCAGAGTAAAATAAGATTGCTGACTTTGCGGGTTAGTAAAAATCTTATTGAACAGAGAGGTATCCCAAGATGAATTGTAACACACAGAACGCAAAAATTGCATCCATAACTGAAAAAACTTTGATTGTCGGAATTGATGTGGGAAGCGGGACCCATTATGCCAGGGCATTCGACTGGCGTAACTACGAGTACACAAAGAAACCGCTGGAGTTCAGCAACACCGAAGCCGGCTTCCAGACACTAAAGGCATGGATGGAGGAGCTTGCAGAGAAGCACGGCAAGACCGCAGTGGTTCCGGGCATGGAGCCGACAGGCCACTACTGGTTCGCCCTGGGGAAGTTCCTGCAGGACAACGGAATGAAGCCGGTGCATGTGAACCCCCATCATGTGAAGAAATCCAAAGAGCTGGATGACAACAATCCCAACAAGAATGACCGGAAGGATCCCAAGACGATCGCTGCGCTTGTCAATGAGGGGAGGTTCTCTTACCCTTACATGCCGGTCGGCATCTACGCAGAGATCAGGAGCTTATCGAACCTGCGCTTCCAGACGCAGGAGGAGCTCACAAGGATCAAGAACCGCCTGTCGAGATGGTTCTCCATCTACTTTCCTGAGTACAAAGACGTCTACGGGGACCTGAAGGCGGTAAGCGGGAGGATGGTGCTGAAGGCAGCGCCGCTGCCGGAGGACATCATGAAGCTGGGGGCGGAAGGCGTGAACCGGATCTGGAGGGACGCAAAGCTGAGGGGCGCCGGGATGAAGAGGGCAAAGACCCTGGTAACGGCTGCGGAGCACAGCATAGGGAGCAAGGAAGCGCCGGAGGCGGCACGGATGGAACTGAAGAACCTGCTGGACGACATGGATGCATATGCGTCAAGACTGGAGGGGCTGCTCCGGAGGATAGAAGAAAAGCTGAAGGGGATTCCGTATATAGATAACCTGCTGGCAATCAAGGGGATCGGGATGGCAACGGTCAGCGGCTTTATAGCAGAGGTTGGGGACATAGGACGTTTCGACAGCCCCAAACAGCTACAGAAGCTGGCAGGATACGCCATCGTGGCAAACGATTCGGGCAAGCATAACGGAGAAAGCCGCATCAGCTACCGGGGACGGAAACGCCTGAGGTATGTGCTGTACGAGGCGGCGATATCGCTGGTGGGAAAGAATGCGGAGTTCCGTCAGATATACGAGCATTACCGGACGCGGAAGGAGAACCCGCTCAAAAAGATGCAGGCGGTGGTGGCGGTGGCATGTAAGGTGCTGAGGATATTCTACGCGATCCTTACCAAGGGTATCCAGTATGACCCTGATAAGCTGTTGGGCGACATCAGGAGGCCGCAGGTACAGGCGGCATAACAGCGGGAACAAGAACAGGCAATACCCTGTCACGGCTGGACTGGGCCTCCGGCAGGCACCGCCGGGAGCTGAGTCCAGCCATGACAGGAAAGGCTGGGGGACATGAGGGACAGGCTGGGCGAAACGTCCACCGCAAGGTGCCAGCCGGGAGCCATGCAGGTCAGTAAGACTTATGACAAAGAATGAGCCAGTAGTCGGCAGGAATATTTTCCATAGGGCAGGACCCTGTAAAGGAGCTGAGCTGACACCCTGGTTATGGACAGGCGGAACGAAGGAAGTTAGGACCCGCGAGACGGTGATCCTGGTAGACACGGGAGGTTCGCTGCCGTAGAAGGAGGGGCATACACAAGGCCATGTAGAGCGAAAACAAAGACGTTCTACTTCGTGTACCCTACACCATCTATTTTCGTACCAGATACAGAGAAATGTCCATCTCCTTGGCTCATTCATCTGAGATATGAAACTTAAAATTCCTTGATTTTTTAAGGAAAATCACTTGACATTATAGGGAGGAGTGTTTTGAATAATAAGTTTATTCAGAATTGTGCAAGTGTTCCATGAGATAGATTATGTGATTGTGGATACTTGTAATCTGGAAAACGTAAAGAAAGTGCCATGAAGGCATAACCAGAACTTGTAATCTAAATAATAAGCCTAGACATTGGTTTGCGAATATTACAAAACCTTGCATATACATATACCTATAAGGTAAACTTCATGAATACTGTAAATACTTTGGAATGTGTTCAGAAAGTGTTTTCTGTCTACTCCTTTCATAATGTAACAGCAGATAAGGAAAAATAAAGAATGAGAATTAGGATACCAGAAAAATAAGAAACAGGACAGATATAACCTTCATGTGGGCTCAAAATTATGTTTAGAATTAATTATAGAGGATTATAGAAATTCTTTCTCTCAAGGAAACCAATAACAGTACCAACGATGTTGGTGGGAAATATGAGGATAGTGAGTGTGTAAGAAGTTATAATGTAGATCAGATAAGTAGAATTCATTGGAAACCTATGTGGGATGCAAAGAAAGCGGTTGGAAAGCGGTTTGTGGCCTACCATATAGCACGGATCTACCCTGTATGGATGGGCATACTAGAAAATTTGTGATAGGAGTTAAATGGTGTACCAGATTTTTAGAGATATAAGGACAACATGGATAAAAAAGCTAAATAATAAAATCTATATTGCCGATATAGAATAAAATAGGATAGGAAATCATACAACGCATGGAGGCGCTATACCATAAAAATTAGAGGAATAGACATGGCGTCTGTTTCTTTTTTTGTTGTCTATGAATAGCTCTTATTATTTAGGAAAAGTTAAGTGTATAAGAGAGATAATATAAATATATAAATGATGGGTACAAGGGAGGGGATAAATGAGCTGTATGTATAAAAGAAGTATTTTGCTAAATGGTTTTGTGGACGGGATAACAATCAGATAAATTTTTTATACCATAAAGGAGGATTATAATGTTAGTGGACGTTCAGTCTTTGGGAAAAACAGCTTTAATGTTAAGGCAGAAAATTGCCAAGGTTTCTTATGCCACAGGGAGAGGGTTTTTAAGTACCGCATATTCTTCTATTGAAATTTTATTGGCTCTTTATTGTAGCGGCGTAATGAAATATGATGTAAACAATCCCGAATGGGAGGAAAGAGATAGATTTATATTAAGCAAAGGACATTCAGGGCTTGCACTTTATATGGTGCTTGCAGAAATAGGGCTGATTTCAGATGAAGTTTTTGAAGGCTTTTCTGATTCAAATTCTATGTATGGGGTGCACCCAGTATACGATTTAAAGAGCGGTATTGAAATGTCATCAGGTTCATTGGGACATGGATTATCTTTTGCAATTGGCCATGCTTATGCAGCAAAATTAAATAAAAAAGATTATCATGTGTATGTGTTGCTTGGAGATGGAGAATTGCAAGAAGGTTCTAACTGGGAGGCTTTCTTGCTTGTAAATGCGTTGAAACTTGACAATTTAACTGTGATTGTTGATAGAAATAACCGTCAGATTTCTGGCAAGGTAGAAAAAATCGTTCCATTAGATTCGCTCAAACTCAAGTTGGAGAGTTTTGGTTTTGAGGTAATTGAAGTAGATGGACATAATATTGCTTGTTTGACGGAGGCACTGTCAAAGAAATTGGGCAAACCTTTGGCTATAATTGCTCATACTGTGAAAGGGAAGGGAATTTCTTTTGTAGAGGATGAGGATAATTGGCATGGAAGGGCATTGTCGGATAGTGAATGGGAGCGTGCAAAAATAGAATTGAACATAGAAAAGGAGATACTATGATTGATGCATTTGATAATGAGTTAATTAAGTTAGCCATGCAAGATGACAGAATTGTCATTATTGGTGCAGATGATGGTCGGTTTTGCTCTTTGGTGCCAGAAAAAATGAAGGAAAGGTACTTAAATGTAGGAATTGCAGAATGTAATGCTATAGGGATAGCGGCAGGTTTGTCTTGTTGTGGCAAGATTCCGTTTGTAACTGCAGGAGGAACTTTTTTAGTTCATAGGGCGAATGAATTTATACGTGATGATGTATGTATGCAAAATAGGAATGTCAAAATTATTGCCATTGGTGCAGGTCTTGCTATGAATGCGTTAGGAAATACACAGCATATGACAGAGGATGTTGCCACTCTCCGGTCAATACCGAATTTGACAATTATGACTGCGGCAACGCCGAAAGAAGCAATTCTTATGGCAGATATGGCCTATAAAATGGATGGGCCGGTTTATATTCGCCTTGGTCGCCATGAGGGAAAGGATGTTTATCAGGAACAGAAAATGGAATTTCGAGTAGGTAAAGGGCAAGTAATTTGTAAGGGAAATGATATTTCTATTATTACGACAGGAACAATATTATCAGATATATTAGAGGTATTGCCAGAATTAAATAAGAATGGGGTTTTTGCAGAAGTAATCAATATGCATACCATAAAACCGATTGATAAAGAAATCATTACTCAGGCTGCAGACCATACAGGAAAGATTCTAATAGTAGAAGAACATTCAGTGACAGGAGGATTACGGGGGGCTGTTGCTGAGGTATTGACAGAGGCTGGGAAAGTACCAATTATGCAGTATATGGGTTTGAAGGATTGCTTTGCACAAGGGTATGGAAGTTATAGGGATATTAAAAGGAAGAATGGTTTATCTTTGGAAAACATAAAAATGCAGGCACTGAAATTAGCCAATAGTGGGAAATGAAGATACTAAATGCCTTGTCATGTTATAGTGGAATAAATTTTATATAAAGGTAAATTATAAAATACTTATTGCCGATATAGAAAATGATAGGAAATCGTACAACGCATGGAGGCGCTATACCATAAAAATGAGAGGAATAGACGTGGCTTCTGTTTCTCTTTTTTTAGTCTAAAAAGATGTGGTTATGTAAAAGAGCTATCTTATATCTTTGGGTGCAAGAGTTTTCAGCAAGAGAGCTTAAGGGCAAACTTTAAAGTTGATGTTAGAATCTGAAAATACTGCCATAGGCGAGCCTTTTACTGACTATTTTAAAAACATAATTATTTCTATATTTCTTATCATAGATAATCACATTAATTAAACCAAATAGATAAGGTGGATAGGGAAAATGGCAGAATTAAACAAGTATATGAATAAGGCTTTTGATTATGAAGAGAAAGGGTTTGTGGAAGAAGCAATAATGTTATGTAGTAAATGTATGCAGGCGTTTCCGGAATACAGCAATGAAATAGAACTTGAAATTGCCAAGATGAATTATAGGAATGGTAGGAAGGAGCAGGCATTAATACAATTTCTTTCACTACATCAGGAAACAGGGGATATACAGATACGTGATTTGATTTTGGAAGCATATTATGGTGTCAGACAGCAGGAGTTTGAGAAATGTTATAAGAAAAATTATAAACAATTGAAAAGTTATCCATATTTTTTGGGGGACAGGGAAGAAAAAGAGATTTGTTATTATCCGATTTGGGCAGGGGAAAAGATAATTTGGTATTATGATAGTGTAGAGGATAAATTTCAGACAATAAGGCGTATTGACCTTTTAATAAGAGAGCCCATTGATGAAGTTGGTATTGCGAGTGATTTACTGTGGTTAGAAGACATTTTGATAGCAGAAAAAATGACGAGGAAACTAAATCCATCTTTGGATAGTGAAAATGCGTTGCTGTTAGTATACCAGAAAGTAACTTGGATATTGCTATTACAGATGATAGATTTAAAAGATTTAATAGCATTTGATAGAATTATTTTTTATGATGATAAGAGTCAATTAGAAATTTCATTTTTGGAAAAGGGAATTTGTCTTCCAACTGTAAGAATCGGTATTGTATCAGATGAGATATTAGCAATATTATATATGGCAAATTTAGTATCAAATCAGAATTATAAAAAATATAAGAGCCAAGCGGAAAGATATTATGAGAAAAATGGGAATGCGGTAATTAAACATATAAAGGAAGGAAATCCTAAAATATTGTTTTTGACAAGTCGTTTTACAACGTCACTTCAGTATCAGATTAGGGATTGTAAAGCAGCTACAGAAGAATTAGGGTTGCAAACAGAATTAAGTATAGAAAAAGATAGATTGGATTCTGGATCAGCACTATGGATTTTAATGAAAAAGATTGCAGACTTTAAACCGGATATTATTTTTATATTAGATCATTTTAGACATGAATATCAATATATGTCTGGATTGGACAATGTTGTTTGGATATGTTGGATACAAGATGCATTGCATCACATATTTAGTAAAGATACACCGATTAAGCAAACTGAAAGAGATATTGTTATTAGTAATTTTTGTGGGTGGGACGAATTTCAAGAACTTGGGTATAGAAAGGATCGTCTTGTGCCAACTACATTGGTAGCAAATCCCCAAATTTATTGTCCTTGTGTATTAAGCGAGGATGAAGAAACTTTGTACACATCTGACATATGTATGGTATGCCATAGTTCTGATGTGGATGCTTCAATAGAAAAATTCTCTGATCAATATGGGAAATATAAGAGTTACATAAAGGATTTGTACCAAAGTTATGTTAATTATGTTAAAGAAACGAATCATTTGTTCTTAAGATTAGAAGAATTTCAACTTTTTATATATGAATTTTTTCGTAATTTTTATAAAGAAGAAATTGATTCTAAATTCAATGATGTTGTTGCTAAAGAAATGCGGACATATTTAAATGTAAGATTGTATCGTCAATTATTAGCGGACTGGGTGATAGATGCGGGTTATACAAATATAAAGTTGTGGGGGAATGGTTGGAAAGATAATGAGAAATATGCACCATATGCTATGGGAGCAGCAGAAAATGGGGAAGTATTGTCTAAAATACTACAAGCATCTAAAATTGTTTTAGGAAATAACATAGTATTGACAGGAGCATCTAGGGTGTCTGAAACTTTGTTGAGTGGCGCTTTTTATATGGCAAATTATATCCCACCTGAAGTAGATATTAATAACATTAGGCCGTGGTTAAAAGAGGGAGAGGAATTGGTTTTCTTTAACGGCAGGGAAGATTTACTGGATAAAATAAAGTTTTATTTGGAGAATGAGGATGAAAGAAAGAAATTAGCAAAGATAGGACGAGAAAAAGCCTTGGAGAAATTGACATTCCATAGTTTTATGCAAAATGTAATTACAGAAACAGGAAATATGTTTTAGGATAAATAAACAGGAGATAGTCATGGGAAGATTTGTTTCACATAAAGAGTTTATGGAAATTAGAAAAAGTTTGCGGAAGGAGAGGAAAAAGGTTGGGTTGTGCCATGGGGTATTTGATTTAGTTCATCCTGGGCATATGATGCATTTTAGGGAAGCAAAGAACATGGTGGATATCCTTGTTGTTTCTGTTACTTCTGAAAGGTTTGTAAGGAAAGGCCCAGGAAGGCCATATTTTAACGATGCTATGCGCCTGAATTTTTTGTCAGAGATAGAGTGCATTGATTATGTGATGCTATCAGAAGGATTTACATCTGATGATGTGATAGAAACAGTGGAACCAGATGTGTATATAAAGGGGCAAGAATACCAGAATATGGAGGACGATATTACAGGAAAAATAGTTGAAGAGGTGGAACTGGTTCGAAAACATGGTGGTTCAATTGCCTATACAGAAGGGCAAGTTTTC
The DNA here is from genome assembly GCA_910580195.1 of uncultured Lachnospiraceae bacterium. Classification (GTDB taxonomy): domain Bacteria; phylum Bacillota; class Clostridia; order Lachnospirales; family Lachnospiraceae; genus Petralouisia. The sequence goes on from CAJTWA010000003.1 coordinate 100,006, forward strand.
AGTTCTACAAACTTGATTAATAATGCGTTGCCATCTTTGTCAGAAGAAGTAAAAAAGTATATGAAAAAATTTTGTAAATTTTATAAGTTGGACGACTTTAAACAATTATTGGTTAAAATTCAAAATTTAAAAGTCTTAGTGGTTGGAGATGCCATTATTGATAAATATACTTATTGTAATGTACAAGGATTGATGTCCAAAGATATGGGGTATTCAGCCCGCTATAAGCAAGAGGAAGTACATTTAGGTGGAAGTCTGGCAGTGGCTAGGCATATATCAGCATTTACAGAAAATGTGACATTGGCATCAATTATTGGGGACGAGCCAGATGTACATAGCCAGATATTAAATGAATTAAGTGACAGGATGTATCTTGATTTAGAATATAGTAAAGAATGGAAAACTATTACAAAGCAAAGGTTTATTACAATAAACGAGAAAAGAGATGAATTACATAAGGTTTTTTCTATAAATAATCTCCCTGATATTGTAGGAATTGATGATGGTTTGATGAAAAGGTTCGAAAAAAAAATGCAAGATAAGATAGGGGGGTATGATATCGTTGTAGTTTGTGATTTTGGCCATGGATTAATAACAGATTCTGTTATGTCAGTATTGCAAGAAAAAGCGAAATATCTAGCAGTAAACTGTCAGACTAATTCTTCAAATTATGGAATGAATATTATTACAAAATATACAAGGGCAGATTTTTTTGCGTTAGACCAAAAGGAATTAAAGTTAGCATATCCTTCGTACAATATATCGGAGGAGGAAGCATTGGTCAATTTATGTAAGCATTTGAAAGGAAAAGGGTGGCTGACGAGAGGGGCACTTGGCGCATATAGTGCTGAAAATGGGAAGATATATGATTGCCCTGCATTTGTATTGAAGGTAAAGGATACTATTGGTGCAGGTGATGCATTTTATGCAGTAGCGGTTTTGTTTGCAGCGGTAGGGGCATCAGCAGAGGAAACAGTTTTTGCTGGAAATATAGCAGGGGCATTAGCGGCAAATATCGTAGGAAACAGGGAAGGAATTGAACAAGTTAATTTTTTGAAGTATGCAAGTACATTATTAAATATATAAAGGATGGTATAATAATATGATTTCATTGGTAACAGGTGGATGTGGTTTTATAGGGTCACATATGGTTGACCGGCTCTTGGCAGAGGGACATACGGTTCGTGTAATTGATAATTGGACAACAGGAAGGCCTGAAAATCTGGCACATCAAAAAGATAATAAAAGGCTATCTATTTATCATATGGATATTCGGAATAGGAAAGAAATAGAGCCAGTGTTTAAAGATGTTGATTATGTGTTCCATTTTGCAGCATTGGCAGATATTGTTCCTTCTATACAGAGGCCTTGGGATTATTATTCCTCCAATGTTCTTGGCACATACCAAGTTGTGGAATGTGCCAAAGAATACGGGATTAAAAAATTAGTATATGCAGCATCTTCTTCCTGCTATGGGATACCAGATGAATACCCGACAAAGGAAACAGCAGAGATACGGCCGCAATACCCTTATGCTTTAACGAAACGGTTGGGGGAGGAAACAGTTTTACATTGGGGGCAGGTATATGGCTTACCGGTTGTAACACTTCGGTTATTTAATGTATATGGGACTCGTTCACGAACATCGGGTACGTATGGAGCAGTGTTTGGTGTGTTTTTAGCACAAAAGCTTGCGGGAAAACCCTTTACGATAGTGGGAGATGGAACACAAACGAGAGATTTTACATATGTGACAGATATAGCAGACGCTTTTTATACTGTTGCAGTTTCGGATGTTGTGCAAGATACTTTTAATGTGGGGAGCGGTGGGACATATTCTGTGAATCGTTTGTGTGAATTGTTGGAGGGTGAGGCTATTCATATTCCAAAGCGTCCGGGTGAACCAGATTGTACTTTTGCAGATATAGCTAAGATTGAGGATAGGTTAGGGTGGAAAGCGAAAGTTACATTCGAAGAAGGAGTTAAGAAAGTTTTGGATAACATTGATTATTGGAGAGAAGCACCTGTGTGGACACCAGATAGTATCAAAGATGCTACAATGGACTGGTTTAAATATTTGGGAAAATAGGTGTGTTCTTGAACATGCGTTTATAAATATATAGCAAGGAGAAAAATATGGCAAAGAATATAAGAATGGATTCTCACAAATTAATTTATCATCCGGATACGGTGGCAAGATGGTTAAAGGGAGAAAATATTTATCCGCTTGAGATAGAAATATCGCCTAGTGGAGCCTGCAATCATAGATGTGTATTTTGTGCTGTGGATTATATCGGATACCATCCGAATTTTCTAGATAAAAAAATAATATTAAGGGATATTTCGCAAATGTCTGTAAAAGGCTTAAAGAGTGTAATATGTTCTGGGGAAGGAGAACCTCTGCTAAATAAGGATATGCCGGATATTGCAAATGGAATTAAAGCTTGTGGTGTAGATGTGGCAATGAGCACAAATGGCGTGTTATTTACGAAGGAAAAGGCAGAGGAATGTTTAGGGGCATTTACATGGGTGCGTTTTAGCGTAGCTAGTTTGGAAGAAATTTCATATGGTAGAATCCAAAGGGGGAAAGCGGGAGATATTGAAAGGTTGAAAGAGAACCTTCAAGAGATAGTTAGGATTAAGAGGGATAGAAGGCTAAATACAACATTGGGTGTTCAGTGTTTACTTTTGCCTGATAATATGGGGCAATTGCCGGATATGGCAAGGCAATTACGAGAGATTGGCATTGATTATCTTACTGTAAAGCCATATTCCCAACATTTACATAGTGAAAATAAGATGCAGATTGATTATGAAGATATGATGGAAGTGGAAAAAGAGCTGCAGCAATATAAAAGCGAGGACTTTTCTATATATTTCCGGATTAATGCCATGAAAAAAATGCATCATAAAAAATGTTATGAATATTGCTATGGATTGCCATTTATGGCTCATGTTGATGCAAAAGGAAACGTATGGCCCTGTGTTGCACATATAGGAATAAGCGAATTTTGCTATGGAAATATTTATGAGGAAACTTTTGAAGAAATATGGGAAGGTGAAAGAAGAAAAGAGATAAATAATAAATTAAATTCCTTGGATATTAATAAAGTTTGTAGGGAAGCTTGCAGGCTTGACGAGATAAATAAATATTTAGACGAATTGAAACATCCGGGAGAACATGTGAATTTTATATAAGGAGTAGCCATGTGGAAAGAGATAAAACCAACGAAACCTGTATTACCAGATAAAAATATATTTATGCAAGAAATAGATTCAATTTGGGATACTGGAATAATGACTAATAACGGAGAAAAAGTACAGAAGTTTAAGTCAAAGCTTATAGAATATACAAGATGCAAAAATCTGGATTTGTTTGTAAACGGTCATTCTGCACTTTTACTTGCGATTAAAGCTATGGATTTGCAAGGGGAAGTGATTACTTCTCCGTTTACTTTCATATCAACAACTAATGCCATAGTCCAAAATGGTTTGATACCTGTATTTGCAGATATTGATGATTCATATAATTTAAATCCAAATGTTATAGAAGAATTAATTACTGAGAAAACATGCGCAGTGATAACACCTCATATTTTTGGAATACCATGTGATGTGGACAAGATTGAAAAAATAGCAAAAAAACATAAGCTAAAGGTTATTTATGATGGAGCACAGGCATTTGGGACTAGGGTTAATGGAAAAGATATAGCATGTTTTGGGGATATAGTGATGTTTAGTTTCCATGCAATTAAAATTTTTAATTCGATAGAGGGTGGGATGCTTTCTTACCATGATGACAGGTTACAAAAGAAATTTGAATTATATAGGAATTTTGGAATTTCTTATAATGAATTAGGAAGTGATGTTGATGCAATTGGAATAAATGCGAAAATGAATGAATTTCAGGCAGCTATGGGGATTGTAAATTTATCTGGGTTAAACGATGAAATTGGGAAAAGAAAAAAGATTGCAGAACAGTATCGTGAAATGTTAGATGATATCCCAGGCATTGAAACTTATAAATATAGGCCGGAAATTGAATATAATTATGCATATTTTCCCATAAAGGTTTTACCAGAGTATGGGATAACCCGTGATGATTTATGGCATGGATTAAAAGAAACAGGGATTGGAACCCGTAAATTATATGACAAATTAACATGTGATTATAATTGTTACCAAAATAAAAAATATATAAAAAAGATAGGGAACGCTGAAAAAGTAAAGAACATGGCACTTGATTTGCCCATATATGGAGAATTGTCAGAGGAAGATGTAGCGTATTTGTGCCAAAGAATAAAGGGGATGAGGAAATGAACAATATAATTTTTATGGCAAAAGAAACGGCGTCTTCAGTACAGGCATTGAAATATTTATGTATAGAAAAGGCAGATGATATAAAGGTTTTGTGTGCAGTAGTCCGGGAAGTTGATGTTGGCTTAATAGAAATTTGTAAAAAGAATAATATACAAATTTATACGGAAGGGCAGTTGTTGGATGATTATTACAAGGGAAAATTAGCAGTAGATTATTTGTTTTCTTTCTATTGGAAAAAAATTGGGAAAGAAATTTTGGGAATAGCAAAAAAAGGAGCAATAAATTTCCATCCAGGTCCCTTGCCGGAAGCAAGAGGTTCGGGTTATCATATAGCGATACTTGAAAGCTGGGGGTATTGGGGGGTCACTGCCCATTATATGGATGAAGAGTTTGATACAGGGGAAATTATAGATTGTAGGCATTTTCAAATTGATGAAAAAATGGTTAATGTAGATTTGGTAAAAAGGACACATAAAGAGTTATATCAGCTATTTGAGGGAATTGTTGATAAGATTGCCAGAGGAGAACCATTATATTCAAAGGCACAAAAGGCTGGGCGATATTTCAGCATCTCTAAATTGGAAAAGGAAAAGTTTATACTTGATAGTGATACCACAGAAGAGATAGAGAGAAAAATCCGAGCGTTTTGGAATCCCCCATATACAGGTGCGCAAATTTGCATAAAAGGGAAAAATTATACAGTGATTAATGAGGATGTTCTTCTTTGGATTAAAAAGCATATTCATGGTTAAAGTGATAAATAGTCGGATCAGGAGTCAAGGAGGTATTATGGCAATGTATGCACCATATAGCGATTTAAAGATTTTTCACCATATAGAGCGTGTTAGTGGGCTATTGGAAAATAAAAGGGTTGCACCAATTTATGTTCGGATAAAGCCAACAAATGTGTGCAATCAAAGATGTTTTTATTGTGGTTATGCGGATGATTATTTGTTTGATGGAAGAAAAGTTGATAAGAGAGAATCTATTCCATGGAATGTGATGAAAGATTTGATTGATGATTTGGCAAAAATGAAAGTAAAAGCAGTTACCTTTAGTGGTGGTGGGGAGCCTCTTTGCTATCATTCCATAAAACAAACATTGGAATTGGTTCAAAATTATGGGCTAGATTATTCTATGATTACAAATGGGCAAACATTACAGGGAGAAATTGCAGAATATTTAAAATATGCCAAGTGGGTTCGCATATCTTTTGATTCCTATGATCCTCAGACATATGAAGATGTAAGGAGGGTAAAAACACATGCGGAAGTGCTGCGTAATATTGAGGATTTTGCAAAAATAAAGGGTAAATGTACATTAGGGATTAATTGTGTTGTTACAAAACAAAATGCAACCCAGATATATGATTTATGTAAATTAGTAAAAGAGTTGGGAGTGGATAATATTAAGTTATCGCCAATTCTTATAAAGGAAAATGAAGCAGGGTATCATGAAGAAATAAAAGATACTGTATCAGAGCAAATAGCACGTGCCAAAGAAGAATTACAGGATAAAAAATTTACTATTGTAGATAAATATACAAATGATTTAGCATTGGATAAAGATTTCCATAAAGGTTATACCCGGTGCTTAATACAGGAGTTTTTTGCTGTAGTTGCAGCAGATTCTAAGTTGTATCGCTGCCATCAACGAGCTTATACAATGGCAGGAGAGATAGGAGATTTGGCAAAACACTCATTTGAGGAAATATGGTATTCATCAGATGTTATAAGGAAAGTAAGGGATTTTAATCCCTGTACAGAATGTCAATTTCGATGTGCATTTGATGAACGAAATATCATTTTGGATGATTTTCTTAATATAGATCAAGAGCATGTAAATTTTATTTGATAAAGTATAATGAAACAGACATTTAGCTCATTAGGAATAGGTGACTTATGGGAAAGATTCTTGTTACAGGTGTTGGTGGCAATGTTGGGAGGTATATTGGGAGTGGATTGAAACGTGCTGGATTTGATGTAATCGGAGTTTATCATAATACTTTGCCAGAACATATGGATTGTGAATTGATAAGGGTAGATTTGGCAGAGGAATTGTTGAATATTCATGATGTTGACACAATAATTCATATTGCAGCAGGTTTGGATGGGTCAACTAAGAGGTTGGTCAAGGATAACATTCAGGCAACAGATAATTTAATACAATTTGCAGAGAAACTACATATTAAAAGAATCGTTCATATGTCTACTGTTTCAGTATATGGAACGGCTGCAGGAGAACTTTGCGAGAGTAGCGATATAATTAATCCTAGCAATTATGGAATGACAAAATATCTTTCGGAATGTATGGTGAAGGAGTCAGCGATTCCAGAAAAATTAGTCATTCAGCTTCCACGGATGTTGGGGCCTTTTGTGAATCTAAAGAATACAAAAGGATCTGGTTTTTTGACAATGGCAAATAGGATTCTTCAGGAAAAGGATGTTATTTGTGTTATTCCTCAGGTTAGATATAACAATTACCTTCATGTAGCAGAGCTGAAAACGTTTTTAGAAAAAATCCTTAAAAAGAGAGGAGATTGGGGAAACAGAACGATATTATTGGGTGCGAGAGAACGGTTGAAGATGGCAGAGATTCTTCAGATTATGAAAGATGAGAGTGGAAGTCAATCGGAAATAATTTTAGAAGAAAAGGGTGAATCACCTATATGTTCTGCAATAAATATTAAAAAAGCGGAGCGGATGGGGTTTTCTCCTGAATGTGCAGAGAAGATGCTAAGGAAATTTATGCATGAGATATGTGTAAGGTCATGAAAGGGAAGTAATATATATGTAATTATGTAAATTTTGTTGTACAACAATATCAAGGAGAAAATTAAATGGAATAGGTGGGTAAGGAGAACTAGAATGTACATAGAATACATAAAAGAATTTGAGCAAAAGTTAGAATCTGTACAGATATCTGGGCAAGATGGGTTGCAATATAAGAATTATGGGATAGCTATGCAGAAGCTGGTAGATTTATTTTCTGAAATTAAGGAAAGTGGAAAGCAAGTATTTTTTATTGGAAATGGTGGAAGTGCTGCAATTGCAAGCCATATGACTGCTGATTTTATGAAAAATGGAGGGATGAAGACATATAGCTTGTATGATAACTCAGTCACAACTTGTATGGGGAATGATTATGGATACGAATTTATTTTTTCCCGGCCCTTAGAATTCCTTGCTAATCAAGGGGATTTGCTCGTAGCAATCAGCAGTTCTGGAAATTCACCAAATATTGTGAATGCTGTTCTGGTAGCTAAGAAAAAGGGATTAAAAATTGTTACATTGTCAGGATTTCAGAAGAATAACCAAATTAGCCATATGGGAACATATAATGTTTATGTACCGGCCAATCGCTATGGGATGGTAGAATCTATTCATAATCTGGTTTTGCAGCAGATTGTAGATACAATTATGGAGCGCGATGGAGAGTGCCTGTAGTGGTTGATTGTAAGGATAGGGCTATAGAGATGAAACAATCAGCAGTTTTTTTGGATAGGGATGGGGTGTTGTGTGCAGAGAAAGGCTATGTTACTACAAAAAATGAATTGGAGATTTTTCCTTACACAAGACAGTCTGTTGATTTAATACATAAAAAAGGATTTCTTGCAATATGTGTTACAAATCAATCGGCAGTAGCGCGAGGAATGATGGATGAAAAAGCTCTACAAGGAATAAATGAGTTTCTTATTCAGGAAGTTGGGCTAGATGCGATCTATTATTGCCCACATCATCCAAAGGGAGTTGGGAGATATGGAATAAAGTGCGGTTGTAGAAAGCCGAATACAGGAATGATAGAAATGGCAATAAAAGAATGGGAGATTAATAGAGAAGAATCATACATAGTTGGAGATCGTGCGTCTGATATCATATGTGGAAAAAATGCTGGATTGAAAACGGTATTGGTTGAAAGTGGATTTGAGGCAGGGGTTTTAGAAGAATTAGTAAGCCCTGACAAGGTATATGCTAATTTGGAAAAGTTTGTTTTTGCTTTGAACCAAAAATTATAGTTTATGTTGAATCAAAGATTTATAGTGTAGAAACTATTTGGGCTTTTGTAGTATAACAGCATCTATATTTTACGCTATATGTAGTATAATTAAAAATAAAATAAAAAAGGTATAAAGTCTTTTGAAAAAAAACCGATAAAAATAGTGTAAGTCAAAGATGTAACAGTTAACATAGTTACATTATGGTTTCCGGGTGATTAACCTAGGGATTACTCGGAAATATGAAAAGACTGTTTTAACAGAATATAAGTACCGCTGTATTAGGCAGAGGTGATTATATTAATAATTTTGCAGCATGGAGGCTGCAGTAAATTCAAGGAGGAAACTATTATGGCAATGATCGTACAACACAATCTTACAGCAATGAATTCCAACCGTCAGTTGGGTGTTACCACAAGTGCACAGGCAAAATCTTCTGAAAAATTATCATCTGGTTACAGAATCAACCGTGCTGGTGATGACGCAGCAGGCTTAAAGATTTCTGAAAAGATGAGAAGTCAGGTTCGTGGTTTGAACCGTGCATCTACAAATGCACAGGATGGCGTATCCCTTATTCAGACTGCTGAAGGTGCTTTGAATGAAGCTCATTCTATTCTTCAAAGGATGAATGAATTGGCAGGTCAGGGTGCTAACGATACCAATGAGAGCATTGACCGTGATGCTATCAACGAAGAGTTGGATGCATTGACTCAAGAATTAGACAGAATTTCCACAACTACGCAGTTTAACAAACAGAATCTTCTGGATGGTACTTTCAATGATAAGAACCTTCAGGTTGGAGCGAACGCAAACCAAAAGATTGTTATCAGTATTGACAATATGAATGCTGAAACATTAGGGTTGCGTAAGATTGCAGGTGAAGAAAAGGCTGCAATCCAGAGAGGGGAGAGGCCAGCTACTATTACGTATAAAGGCCATTCATATGACTGGGATGTTGATAAGACACAGTCTGAGAATCAGGCAGCAGCAATTTCTAAGTTTAAGGCTGCTATTTCTGCGGAAGCAAATGCTGACCAGTATGCACAGCAGACACTTATAAAATATGGTAATGCAGCAAAGAGTGCAATTAGTACTATTGTTTCGGTTTACTATATAGCAGGTGCGGACGAAGGAAAAGAGGCTACCAGAAGCTTGTTCTCAGTAGTAGGTATTGCAGGTTCTGCTAATGCAGCTAATAAATATAGTAAATATTCAACCAAAGTAATAGGAACAGAAACTTACACTAGCTTTAAAAGGTATGGGTCTATTAAGTCCGCTATGAGTGCTGATATTGTTTCTGCAAAAGGCGCAGTAAGTGCTGCAATTATGGGTGATTTAGCAACTTACATGACATTGGAAAAGACAGAGGCAGATGACAATACGGTTGGTGTACAGGGGCAGAGGTTCACTTTAGATAAGCCGAAGGTTGATAGTTATGCACAAGCAAATGCAACAATTCAGGCGGTACAGGATGCGATTAACAAAGTATCTTCTCAGAGGTCTGCGCTTGGTGCAATTCAGAATAGGTTAGAACATACTATTGCGAACTTAGATAACGTGGCAGAGAATACTCAGGCAGCAGAATCCCGTATCCGTGATCTTGATATGGCTTCTGAAATGGTAGAATACAGCAAGAACAATATTCTTGCTCAAGCTGGACAGTCTATGCTGGCACAAGCAAACCAGTCTACACAAGGTGTATTATCCTTGTTAGGGTAATGTTCAATAACAAGAACAGCACTTGCATTTTAAAATTTCAGAGGTACGAGTATTCGTACCTCTGTTTTTAAGTTAGAAGGGAAAATTATGGAAACGCTGGCACAGGAGTTAATACGCGGAATAGATATTATTTGTTTGAATTTTCATTATAATAAAGATGAAAACATATTTTTAAAATCAATAGAATTGGCGGATAGAATACAAAGATTTTGTGGTTCGTTTTTGCAAGGAAATATATATGGAATGGAAGATGAGGAATACCAGAATTTTGGACAGTTTGTTATTCATGTTTTAGAGGATTATTTAGAAGCACTTGAACAAAAGGATTCTATATTTTTAGTAGACACATTAGACCATGGATTACGAGATTTAGTAAATATTTACATCAGCGATGAAAGAGAACGTAAAGAGGTAGAGGAAAAAGAGGAAGAAAGTATAGAAAAGGTGGACAACATGGAAGAATGTGAGGAAATTGGAAATGAGTAAGAAGATATGGGAAAAAAATATAAAGGCACTTGAAAAATGGTATCCACTTTTTGCAAAGTTAGTCCAAGATAAAAAAAATTCTAGGATTGAATTAGAAAATGATAGGGTTCAGAACAATATTGAAGAAGTGGAAGTTATGACAGAATTGTCATGGGATGGAGAAACTATATTCCGCATAGAAAAGGAAGGAAGAAAATTGTATTTGGGTGGGAAGAGAAATGCAAAAGAGCCTGTTCAAATATGGTTAGAGTTGCTGGGAAAGTTGAATAAGTATGCTCCAGTTTTTTTATTTGGCCTTGGGAATGGTGCATATTTGAAGGCTTTAGTAAAAAATACAGATAAGGAAGTCAATATAGTGGCATATGAACCCTCAGTTCATATATTTTTATCCATGTTGGAAAAGATTGATTTATCAGAAGAGATTGAAGATAGACCTGTTGCTTTTATAGTTGAGGGCATTAATGAATCTGAATTTGTGCCAGTTATGAATAAGGTAGTTGCAGTTGAATGTATGAATTTTTTAAGGGAAAAAATTCATCCCAATTATCGTGTGTTTTATGGGGAGAAAATTTTAAAGTATGTGAAAATATTACAGCGCTTTATGGAAAATATTAGAGTCAATTACAATACAGGTGTTTTGTTTGCGGGGGATTTGGCAAAGAATGTGCTGCATAATATGAAGTATATTTGTGATGGTTATAGTACGAAAAAGTTATTTGAATCTATTCCTCATGATAAGCCAGCGATTTTGGTGGCAGCAGGACCTTCTTTGAATAAAAATATTATGGATTTAAAGCGAGCTAAGAATAAAGCTTTTATTTTGGCAGTAGATACAGCAATAAAGCCTTTAGTGAAAGCAGGTATTATACCAGATGCTTTTATAACAATAGATCCTCATAAGCCTCTGGATTTGATAGAGATTGATGGGGCAGAAGAGATTCCTGTAATTGCTCCAACCAGTTCCCATTATACTCTGATAGAACGGCAGAAAGGAAAAAAGATATTCTTTTTTGATGGGTATCTAATTCCGTTTCGAATTTATCAGAAAAACGGAAAAGCGTTTTATAATGTTTCCGGTTCAGGCTCAGTTGCATGTTACGGTTTTTCACTTTTGTTCAAAATGGGATTTAACACAATTATTTTGGTTGGCCAAGATTTAGCATATAGCAATAACAGAAGCCATGCAGATGGAACATTTTCGGAAAAAATGAAGGAAGAAAACACGGAAAATATGATTATGGTGAAAGGAAACTATGAGGAAAAAGTACCTACACTTTTGAACTTGCGCATGTATTTGGAATGGTTTGAGAAATATATTGAAGGCATGAAAAAGCTTGAAAAGTTCCATATTATTAATGCAACAGAAGGCGGTGCTTATATCGAAGGAACAGAACTGATGACTTTAAAAGATGCCATTGAAGAAACGTGTGTGGAAGAGTTCAGTTTTGAAACTTGTATTGCAGAAATGGAATCAGAATTTACGGAGGATGAGCGGAGGAAAGCAGTAGAATATCTGCATATGATTCCAGAAAAATATAATGAGATTATAAAAAATGCCAAGTTGTTGAAAAAGGCATATCAGTCTTTGGAAAAAAACAGTAAATCTGCGAACTTGAATAAGGAAAATAATTTGAAAATACTCAAAAGAATTAAAAAGTACACAAAGAAGTGTCATGAAAATGATGGATTTCAGTTAGTGGAGATGACTATGCCCTCTGCAGAATATATCATCCGAAGCGAATATTACTATGAGGGTGAGAACGCGGCAGAAGAAATGCAGGAAGCTGCAAGGAAAGGGATAAAATATAGTGAGCTATTACAAATGTGTGCAGAATTATTAAAGGAAATGGCTGAAGAAACATTGTTGCCGATTCCTCTTGAGAAGAGTGAAAGCAATTCTTAAGTATACGGAAAAAGATTTGGAGGAAAAAGGATGTTAAATAATAAAACAATATTAGTTACTGGGGGGACAGGCTCTTTTGGTAATGAATTTATAAAATATATGTTGGAACATTACAATCCTAAAAAAATTATTATCTATTCCCGTGATGAATATAAGCAGTTTGTTATGGCTGAAAAGTTAAAAGAATATAGAAGTATTCTCCGTTTTTTTATTGGGGATGTTAGAGATAAAAATAGGTTGTACCGTGCATTTGATGGAGTAGATTATGTAGTACATGCTGCAGCTCTAAAGCAGGTGCCAGCTTGCGAGTATAACCCCATAGAAGCAATAAAAACAAATATAAATGGTGCCATGAATATTATAGATGCGGCGCTTGATTGTGGTGTGAAAAAGGTAGTAGCGCTTTCCACGGACAAAGCGGTAAATCCTATTAATCTCTATGGGGGTACAAAACTTGTATCTGATAAACTTTTTGTTTCTGCAAATGCTTATGCTGGTACAAAGAATGTTTGTTTTTCAGTAGTACGTTATGGAAATGTAGCTGGCAGCCGTGGTTCAGTAATTCCATTTTTCCGTAACATTATCGCTAATGGTGGGAAAGATTTGCCGATTACAGACTACCGGATGACACGGTTCTGGATTAGTTTGGAGGAAGGTGTACAGTTAGTTATAAAGGCCTTAGAGGAATCAAAGGGGGGCGAAACATTTATTTCTAAAATTCCCTCCTTTAAAATTACAGACTTGGCACAGGCCATTTTACCGGGATGCAATATGCCGGAAGTAGGAATTCGTGAAGGTGAAAAGCTGCATGAAATTATGGTGACGCGCGAAGACGCCATGAATACATATGAGTATGAAAAGCATTTTATTATATATCCCCATATGGAATGGTGGAACCATGACAAGATTCAGCCCGGTGGAAAGAAGATTGAGCAAGGATTTGAGTATAGTTCTGGAACAAATACGGAATGGCTTTCGATAGATGATTTAAAAGTATTATTAAATAATGTAGAGGTACATTAATTTTATATTTGTATAAAGGAATATGGTTCCACTATATGATAGTATGGGCCAGAAGAGGGATAGTTTTATGGAGGGAAAGATAGCAATTATTACTGCCAGAGGAGGGAGCAAACGGATTCCAAGAAAAAACATTAGGGAATTCTGTGGCAAGCCTATTATTGCATATTCAATAGAGGCATCTTTGGAAGCAGGGATTTTTGATGAGGTCATGGTGTCTACAGAGGATAGGGAAATTGCAGAAGTAGCCAAGCAATACGGAGCAAACATACCATTCTTACGCTCAGCAGGGACTGCGGATGACCATGCAACTACAACAGAGGTATTGTTAGAGGTTTTGGAGCAATATCAAATACTAGGCAAAAAATATAGCTGTGGATGCTGCATTTATCCTACGGCTCCTTTTATAACTGGGAAAAAGTTACGGAATGCAATGCAGCTTTTAGAAGAAAATAAGGTAGAATCTGTGATACCTGTAACTGCTTTTTCTTTTCCGCCAATGCGAGGAGTGGAAATAGAGAATGGAAAGGTAAAATATATATTTCCAGAGTACTCAGAAAGGCGTTCACAGGATATTCCTATGATGTATCATGATTGTGGACAGTTTTATTGTTTCAAGGTTGATAGTTTTATGAATAATCGAAAACTTGTGACGAATTATACAAAAGCCATAATTATGCCAGAGCTAGAAGTTCAGGATATTGATAATGAACAGGATTGGAAGATAGCTGAGATGAAGTATCAGTTTATGAAATCTTACATAAAGGGATAATAAAATCATGTTTAAAATGTTTGAGAAAATCAATAAGGGCGGGGTATATATTATTGCTGAAATGAGTGCAAACCATGCAGGAAAATTAGATAATGCGCTAGAAATTGTCCGTAAGGCAGCAGAAGCCGGAGCCGATTGCGTTAAAATTCAGACCTATACAGCCGACACGCTGACGATTGACTGTGATAACAAGTATTTTCAGATTGAGGGCGGTTTGTGGGATGGCTACAAACTCCATGATTTATACGAGGATGCAGGTACTCCGTGGGAATGGCAGGCTATGATAAAAGATGAGTGTGAAAGATGTGGCGTCGATTTCCTTTCAACACCATTTGACAATTCGGCCGTTGATTTCTTAGAGGGATTGGGCTGCGGTGCATATAAAATTGCAAGCTTTGAGATGGTGGATATTCCATTGATAGAATATGCAGCTTCTAAAGGGAAACCAATGATTATTTCATGCGGAATGGGCAGCTTGCGTGAAATACAAGATGCGGTAGATGCTTGCCGGCGGGTTGGGAATGACAATATTATTCTGCTGAAATGCTGCAGTGAATACCCCGCAAACTGGACAGACATGCATTTAGCGAATATTCCGGATATGAGGGAACGGTTTGGTGTGAAAGTGGGTCTGTCAGACCATAGCATGGGTAGCATAGCTGCAGTTGCCGGGGTAGCATTAGGGGCATGTGTGATTGAGAAACATGTTTGCCTGTCAAGAAAAATAAAAAATCCTGACAGTGAATTCAGTATGGAAATAGAAGAATTTGCCCAGATGGTGCAGGATGCCAGAAATGCTAAATTGCTTGTGCAGGGTCCAGATTACATCTTGTCTGAGAAAGAAAAAAGCTCTACGGTTTTTCGGCGAAGTTTATTTGCAGTAAAAGAGATAGAAATAGGAGAAGTATTGACAACGGAAAATATCCGCAGTATTAGGCCGGGGTATGGAATACTGCCGAAGCATATGCCTGCATTGATAGGAAAAAAGAGCAAGCGTGTAATTCACAGGGGAGAACCGATTACTCAGGAAATTTTAGAGGAGCTAAAAGGATGAAAAGCCGTTCCTTATATCGAAAGATTTTCTGGATGAAGGGATACACATAACATGAGTAATATAGCACCTCAATTAATAACAGATAGGTTATACCTAGATGAAATCACAGAACAAGATACAACATTAATTGTAACATGGCGTTCTAACCCAGAAGTATATAAATATTTTCTGTTACCACATCCTCTGGAAATTGAAGAGCACTTGAATTGGTTCCATTACAGATATACTTTAGATGAAAATTGTTTGAACTGGATGGCGACTATCAAAAGCCAGAAAGAACGTATTGGTGTATTTGGGATTAAAAAGAAGAAAGGGCGCCTTGTAACAGTTGAAGTAAGTTATCTCCTTGCGCCGGGATACCAAGGAAAAGGCTATGCAGGAGAAGCGCTTGAAAAGATTATTGAATTTGCAAAAAATGAATGGAAGGCCATAGAGGCAGTTGCTGAAATCCATGTGGAAAACAAAGAATCATTAAAATTTGCCACCAACTTAGGATTTGAGCGTTTTGAAAAAAAAGGTAATTTCGCTGTTTATAAAAGAAGGCTGTAATTTCCTAAAAATACATCCTTAATGGCATGGATATTTCTATAGTAGGTGTAATAATGATATATATACGAACTGACATGAACAATATAATTGCGACAGGCCATGTGATGCGTTGTCTGTCCATTGCAGAAGCAGCGAGGGTTCAGGGTGAAGGCACTACGTTCCTACTGGCAGATGCCCAAGCAGCCAACCTTTTGGACAAACATGGTTTCCCATACGTCGTGCTCCATACACAATGGGATGACTTGGACTCAGAGCTGCCGATTATTGGACAGGTAATTCAGGAAAAGCAAATAGGAAAAATTCTGATTGACAGTTATCAGGTTACACCAAATTACTTGAGCGAATTAACCAAAGTGGCTAAAACTGTGTACCTAGACGATATTAATGCATTTGAGTATCCTGTAAATGCATTGATTTGTTATGCCAATTATGGAAAAGCATTTTACCAAAATAGGGATTACAAAAATACCAAGTGTTTTCTTGGCACACAATATGTCCCATTACGGCAGAAGTTTAGTAGATGTGGAAAAAAACGGATTAATCCTACGGCTGAGAAACTAATTCTGCTTTCCGGTGGGGCAGATAAATATAACATGCTGGAACGTTTATTAGAAAGCATAGAGAAAGAGAAATATAGGGATATTAGGGTGATTTGCGGCATGTATTGCTCAAAATATGAGTCCATGCGTAAAAAGTATTGCATGTACCCAAATATCCATTTTTATAAAGCCGTATCAGATATAGAAAAACATATGGAACATGCAGATATGGCAATTGCTGCAGGAGGGACAACGTTGTATGAACTATGTGCATTAGGGGTTCCTACCATTTCTTATGCAGTTGCAGACAACCAATTAGACAATGTAAAGACGTTCCACAAAGACGGGATTATTGATTATGTAGGAGATATTAGGACAGAGAATGTTGTTGAAAAGATAAATCTCTATTTAAATTTGTACTATGACAATGAAAAGTTGCGTCAAGAAAAATCGTTAAAAATGCAACAAATGGTTGATGGGAAAGGCGCACAACGTGTCGCAGAGATATTGAAATTGATATAAAATTTATAAGGAAAGAGTGGTAAAAATGTACATCCCATACGGACATCAGACAATTGAAGAAGACGATATTCAGGCAGTCGTGGACGTGCTGCGTTCCGACTTCCTGACAACAGGGCCTGCCGTGGAAAAATTTGAACGGAAGGTTGCAGAATATGTAGGGGCAGGCTATGCAGTGGCGGTATCAAATGGCACTGCCGCCCTCCACGTTGCCTGCCTTGCAGCAGGAATAGGCGAAGGGGACGAGGTGATAACTACCCCCATTACCTTTGCCGCGTCTGCAAACTGTGTGCTGTATTGCGGCGGAACCCCAGTATTTGCAGATATCGACCCAATTACCTACAACATTGACCCAAAGGACATAGAACGTAAAATAACAGATAAAACAAAAGCCATTATCCCCGTGCATTTTACAGGCCAGCCCTGTGAAATGGATGAAATACGGCAAATAGCAGAGAAACACCATTTGGCTGTTATTGAGGATGGCGCCCATGCCCTTGGGGCAGAATATAAAGGGAAAAAAATTGGCTCTTTTTCTAATATGGTAACATTTAGTTTCCATCCCGTAAAGCCGATAACAACAGGGGAAGGCGGGATGGTAGTCACCAATGATGAAAAATTGTATGAACGCCTGAAATTATTCCGCAGCCATGGGATTACAAGGGAAGAAAGCCTGATGCAGCAGAAGGCAGGGGAAGGCGGCTGGTATTATGAGCAGTTGGAACTGGGCTATAACTACCGCATGACTGATATCCAAGCTGCCCTTGGCTGCAGCCAGATGGATAAGCTGGAAGGTTTTTTGGCGCGCAGAAGGCAGTTGGCAGAACGGTACCACCAAGCATTTGCAGGGCGGCCTAATCTTGTAGTGCCCAAGCAGCTGGAAAACACAAAAAGCGGCTGGCACCTGTATGTGGTTCAGGTTCTGGAGCGGGACAGGAAAGAAGTGTTCGCAGCGTTGCAGGAAGCAGGCATTGGCGCGAATGTCCATTATATCCCAGTATACCGTCACCCCTATTACCGGAACCACGGCTATCAGGAAACCTTCTGCCCACAGGCAGAAAAGCTATACCAGCATATGGTAAGCCTGCCGCTTTATCCGGGGATGACAGATGGGATGCAGGATTTTGTAATTGAAAACCTGCTAAAAATTTAGGATGTGGCCTTGCATGATAAGGTTTTGCTTTTACAGCCTTACAGCCCTGTTTCGTTATAAATGGAATAGGGCTGTGTTAGCATAGGAGTTTTTGGTAACATTTCTACAGAATAATCCAGCCTGCGGTATTGCAGCAGTCTTTGCATTTTGCGATCCATACATTATCTTCTCTGCCCTCCATTGTTTTTTCCTTAAAAATCCGATATACTAAAATCTAGAAAAACCCCTAATATACCGATAAAATTTTTGTTTTTCCATATTCAAGGAATCCAACAGAGTTGCTCCGTCTTCTAGCTTGCTTTGATGGTTTTCCAGCTTTTTTGTTCTAGTGAAACTTGCACCATCCAAGGAGAGGAAGCTCCCATGGCAAGAAAAACAGGCATCGGCCACCAAAATTTTGAAACTATAAGGCGCACGAACAATTTTTATGTAGACAAAACAGATTTCATCCGTGAATGGTGGGAATCCAACGACAGTGTAACCCTGATTGCCCGGCCAAGGCGTTTCGGCAAAACACTGAATATGAGCATGTTGGAAAAATTTTTTTCCGTAGAATATGCCGGCCGGGGAGATTTGTTCGAAGGCCTTTCCATTTGGCAGGATGGGGAGTATCGCGGGCTTCAGGGCACTTACCCGGTCATTTCCCTAAGCTTTTTATATGCACGGCTATTGGGAAGAGATGGCGCTTTTTATTAAAAATCTGTTCCATGCTGCATTTAAGACAAATCCCTGCCTAGAGCGGGCAGTCCTGACGGGAATTCTAGGGTCAGCAAGGAATCGGTATTTTCTGATTTGAATAACCTGCGGGTAGTCACCACAACGTCGGAAGAATATGCAGAATGTTTCGGGTTTACAGAGCAGGAGGTGTTTGACGCCCTTGATGAGTTTGGGCTGTCCGGACCGAAACAGGAAGTGAAAAAATGGTATGATGGATTTACATTTGGGAAAAAGACGGACATTTACAAACCCATGGTCTGTGCTGTATTACCTTGCTGTGCGGAAAGCGGGGGCATACTGGGCCAATACGAGTTCGAATGGCCTAGTAGGGAAATTGGTACAGGAGGGGAATAAAAATGTAAAGCTGGGGTTTGAAACGCTGCTGCGCGGGGGGACAATCCCAGTCCTTGTGGATGAGCAGATTGTGTTCAGCTGCCTGCTGGCGAAGAAGGATGCCATCTGGAACTTCCTGCTTGCAACGGGCTACCTGAAAGTGGCCAGCACAGAATCTGTTGAACCAAATGGCAGGAGCCATTGCCAGCTTGCACTGACGAATTGGGAAGTGCGGACCATGTTTGAGGATTTGGTGATGGGTTGGTTTGAGAGCGGGGAAAATGATTATTACAATGATTTTATTAAGGCATTGATGTTAAACGACATAGACGCGATGAATGAATATATGAACCGGATGGCTGCGGTAACGTTTAGCTATTTTGATACAGGGAACCGCCCATCCAAGGAAGAGCCGGAACGGTTTTACAATGGCTTTGTACTTGGCCTGATGGTGGATTTGGCAGGCCGTTATGTGCTCACATCGAACCGGGAGAGCGGATTTGGCAGGTATGATGTGATGCTTGAACCAAAGAATCAGGAAGATGATGCTATCATAATGGAGTTTAAAGTATTCCGTCCAGCAAAAGAAAAAGATTTACAGGAAACTGTAGCATCTGCCCTAGCCCAGATAGAGGGAAAAAATTATGCCGCCAGCCTTCTGGCAAAGGGAATCCCGCCAGAAAAGATACGTTGCTACGGCTTTGCTTTCCAAGGAAAAACCGTATTGATAGGCACAGATAGCCATGACAGCCTATTTAGGTAAGGTTAACCTTCTTCCAAAAGCGAAATCCCCTTGTAAATCCCCACAATTTCTACTATAATAAATACATGATGCGTAAAAAAGGATGGTAAACAGAAATGGAGTTGGAACAGCAGTTTCTAAGCCTTCTGGGGATTGTGGAGGGCTTACAGCGGAGGGTATACCAATTAGAGGAAGAAAACAAGCTGCTCATCCGCGGCCAGAAGCAGATTTTGGAATGGGCAGAGCAGAAGCAGCAGGACAATGTTTATTTTCAGGAAAATGCAGTTTATGAGCTCTGGGACAGGATGCAGCATCCCATGGACGGGTTTTTCCCGAAAATTGCTGCGGGGGAACAGGCCATCAGCGAGATTGTAGCCCATGGGAAATCCCTTGCAAGGTTTGGCGACGGGGAATTTGCTGCCATTGCCGGGCGCATCCGCCACAGGTTCCAGACCGAAATAGAAGAGGAATTAAGCCAAAGGTTAAAAGAGGTGCTCCAGTCCGAGGATGAGAACCTCCTGATTGGGATTGCCGACAATTATGGCAGCTTAGAAAAGTACACAGAGCAGTCCCAAAGGGAAATCCGCTGTTACTTAAACCCGCAGGTGCGTAAAGAGCATTTGGAGCTTTTGCACTCTGAGAAAACGTATTATGACGCTTATGTCACAAGGCCGTATGTGATGTACCGGGATAACCAGACAGACGCCCCCAGAAAGCGTTTTGAAAATTTAAAAAAGATTTGGGATGGCCGCGACTGTATTTTTGTGGAAGGGTGCTGCAGCGGCCTTGGCGTGGGAAATGATTTATTTGGCAACGCAAAGAGCATCCAAAGGATTTTAGGGCCTGCAGAAAATGCGTTTTCCAGATATCAGGAAATTCTTAGTTGCTGCAAAGCACAGGAAAAAGGCACGCTGTTTTTGCTTGCCCTCGGCCCTGCGGCCACCGTGCTTGCCAGCGATTTGTGCAAGGCGGGATACCAAGCGGTGGATGTGGGGCATGTGGATTTGGAGTATGAATGGTTTTTGCGCGGGGAAGGGTGCAGGACGCCAATTGACGGCAAATATAACAATGAGCTGGGGGAAGAGCAGGTGCTTTTGCCTATCCGGGACGAAGCCTACATAAGCCAAGTGATTGCAGATTTTTCATGAGGAAGGACAAATGAATATTTTATTTTACCGATACAACAGTATTTGCGAGCCGGACATCATTGCGGTGATGAAGCGGCTGGGGCATACCGTAACTGAGATTACGGAGGAAATGAGGAACAAGGAGCTGGGGGCAAGGGGGCAGATGAACTTGGTGAGCGCGGCCCTGAAAAAGCAGGAAAGCCACATCGTGTTCAGCATCAATTTTTTCCCGGTGGTTTCAGAGGTCTGCAATATTTTCCATATCCCATACGTCTGCTGGGTTGTGGACAGCCCGGTAATGGAACTGTATTCCCACTCGGTGCGCAACGGCTGGAACCGAATTTTCATGTTTGACTATGCCTTATATGAGGAATTCCGGCCGGAAAACCCCAAGGGGATTTTTTATCTGCCGTTGGGGGCGGACTATGCCCGGCTTGACCCGCTGCTGGAAAACATCAGTAAGAAGGACAGGGAAAAATATGCTGCGGACGTATCCTTCATTGGCTCCCTGTACACGGAAAAATGCCCGTACAACCATCTGAAAGAGGAGTCTTGGCTAAAAGGGTTTCTGGACGGCGTGGTTGAGGCGCAGCTAAAGGTTTATGGGTACAATTTTTTAGAGGAATGTATCACAGATGAAGTTTTGCAGCAGTTTAAGGAAAAAGTGCCTTTTTACCAATTCCCGGAAAAGGCGGAGCACAACGACCGCGCAGCCATGGCGCACCTTTACCTTGGCAACAAAGTCACCGAGCAGGAAAGGCTGCGGCTTTTGAAGCGGGTGTCCGAGGAATTTTCTTTGGACTTGTATACTGCAAGCGATTTCAGCCCGCTCCCCAAGGCCAACTACCGTGGGCTTGCGAGGACAACCACAGAAATGCCCAAGATTTTCCGCCTTTCCAAAATCAACCTGAACTTTACCTCTAAGCCCATACGCACCGGGATACCCCTTAGGCTTTGGGATATTTTGGGGGCTGGGGGATTTGCGCTGACGAATTACCAAAGTGAAATCCCGGAATATTTTGAGGTGGGCAAGGATTTGGACACGTTCGCCAGCGAGGAGGAATTGGTGGAAAAAATCAGGTATTACTTGGGGCATGAGGAAGAACGGGCCAAGATTGCACGCAGCGGCTACCAGAAGGCGAAGGAGAACTATTCCCTTGAACTGCGGGTGGGGCAGATTTTGCAGACGGTCTAAAAGCGCTGGAAACACAAGCATAGGGCGCCCAAAATAGTTATTTCGGCAATGAAGCTGAGCCATGTAAGCTGTTTCAGGGCAGCCCTGAGTAATTGCCATTGTAAACGGGTTGAATTAGCAGCAATATGGGTTCTCGGAGTATTTGCTGCATTAAACAGCCTAAGAAACAGGTAAACTTAGCAGCAATATGGGTTCTCAGAGTAATTGCTGCAGTAAACTGCCTAAGAAACAGAATGAGTCAGCAGCAATATGGGTTATTGGAATAGTGCTCCAATATAAAGTGGTTTATAGATTACGCCATACAAAAGTATAAGGAGGAAATGATATCATGGAAGATATCCGCGCACAGCAAATAGAAGCATTGGAGGTTTTTAAGGATTACAACAGCCGCCTTGTAAAAAGCATGAACAGCATCATCCCAGAGCTGGAAGGCGACCGCAAGGACGACACAGACAAGTTCCTAGATGAAATCGTGAAAGGGATTAACTGGGAAATCGGAATTTTAAACGGGACGATGGATTTTATCAATGAAAAAGAAGAGCGTATTAAGAAAGAGGAAATCAACACCAGCATCTTAAAGCTCAGCAAGGCTTTGGAAGGGAAAAAAGACAGCGAGATAGCAGCCTCATTAAAAGAAACCCTTCCCGTATTTGAAAACTTTGGAAAAGTAGCAGACGAAGTCCTGAAAGATGCAAAATAGATAAGATTGCTGTTTGAAAGAATTTTGCCAATACATAGAATTGTTTGGAAATTTTGCCAAATACCCATTGCAAAAATCCCTTTCTTTGCTATAATGAAATTAACAATACTAGCAATGATTGGCATAAGAATATAAGGGACACAACAGGAAGGAGGTTATGATATGAGTATTTCATCCATTGGCAGAACCCAGAATGTATACCAGAACCGCAGTTTATACACAAAGCAGAACCAGAACCTGCGCCGTAATTTCCAGCAGCTTTCCAGCGGCAAACGGATCAATTCCGCAGCGGATGATGCAGCAGGCCTTGCCATCGCCACAAAGCTGCTTTCCCAGAAAAACGGTTATGACGTAGGATTACGGAACGCCGCAACATCCCAAGACATGGTAAATGTTGCAGAGGGAGGCTTGTCCAAGATTTCAGATTCCCTGCAGCGTATGCGGGAGTTAAGCATCCAAGCATCCAACACGGCTATCTATGGGGATGATGACAGGGAGGCCATCCAGCAGGAAATCGACCAGCTTAAGGGTTATATTTCCGATGCAGCAAAGAACACCCAGTTCAACAACATGAATGTCCTTGATGGCAGCATGAAGAACTCCCACGTGGCGTCCAATCCGGATGGGGGCGGCATGGACATCAACATGCCGGATGCAGTATTGAGCAACCTTGGGATTGCAGATTATGATGTAACTGGGGATTTTGACCTTTCCCAGATTGACAGTGCATTGGAAAAGGTATCGTCTGCACGCAGCGGCCTTGGGGCAGCTTATAACCGCTTAGGCCACACCATGAATTACAATTCCTATGCTTCTTACAATGTAACGGCGTCCCAGAGCCGTCTGGAAGATTTGGACTATGCAGGGGCGGTTTCCGACATGAAGAAGAATAGCTTATTGCAGGAATACCGGATTATGATGCAGAAGAAACAGCAGGAGCAGTTCGGCAGCGTTAACCGCCTGTTCCAGTTCTAAGAGATGATTTAGGGCTTAGCAAGACAATAAGAAAGGGCAGAAACAAGAATTGTGTTTCTGCCCTTTTGGTTCTTTCACTTAACAATAATGGTCCATCATCATCCCAGAATAAATGGAAGTAATATAAGGAGTCACCAAGTTTTTCCCCGGCCTTTTATAAGTAACGATAATCTTATCTACATATTTCATAGGATCCAGCGAAGCATTCGTTGCCTTCGTGTTCAGCATATTCTTAAAATCATTCAGCACAGACAGGTGCTCTTCTGCATGTTCCTCAGAAACAGATTCCGTCAGCAGCGCTTTGTCAATGGAAATCTCGCCGGTATCTTCCACCATCAGCCCAATGCTCTCTAAATTGTTCTGGAAAGCAAAAGCCGTGCTGCTCATATCCCGGTAAAGCTTCACGCTCTGCTGCTGGGATCCAGAATATTTGTTTGCAGTTTGCAAAATAGAATTATAAGAATCCACCAACGTCTGGATATTGTCAGCCATGGCGTCGGCATTCGTCTTAAAGCCAATTACAGCGGGATGCCCTTCTTCACTGATCCCCCGCAAATTTAATTCAAATGCATGGTTAATCGTAAAGGTATTCGAGTGGGAGGAACGCTCCACGCCGTCCAATAAAAACACTGCGTTTGCAGCCTCCTGCGCCACATGGTCTATCCCTAAGGATTCTACTGCAGAAATGGAATCCTGCGAAGCCTGCGGGTAAATGGAAAACAGGAAGGGCTCCCCTTCCCCAATTCCGGTGGAAACAGATTCAACCTGCAGGGCGCTTAAGCCGTTCTCATCCTCAATGACATGGGCTTTTAGCCCAATGTCTGCATTGGTAATTAAGTTTGCCAGCTTGCTCTGGGTGGTATAATTGGTATCCTCCGCATTGATATTAAACTGGAATTCATAGGTGGAGGAAGTATTTTCCAAATCAAAAGAATAAGAGCCGGGCCTTAAAGCCAGATGGTTTTTTTCCAAAAAATTCCCCATATTAATCTGCGGGGAAGCAAGCTGCTTTACTTCCACGAGGAATTGCTCTGTCCCTTCCGAATCTTTGGAATTCCCAATATAATCTGCGGAAACAACGTCCTCTTGGGAAGACGTTGCGATTTTTTTCTGGAAAGCATTGCCGATGCCCTCTTCTGCGTCCGAGAGGGAGGCAACCACATTTTTGATAATCCGGGTGCTTTCCTTAATGTCTATAGCGAATTTCTTAACATCCCCTGAGTGCTTAATTTTATAGAGGGGGGAGTCTTTATTGATTTTAACGATTGTATTATATATATTGCGCAATTCGCTTTTTTTATGCGAATCGTAGCGGGAAGCCGTCTGTGTTCCGTATGTGCTCAGGTAATAATTGTAAGCAGTATCAATAGCGGCCATATAAATCCCCTCCTTTCATCCGTGAAATCATGCCGAAGCATGGGGGCACAAAATAACTCCTTGTATAATTTTGTGTTTTCATATATAATTTACTCTATATATCGGACGTTTTGGAAAAATTATTAATACGCTGCGGCCTCTTTTTTGAAATATGCCAAAAGTACTAGGGGATGCCTGGGAATGTGGCCCGGCCCTAAAAGGTTTCCTATTAAATGTTGCGTGGCAGCATGAAACCAGCCCTAGCACAAATTAATTTTTGCAATATCGCGAAAAGCCTTGACGGGAGCGGCCTTTGTATGCTATATTAGACTAGCGATGGAAGTAGGTCTTTTTTTTATGCCTAAAATTAGAATTTAAGTGGAGGTGGAAGTTGTGCGCACAAGAATTACACTGGCATGTACCGAATGTAAACAGCGGAATTACAACATGACCAAAGATAAGAAAACCCATCCAGACAGAATGGAAACCAAGAAATACTGCAGGTTCTGCAGGAAACACACATTACACAAGGAAACTAAGTAACAGCATGATTCTGGCCATCCCTTGGATGGATGGTGCCCTGCACCACTGGAGGTAGAAAATGGGAGAAACCAATACAGAAAAAGCTTCAAAAACAAGCTGGTTCACTGGCCTGAAGGCTGAATTTAACAAAATTATCTGGCCAGACAAAAAATCACTGACAAGGCAGACGGCTGCCGTGGTAGCTGCTTCTGTTGTCTTAGGCCTGATTATTGCCGTATTGGACGTTATTATCCGGTTCGGCGTGGATAGCCTAGTGAAATTATAGGAGGCGTAGGTGATTTATGGCAGAGGCAAACTGGTACGTAGTCCATACCTATTCAGGTTACGAAAATAAAGTCAAAGAGAACATTGAAAAAACAATTGAGAACCGGCATTTGGAAGACCAGATTTTAGAAGTCAGGGTTCCGATGCAGAGCGTTGTGGAAATGAAAAACGGCGTGAAGAAAACCGTGGAGAAAAAAATGTTTCCGGGATATGTTCTGATTAATATGGTTATGAATGATGACATATGGTATGTGGTAAGGAATACCAGAGGTGTTACCGGATTTGTGGGCCCGGGCTCTAAGCCTGTACCGCTTACTGAAGCTGAAATGAGGCCATTGGGCATCCAAGTTGAGCATAGTGTGGTTGTAGACTTTGAGGAAGGCGACTCCATCAGAGTTACCGGCGGCGTCTGGAAAGACACGGTTGGGATTATCCAGTCCATGAACCATGGCAAGCAGATGGTTACAATCAATGTTGACTTGTTCGGTCGTGAAACACCGGTTGAAATAAGTTTCACAGATATCAGAAAGCTATAAGATGCAAAGGCTGCAGCAGTTTGCATATGGCTGCGGCAAAAGTAAAGGAGGAATTTCCAAATGGCAAAGAAAGTAGAAGGATATATCAAATTACAGATTCCTGCTGGAAAAGCTACGCCTGCACCGCCAGTTGGCCCCGCGCTTGGGCAGCATGGCGTAAATATCGTAGAATTTACCAAGCAGTTTAATGCAAGGACGGCTGACCAAGGGGACTTAATCATCCCAGTTGTAATCACCGTTTATGCGGACAGGAGCTTCAGCTTCGTGACAAAGACCCCGCCCGCGCCCGTATTGATTAAAAAGGCATGCAACATCAAATCAGGCTCTGCAGTACCGAATAAAACAAAAGTAGCGACCATTTCCAAAGCAAAGGTACAGGAAATTGCAGAGCTGAAAATGAAAGATTTGAACGCAGGTTCCTTAGAAGCAGCAATGAGCATGATTGCTGGGACTGCCCGCAGCATGGGAGTTACAGTAGAGGAATAAGGTTCTGCGGACACAGAGTGGGAGGGCTAGTTGGCTCCCGATAATACCACAAGGAGGTTATTTTTAGCATGAAACGAGGAAAAAGATATGCAGAAGCTGCAAAAGCCATCGACAGGGGGATGCAGTATGATACAGCAGAGGCAATCAGCAAGGTAAAAGCAGCAGCGGTTGCCAAATTTGACGAAACAATCGAGGTTCACATCAGGACTGGCTGCGACGGCCGCCATGCAGAACAGCAGATCCGTGGCGCAGTTGTATTGCCCCATGGGACAGGCAAGGCTGTACGGGTGCTGGTATTTGCCAAGGGCGATAAATTGGACGAAGCATTGGCAGCGGGCGCTGATCATGTTGGCGGGGAAGAGCTGATCCCGAGAATCCAGAACGACGGATGGCTGGATTTCGACGTTGTAGTTGCTACCCCGGACATGATGGGCGTGGTAGGCCGTTTGGGGCGTGTGTTAGGGCCTAAGGGCTTAATGCCGAACCCCAAGGCAGGAACTGTTACCATGGACGTTACCAAGGCAATCAGCGACATCAAAGCCGGTAAGATTGAGTATCGGTTGGACAGGACAAATATTATCCATGTGCCAATTGGAAAAGCATCTTTTACAGAAGAACAATTAGCGGACAACTTCCAGACCCTTATGGATGCCATCATTAAAGCAAGGCCTGCCGCATTGAAGGGGCAGTATTTAAGAAGCGTTACGCTTGCTCCTACCATGGGACCCGGCGTAAAAGTCAATACTGCAAAACTTGTAGTTTAATGTTGACATCTGATATACGCAATGTTATACTAAATAAGTATATGACCGAAGACAGCAGGTGCCGCAAGGCATAACAGCAAGGCCTGCCGAGGAAGTTTACAGGATATTTTCCAGTAAATGATGAAAGATAATTTCAAGCCTCTTTGTCTCGGACAAAGGGGCTTTTAAGCAGTTCCGGCATTTGTTACCCAGCAGTCCCAGAAGCGTCCAATGCGGTTGCCCCGGTTGGCGTGGCAAGCCAGAAGGCATCCAATGCGTATTGCCCGGGTTTGGCATGGTAAACCGAAGGCATCTGATGCCAGTCAGCTATCTTGGCAGAAGGGCAGGGATGGTGCAAGGGATTGCAGGAAAATGTTTCTGCTTAAAAGCTCTCATATATCGCAGCCGGTATGGGACGTTCCCAGAAATGGCTGCACCAAAAACTAGAAGGAGGTGCACAATTCGTGGCAAAAGTAGAATTAAAGCAGCCTGTCGTACAGGAAATTGCTGAGCATATCAAAGATGCCCAGTCTGTCGTGCTGGTAGATTACCGCGGGCTGACAGTTGACGAAGACACACAGTTGCGGAAACAGCTGCGTGAAGCTGGCGTGGTTTACAAAGTTTATAAGAACACATTGATGAACTTTGCATTTCAGGGAACTGATTTTGAAGAAATGTGCCCAATGTTAAAAGGGCCAAGCGCAATTGCTGTTTCCAAGGATGATGCAACAGCCCCAGCGCGTATTCTTGCGAAATTTTCAAAAACAGCCCCGGCATTGGAATTAAAAGCAGGCGTTGTGGAAGGGACATTCTATGATGCTGACGGAATCAAAGTAATTGCATCCATCCCATCCCGGGACGAGCTGCTTGCGAAATTCCTTGGCAGCATCCAGTCACCGATTACCAACTTTGCCCGTGTTCTTAACCAGATTGCAGAACAGGGCGGCGAAGCAGGCGGTGCGGCAGAAGAAGCAGCCCCAGCCGCTGAGGCAGAAGCATAAGGCGCCAGACGAGCCCAGCCAGTTATGTGCTAGCGTCCCGTTTCACATTCACAGGGCAGAAGCCAGCGGGGCAGTTTTGGCAAAGCAGGGTGAGAGCGCCAGCAAAGTATCCGTTTACTTGAAAACAAATATAAAATGGAGGTAAATCATAATGGCAAAATTAACAACCCAAGAATTTATTGAAGCTATTAAAGAGTTAAGCGTATTAGAGTTAAATGAATTAGTAAAAGCATGTGAAGAAG